>JBHEMD010000087.1:0-3665 GCA_046262735.1 Chthoniobacterales bacterium | reverse complement strand
TCGCGCGCGTCGATCAAGCTCCTGATCTCCGGTCCTAAAAGTTTGCCGACCATGTGGCGTTTGTAACACCCGGCCGAAAGAGGCGCAATCGATTGGTAGGGTCGTCGCGCGGCGCTGAGCGCGGACGCCGCAGCGCGGCGTCCCTACCTCCGCTCTTGGCATTTAGCGGAAACAATCGAAAATCAACGTCATGCCGGCAACCGCCACAGCCTCAATGATTCAGCGCAAGATCGACAATGACGTCTGCACGCTCACGTTCGATCGGCCGGACTCCGCCGCGAACATTTTCGACGGCGCCACAATCAACGAGCTGAAGCAACATCTCGACATTATCGAAAAGGATTCCTCGGTCCGCGGACTGATCATCACCTCAGCGAAAAAATCGATTTTTATCGCCGGCGCGGATCTGAAGACACTTTTGCGACAGGCGCAAAGCGGCGGGCTGCGCGACTTCATTGCCGAAGGCCAGCGCGTGTTCAATCGGATCGCCGCGCTGAAAATTCCGAGCGTCGCCGCGATCCACGGCGCGTGCGCGGGCGGCGGTTACGAAATCACGCTGGCGTGCGATTGGCGCGTGACCTCGGATGATCCGGCGACGCGGATCGGTCTTCCCGAGACGACGCTCGGATTGATTCCGGCCTGGGGCGGGTGCACGAGGTTGCCGCGACTCATCGGCGCGGAAAAAGCCGGCGAGATAATTTTAAAGGGTAAACTTTATTCTGCGCGGGAAGCGTTGGCGCTCGGTCTGGTCGACGAAGTTGGGCCGCGCGAGCAACTTCTCGATCTTGCTCAAAAAAAATTGCGCGCTGGAAAACGACCCTCACAGCCGGCTGCGCCGCGCACCTCTCCCTCAGCGAGAGGCGGACGCGAAGCGCCGGGTGAGGGTAAAATTACCGGCAATGCCGCGCCGGCGCGCGCACTCGAAATTATCAACAAGGCGTCGCCGATCGACGAATCGCTCGCGCTCGAACTCGAAACGATTGTCGATCTTGGCAAAACGGAAGCGACACAAAACCTGATCCGCAATTTTGTTCTGGGCGAGAAGTACAAGAAAGGCGCAGCGAAAACGCAATTTCCGAAAGTGGTACACGCCGCGGTGATTTGCGCCGGCGTGATGGGGTCGGGGATCGCGCAATGGCTTAGCTCACAGGGCGTCACAGTGATTTTGCGCGACGTGAGCCGTGATATCCTCGATCGCGGTCTCGCTGGTATCGAAAAAACGTACGGCGATGCGGTGAAACGCGGCGTGATGACTGAGGAACAGGCGAAGCAGGGCCGCGCGCGTATTGTCGCTTCGACGGCGCCGATGGAATTGCGCGACGTGAAATTCGTCATCGAAGCGGCGTCGGAAAAGATGGAGATAAAAAAGGAAATTTTCCGCGAGCTGTCGATGCAGGCCGGGCCGCATACGATTGTCGCGACAAACACTTCGGCGCTTTCGGTGAGCGAACTGGCTGAGTGCACGGTCGCGCCAGAGCGCGTTCTCGGACTGCATTTCTTCAACCCGGTGAGCCGGATGAAACTGGTCGAGGTCGTGACCGGCAAAGAGACCGCGGAGGAGACGAGGGAGCGCGGGCTCGCGTTCATCAGGCAAATCGGAAAAGTCCCGGTGGTTGTCCGCGACAGCCCGGGCTTTTTGGTCAACCGGGTTCTGTTTCCTTATTTGCTCGACGCGGCCGAGCTATTCGAAGCCGGAATCGCGGCAGACAAGATCGACAATGCACTTTTGGAATGGGGCATGCCGATGGGGCCGCTGCGGTTGATCGACGAGATCGGCGTCGATATCACCCTCGATATCGCCGCGACGCTCGAGAGAGCCTATGGCCGCCGTGATCATGCGCCGGCCGTGCTCCTTTGGTTGCGCGACGGACAAATGCTCGGACGCAAAAGTGGCGCCGGCTTCTACAAATACGACGGCAGAGCGCAGACGCCGAATGAGTCGCTCACGCAATGGCGACGCGGATTACATGGTGATGTCGAAGGTCCGGAAGGCCCGGTCATCCCACCGGACTGGCATCGCGACCCGCGACTACGCTTGAGTGAAGAGGAACTCGCCCATCGGCTCGTTTTCCTGATGGTCAACGAGGCGGCGCGCTGTCTGGAGGAAATGGTGGTCGATTCCGCCGAGGACGCCGACTACGGCATGCTTCTCGGGACAGGGTTCGCGCCGTTCCGCGGCGGCCCACTGCGTTTCGCCGAGCATTTCGGTTTGAAGAAGATTGTCGATCAACTCGACGCGCTGGCGCGGGTCGATGAGAAATTTGCGCCGTGCGATCTTCTGAAACAGCACGCCCGCGCCGGGACGACGTTTTATCCGCGCTGAGATGTGACGCACCTAGTGCCGTTAGGCACGACATGTTTATAGTGGAGGTGCAAAAAAGAGGCCGAACTCCGTGAGGAGCGACATGTACGAAGAAAGAAAAAAACATGCCGCCCCGCTGGCGCTCGGGCTGGAGCCGTGGCGATGTTCTAAACGTGTCGCGCCTCCGGCGCTGCCGGCAGGTCCCGAGGCGGCATTGACGCGGCAACTGTCCGCTCGTTTATTTCGGCGCAGCGATGGAATTGAAACTCTACAGCCGCGAATGGTGCTCGTGGTGCATTGACGCAAAGGATTACCTGAGCGAGCGCGGCTATAAGTTCACCGAGATCGATGTCGGGCAAGATCGACAGGCCTACGAAGAGATGAAACAGCTCTCGGCGCAGACCTATGTGCCGACGTTCGTGGCGGGCGATAATGTGCTGGCCAACTTCGACACCGATCAATTGGAACGATTCCTGCGCGAGCACGAGATTCATCCGTAATGCTCTTCGGCCTTTTCCTGACGCTCGGCGTGGCGGTGCTCAGTGTCGCGCTGCGCAGTTTCCAAAGCTCTTTTTCGCAAAAGGCCGGCGCGCTCGGCATTCTTATCTCCTCTTATCTGGCGATTTATTTCATAACCGGCAGCTGGGTGCTGGGGTTGGTCGCGGCGCTGAGCTGGCTGTTTCTGCCGTGGTTGGAGATTCTCACCCGCATCCGCACACTGCGCCTGCCGAAGGAAAAGCAGCTTCGCCCGAAAACCCCGCCTTCCTCGGAAATCTTCCCAAATCTCAACGAAATTACGCGGGAGATCGAGAACGAAGGTTTTATTCACGTGAACGACGCCGGCTGGGACTGGGAAGATTACCGGCAGTTTTTCCGATTGTTTTATAAGGAGGAAGACCGCGCACAGGCGACCATCTGTTTGAATGAGCAGAACGATCTCTCCTTTTATTACCTGCGGATCTCATCGCGTGCGCAAAATGGCACGATCTGGACGACCTGGAATTACCCGCTCTCCTACGGGCTGAAATTGACGCCGCAATTCCGCATCAACCGCCAGCGGCCGGATCAATCATTCTGGCAACTATACCAAAGTCACCGCGAGTTTCTCCGCCGCAATTCGGTCGACGTCGGCACAATCGACCCGCTCGATGAAGAGCGGATCCAGATGGAGATGGAAAAAGATTTGCGCGATCAAATCGCCCACAACATCGACAAAGGCGTGCTCAAGCAAACCTCCGAGGGCGAAGTGAAATATTCCTGGCGCGGGATGATTTACCTCTGGTGCCAGTTCCTCCTCGATCTGGTTCGGTTGTAAGTCGGAGGGGCCTGAGCGCCCAGATAGTCGCGGCACTGAGGCCGCTCC
>JBHEMD010000086.1:0-12276 GCA_046262735.1 Chthoniobacterales bacterium | reverse complement strand
CACGATCGTGGGTGTGATTCCGAAGCTGCCGGTTTCCTGGACGGGGACACCAAGGGCCGATATCTGGACGACGAAGCCGATGGCCATCCCAAGTTTTTCCCATGAGCAGATGATGCGCGGCTCGACCTTCCTGCGGGTGGTCGGGCGCCTGAAGCCGGGCGTCACACTTGACCAGGCGAAGGCGGCGCTGGGCACGCTCGAGAACAGTTACGCCTCGCAATTTCCGGATAAGGGCGACGCGCAATTCCATAACATCATCAAGACGCTTCCGGAAGATGTGACGGAGAATCTGCGCCCGGGATTCGCAACTCTGCTCACGGCAGTCGGGTTCGTTTTGCTCATCGCTTGCAGTAACGTGGCGAACCTGCTGCTGGTGCGCTTCAGCGGACGGCGTCGCGAGATTTCGCTCCGGCTGGCGTTGGGCGCGACTCGTGGCAGCGTTCTGCGACTTTTTGTTTTCGAAAGCGTGCTCATCAGTCTGCTTGCGGGAATTTTCGGCGCGGTCCTGGCGTGGTGGTTGGTTCCGTTCGTCCCGAAACTGGCGGCGAACTTCCTGCCGATCGAACAGGGAAGCGCGAGCGCGCTCTCCGGGCCTGTACTCTTGTTCACGATCGGGCTTTCACTTCTGACCGGGTTCGCGATGGGTCTTTATCCGGCGCTGCAAAGCTCGCGCGCGGATCTCGTCGATGCGCTCAAGGAAGGCGGCCGCGGCACGCAAGGCAGTGTGCGGCAACAGCGGTTCCGCAAAATTCTGGTGGGCGCGCAGGTGGCGCTCTCGGTCACGCTGCTGGCGGGCGCGTCGTTGCTCATCACGAGTTTCGTGCGCCTGAGTCAGCAGGATCCCGGTTTCAACCCGGACCACCTCTGGATCGGAGTCACGGCGCTGTCGGAGGCCCAATATCCCGATAACGCGAGCCGCGCTCGGTTTGCCGAACAATTGCAAACGGCGTTGCGCGGGACTCCGGGATTCGAGGACGTGATGGTGAGCACCACTTTTCCGCTCTTCGGCAGCCCGGGCGCGACTCTCTACACGCGGCCTGAAGGCAACGTGCCTCCGGTTGCCGAGCGAAAAGGCGCGCCGTCGAACGAAGTCATGCCGGGCTGGTTCCGCGCTGTGGGCATTCCGTTGATCGCCGGGCGCGACTTCAACGAGCAGGACGTGCTCGATCATCCGAACGTCATCATCATCAGCAAAGCGGGCGCGAAGACGGTGTTTGGCGATGAGAACCCGATCGGCAAAACGTTGCTGATCACGAACCGCAGCGTGCCGGTCGAGATTGTCGGCGTCGTCGGCGACGTGCGCTCGGTGCAATTGAGTCAGGCGAACAACATGGAATTTTATCGCCCGTTCGCGCAGGACAATTACCCATACCCCAGAATCGTGGTGCGCAGTCCGCTCCCGCCGGAGACGATTACGCGCTCAGTGAAAGCGGCCTTGCGTGGGATCGACCCGAACCTTGCCCTGACCTGGCCGCAGCCATACAGCGAGATCATGGCGGAGGCACTCGGCCAGGCCAAGCTGGTGATGGTGTTGCTTGGCGTTTTTGCGGGCGTAGCGCTGCTCCTCGCCGGCATCGGAATTTATGGCGCAGTTGCTTACACGGTCGAACAACGCACAGGAGAAATCGGCGTTCGAATGGCGCTCGGCGCGCAAACCCGCGATGTGCTGCGCCTTGTTGTGAATCAAGGCATGAAGCCGGTCGTGATTGGACTTGCCATCGGCATCGTGGTCGCGTTCGTGCTCGGAAGATTGATCGCGTCGCAACTCTTTGAGGTTTCGGCGCACAACCCCGCGTTGCTCGGCGGAGCCACGGTCTTGCTGGCCGCGATTGCTTTGGTTGCCTGCCTGTTGCCGGCGCGGAGGGCGGCAATGGTCGATCCAGTCCAAGCGTTGCGCACCGAATAAAGGAGAAACACTATCATGTTGGCTGATTTAAAATACGCGTTGCGAATGCTGGTGAAGGCGCCCGGCTTCCCCGCGGTCGCGATCTCGATCCTTGCTCTCGGCATCGGCGCGAACACCGCGATCTTTTCCGTTGTAGAAGGCACCCTGCTGCGACCTTTGCCATTCCCGGACTCTTATCGCCTGGTGCGCGCGTATGAGGCCACGGATGATAACGGCGCGCGGGGCTCGACCCTTAGTCTAAGTGAGCAGACTTTCCAGCAGTGGCGCGAATTTGGCCACGATGTCTTCGAAGATGTTGCCGCAGCGACTGGCGCCAATGTGACTATCGGTCTCGTCGGCGACAATCCCGCGCAGTACGTTCCGGCAGCGCGAATCAGTGCGAACTTTATGTCCGTTGTCGGATTGCAACCGGCGCTTGGTCGCAATTTTTCAGAAGAGGAAGATCGCGAAGGAGGCCCCGCGGTGGCGATCGTGAGTGACGATTTCTGGCGACAACATCTTGGCGCGCGTGCGGATGTGATCGGGGCGACGATTCCGGTCGATGGCATCTCGAGGACGATTGTTGGCGTGATGCCGAAATCATTTCGCCATCCATACCGTGCTAACGTTTGGTTGCCGCTTGCGTTGCCGGCAAGATCGACAGCCCGAGGGACGAATCACTATCTCTACGGAGTGGCGCGTCTACAGAAGGGCCTGATCGCAACCGAGGCGGAAGTTCGGATGAAAGGAATCTGCGCTGCGATCAAACAGGCACAGCCCGATCCGAACAATGCCCACGGCGCGTATCTGCCCAGGTTGCGCGAAAGCTTTGTCATGGATTTGCGTCCGAAAATCATGGTCATCGTCGCGGCGGCTTTATGTGCGCTGCTCATTGCGGCAGTGAACTTTGCCGGACTGTTGCTTACGCGCGTGGTGGAACGCGAAGGCGAATTCGCGCTGCGCTCGGCTCTGGGTGCCGGCGTCGGACGACTTGTTAGGCAACAAGTTGTCCAGGCAATCCTATTGTCGATCTTGGGGACAATCGCTGGCCTTGTTCTCGCCTCTTGGATAACGCCCGCGCTCGTGGCCATGAGTCCGGAAGGCGCGGACGCAACCGGCAGCGCGATGCGGGAATTCGATTACGCAGTTCGGTTCGATTGGCCGGTCTTTGGCTTTGCCGCGGGCGCGATGTTGCTGGTTGGGCTTGGTTTCGGTTTTCTTCCGGCATTGCGGGCATCGCGAGTCGAGCTTCGCGGCGCCATCCGTTTGGGTTCGCGCAGCGCGACGCTCGACCGCGCTACGCGGCGTCTTCTCGCGCTCTTTGTAGTTGTGCAACTGGCGATCGCGGCCGCATTGATGATGGCAAGCCTGACCGCGGCGCAATATTTCCACAAACTCGTTGAAGAACCGTGGGGATTCTCCACCGATCATCGCGTCGCCTTTAAGATCGCAGTTTCGGACCAGCTCTTTACCGCTTCCGAGCAAACCCAGCACACGGTCTATTCGACGCTGGCGGAATTGCAGAAGATTCCGGGCGTGACAGCGGTCACGGCGACGGAACCATCACCCATGACCGCTCCCCGCAACTTGATTAGTTGCAATCCGGAAGGCGTGTCGCCTCCGCAGCCGAGCGGTTTTTATCTCGCCTATTTGCGCACCGCGCCGTCGAATTATTTCAAAACGATGGGCCAGCATTTGTTGCAAGGCCGCGAGTTTTCCGATTTTGATCGGCGGGATTCGACGCCGGTTTGCATCGTCAGTCGCGCGTTTGCGCGACGTTTCTGGCCCGATCAAAACCCGATCGGTAAACGGGTGAAATGGGGTCGGCTCGATGGTCCGCGGCCCTGGCTGACCGTCGTAGGGATGGTCGAGGACATGAAGGCGATCGCCGATCCACGAGACGGCGAAGTGGTGGGAATGCTCGCGCGGCCCGTGACCCAAATGGTCGCGCTCGGACCGACCTTGATCGATGAGTTCACTTTCATCGTTGTGACTACTGGCAACACCGGCGCGCTCGATTCCGGGATACGTGCGGCGGTGAAGCGCTCCGATTCGCGCGTTGCGGCCTATGAAATCATTTCGTTAGATCAAGCGGCGGCTCAATCGCGAACAACCGAACGATTTATTTTCGTTCTTCTTTGTCTGTTCGGTGTCCTCGGATTGGTCCTCGCCGCCGTTGGACTATATGGGTTGCTGAGCTTGCAAGTCTCGCGACGCGAGCGCGAGTTCGGAATCCGCAGTGCCCTGGGAGCAACTGCCGCCCAATTAGTTCAGCTTGTATCGAAGCAGGGGGCGAATCTTCTGGGTGCCGGATTTATTGGCGGCGGTTTGGTTACGTGGGGGATCGTGCGCCTCGTTCAACATCAATGGTCGGCGATGCCCGCGCCGAATATTTTGGCGTGTTTGGCCGCGGCTGTCGTGCTCGCCGCTTCGACCGCGCTGGCCTGCTGGCTTCCAGCGCGACGAGCCAGTCGTGTCCATCCCGCAATCGCGCTCCGCGCTGAGTAAACACACCCGTTATGCTGACCGATTTGAAATACGCGTTGCGAATGTTGGCGAAGGCGCCCGGCTTCACCGCCATTGCCATTTTGACTCTCGCTCTCGGCATCGGCGCCAACAGCGCCATCTTCAGCGTGATCGACACCGTTTTGCTTCGGCCGCTGCCGTTTTCGAAGCCAGACCAGCTCATTTCGGTTTGGAGTAAAGTTACGAACGAGTCCGACAAGGAGACCGGATCTTTTCCTGATTACGCCGACATCCGCGATCAATCGCAAACGGTTGATGGTTTGTTTGCCTACACCCGCGCGAGCACGATTCTTGGAACCGGCAACGAATCTCGCGAGCTCGAAGGCCTGGCGGTCACTTCTGATATTTTCCGTGTCTTGTCAGCGCGGCCGTTTCTCGGTCGCACATTTACCCGCGATGAAGAGACCGCCGATTCCCGCGTTGTTGTCCTGACCTATGAAACCTGGCAACGCGAGTTCAATTCCGATCGGAACATTATTGGCCGGGAAATTCTACTTTCGCTTCGGCCTTACACCGTGATCGGCGTAATGCCGGCGGGATTTCATTATCCCATTGGGATCAGATGCGAATATTTTAATCCGTTGCAACCGCTGGTGGCCGATGCGGTGAAAAATCGCGGCTCTCATTTTCTTCGCTTTGTCGGGCGCTTGAAAGAGGGAGTCGAGGTCAAACAGGCGAGCGCTGAAATCAATGCGATCGCGGCCCGCATGGAAAAACAATACCCCGATACCAATACTGGGCGCAGTTACTACGCGATTTCGTTGCATCAAGATCTCGTCGGTGATGTGCGTCCAGCATTGCTCACCGTTTTGGCCGCGGTGTTCTTTGTCCTCCTGATTGCGTGCGCCAATGTTGCTAACCTTTTGCTCGCGCGCGCGACTCAGCGACGCCGTGAAATCGCGATTCGCACCGTGCTCGGGGCTGGTCGGGTCCGTATCGTGCGTCAATTGCTCGGCGAAGGATTCATTCTCGCACTGATTGGCGCGGTTGGCGGTTTACTCATCGCCTGGTGGGGGATCGATCTGTTGAGATTATTTGGGCCGCGCGATGTTCCGCGGCTGGACGAAACTCGTGTCAACGGCCTGGTCGTCCTCTTCACGCTCGGCGCGGCTGTGCTTAGCACGCTTTTATTTGCCTTGGTCCCGGCGTTACAGGTTTCGCGGCCGAATGTGAACGAATCTTTGCAGGAAGGGGATCGCGGCGCGGTTGGCCCTGAATCGCATCGGCTGCGCTCGTTGCTCGTGATCGCGCAAGTAGCCTTGTCGATGTTGCTTCTCGCCGGCGCGGGATTGCTGATCAAGAGCTTCGGTAATTTGCGTTCGACCAATCCCGGGTTTGAAGCGTCTCGCGCGGTCATGATCGATCTCTCGTTGCCGCGCTCAAAATATTCCGATCCGGTTAAACAACGGGAGTTTTTCGAACGCCTCGACATTAAACTACAGTCCCTTCCTGGAGTGGAGGCGGCCGGCGGTGCGATGCCGCTTCCTTTTTCAAATAACGATCGCGCATCATCGTTTTGGATCGCCGGCCGGCCGGATCCAGGCGTAGGCAATCATCCCAATGCTTCGCATCTCACCATCAACAGCGCTTACTTCCGTGCGATGCACATTCCGCTTTTAACCGGCCGCACGTTTACGTCGCGGGACAACAAAGATTCAATCCGGGTAGTGATGGTGAACGAGGCGTTTGTCAGAAAATTCTTCAACGGCGGTAACGCGCTTGGCGAACACATTCTCCTCGACATTTCTGAGATAGAAAAACCCGCCACGCTGGAAATCGTCGGCGTCGTCGGCAACACCCGGCACGAATCGCTTGCGATCGAGCCGATTCCGGAATTTTACATTCCGTTCCAACAAGACCCCGAGCGGCGGATGCATGTCGTCCTGCGCACCGCTCTCGATAAACTGAGTGGGCTCGAAACCGCGGCCCGCAATGCCATTCATGAAGTGGATGGCGATATTTATTTTCCAGGCTTAACGCCATTGCCCCAGCTCATCGGCACGACGCTCGCCCAGCCGAAATTCAATATGATGTTGCTCGGCTGTTTCGCCGGCGTGGCAATGCTGCTCGCCGCCATCGGTATTTACGGCGTGATCGCTTATTCGGTGGCGCAACGAACGAGGGAAATTGGAATTCGAATGGCGCTCGGCGCGCAGAAGGTCGATATGCTCACAATGATTTTGCGCCAAAGCTTTACCGTCATCGGTATTGGTCTGTTGGTTGGCCTTTTCGGCGCGCTGGCCGTGACGCGCTTAATGTCGAGTCTGCTCTACGGTGTCAGTGCGAACGATCTTTCCATTTATGCCGTCGTCACCATTGTTTTGAGCGGGGCGGCATTGATCGCCACCTATTTGCCGGCGCGCCGCGCGATGTCTGTCGATCCGATGGTTGCGTTGCGCTACGAGTAACCGCCCGACTCGACCGCTAATCAATTACTTGAACGCCTTCGATCGCCGTGCGCTTCGCGTAAAGTTCGCTCAAGCGCTTAGTCATCGGACCGACTTTGCCATCGCCAATGGTGCGATTGTCGATCTGAACAACGCCGGCGAGCTCGCCCATCGTGCCGGTGCAAAACATTTCGTCCGCGCCATAAACGTCGACTGGCGACAGGTCGGTCTCGACACAGCGGATTTTTTCGGCCGCAGCGATCTCGATCACAGTCGCGCGCGTGATTCCTTCCGGACAGGCCACAACTTTGCTCGTGGCCAGGTCGCCTTTGCGCACGATAAAAATATTGGTCGCATTGGTTTCGGCAACGCATCCGCTGATGTCGAGCATGAGGGCGTCGTCCGCGCCGGCGTTGTTCGCTTCGATCTTGGCCAGAATTGAATTGAGCAGATTGGCGTGATGAACCCGTGCATCCAAAACTTCCGGTGGCGGTCGCCGGATGGATGCAATGATTAGTTTCAAACCGTCCTTGGAATAAACGGGCGCCTTGTACTCGGCCAGAATGATCAGGGTCGCTCCGGTTTGATTCAGTCGCGGATCCATTCCGGAAGTAATCTTCACACCGCGAGTGACGGTGAGACGAATGTGAACGCCGTCGCGCATCTTGTTCGCCAACAGCGTGCGTTTGAGTTCTTCGATGATTTTTTCCCGCGGGGGAAGATCGACAATCGACAAAGCCTGCGCGGAATGCTCGAGCCGATTGAGATGTTCGTGCAATTTGAAGATGCGACTGTTGTAGAGCCGAAGCCCTTCCCAGACTGCATCACCACCTTGCACCGCTGAATCGAACGGACTGATTCCGGCTTTATCCCGGGGCACCAGCTGTCCGTTGATATTAACGATCAGGTCGCGGTTTTTCGGATTAAATTTCTGGAGCACGAAGAAGAAGATTAATCAGGAATGCAGGAAAGCAGGAAAAGAATTTCAAGAGTTTTGTTTCCTGAGTTCCTGCTTTCCTAATTCAATGTAATCTGTGCTCGTACAATTTGTCGTAGTAATCGCGGCATCGCTCGTAAATCTCGTGCATCGAATCCGGAACATTTCCTTCTCTTGGCTTGTAGGGTGCGAACGATGTCGATCTTGCCACGTTGTCGTACCAATGTTTCGCCCAGATGCCGTCGGTCTCGCGTAATCCAGGTGGCCACAAGAGCATTGCGGTGTCGAAAGCAACGCCGATTGCATCACAAAGAAGCCGCAGGATCCGTTCTGGGTTTTGCAAAACATCGCACGCATCCACGACCGGCGGGATAAAATGGGTTCGCTCGCGCACGAAATCGAAAATTTCACATTGCTGAGCGAAGCCGAGATCTTCCAACTTCGGGTCCGGATTTTTTTTGATGTAGGAAAGGATCACTTCCCGCGGGTCGCGGATGAGAAAACAACTGGTAAGATCGATCATCCAGTCCCGATCGATCTCCGGCAGTAACTGGTGCGTCATTTGTTTCTGAAAGAAAATGCGCTTGGCAGAAGGGATCGGCCTTTCCGTCAGATCGGCGACAATTCTTCGCCAATCGGTCTCGCCTTGAGCGATCACTTCGGCCGCGCCGGGGTGCTTTTTGCCCGTCCTCTCTAAATAGTACGCGTAAAACGGCTCGTCGATCACAACCGTGTCCGGGCGATTGCCCCAGGCCCGCATCATCGCGGTGGAGATATTGCGCGGACCCGACCACATCGCGATGCGAACTGACGCTGTGTTCACGTTTATCCGAAAATCAGAAGCTGGATCGATTCGGGCAAATGTTGGGCGACGTTTGTGACCACGCTGCCGCGCAGAAGATTGGTGAGCGCGGTCCGTTGAGTCGCGCCGATGACGAGATAATCAACGCCCATGGTCGCGGAAAGATCGACAATCGTGGCGGCGGCATCCTGACTGACCGCATAAACCGGCAGAACGCAAATATTGCGCTCGGCCCCGAGTTTCATCATCAATGACATGATCGCGTTCGCTTCCGGATCGTCCTGCCACTTCGCGCGGCCGAGCGAGGCTGGTCCGCCTGAAAAATAAACGGCAACTTCTTTGACGTAGAGCACGCACAGAGTCGCTTTGCGCAACTGCGCTTCATCAAGCGCAAACCCGAGCACGGGCGTGGTTCCGCGCGCTGCGACGAGTATTTTTTGTCCTTCTTGCAAACGTGGTTGCACGCGAGCCTCGAGATCTGGCGTAACCATTTCCGCTACTTCGCGCGTGACCGTGAGCGTGGTCAGACCTTGTCGCTTTTGGGTGTAAGCGCGCAACGCCAATCCACCGATTAGAACAGCGACGATGAACTGAAGCGCGTCGAGTTTTGTGTGCGCGATCGTTAGTTCGACGAAGAAAAGAACGCAAAATGTGACGGCGAACAGGACACGGTCGTACCAAGTAAAGCCGACCGTGCGATTAAACGCGCACGAGCCGACATTTACCGTGATCGCACCGACGACGCCGATCGCGTAGAGGCCGGCGAGTGCAGTGAAATTGGCAACGAAAAGAAGGACGACAGTCGGCAAGCCGAGTGCGATAAGGAGGGGATAAATCGGAACGCCATGTCGATTCAATCGTTTGAATTGACGCGGCATTTCGCGATCGCGGGCCATCATGTAGACGAGACCGATCGTCGCGACGATGGCGGTGTTGGCAGCGCTCAGAAGCAGGAGGAAGAAAACGATTCCGACGATCCAGCCAAACAAATTGCCGATGGCCGGTGAAAACGTAGCGGTGGCAAACTGTTCACCAATAAAACGGAGCATGTCTTCACTCCGGAGTTGTAGCACCGAAGCGATCGATGATGGATCGGACAGATGGAGGGTCTTTCCCAAAATCGACGGCAAAGAAAGCATGGCCCAGCCGAGCAACGCTGTTCCGCAAACAACCTCGATCGCCACGGGTGTGATAGCCTTGAACGCCTCGCGGCCCACGCTCGGATTTTCCATCGTCGATCCGGGGTCGAGTTTCATTACTCCAGTAAGATTCGCAATCGATTCCGCTCCGGAAAGCGCAAGGATGACACCGACGAACTGGACCCACAGTGTTCCGAGGCTTTCCTGACGCGGTTGCAGAAAATGTGTTGTCAGGTGCGGCGCACTGAATGCGATCATCATGACGACCACGACGACTGTCGGCAGGGCTACCGCGACCGCAAAAGTGCCAGAATGTTTCGGCCCGAAAAAATTGATCACGCCCATGATGAAGAGCACGCCTATTGTGGTCAGCGCGATGTGATCCCGGAGAAATCTGATCCAGAAGACATGCTCCGCGCCGGAAGTGATGTAGGTCAATGCCGACCAGCCACTCAACGCCGCGGTGACGGTTAGATTGGCGAGCAAAAGAAGCGCGCCGACCACCGCGAGTAAACGGCCTTGCGAGCGCGCCGCCGAGTAAACGCCGCCGCCATCGGGAAAGTGGCGGCAAATCACGATGTAATTAATCCCGACCAAGCCAGTCAGGGCACAGACCGCGAGAATGATCGGTAGCGATGAAAAACCGGCAGCCAGAAATGCCAGGCCGATGACATAGGCTTTACTTGTTCCCCAATCACCATAAAGAAGGGCGGCGGCGCGCTTCCAATCCACGTTACGCGGCCGATGGAGTGCGCCGCTCTCGGTAATGATCAAATCGGCCATTTAAAGCGTGCGGTGACTGTTCACAGACGGTGGCGCCTGACAAGCGGTTTATTCATCGGTATCCCCTTACGTCTCTATAATATAAGCGAAGATCGACAATGTAGTATCGCGTCCGGCTACGGCGCTATTTGACGTAGTTCGTTAACGATCTCAAATTTCCGACCAGTTCTTTGTTTCGCTTAATGGTCGCGCGGGTGCGGGATCAGCGGGGAAACCAATTCCGTCCCGCCAAGGCGGGAGGATCGGGGCGAACGATGCGCGGCATCGAGAGCATTTAATGGCTCCAGCCCGACAGCTAACCTCGTCAGCATCATTAAAGGGCAGGGGAAGTCGACAACGACTTCGGCGGAAGTGAGGCGTCTCGTCGCGCGAGCTAGCCTCGTCTGAATCGAATCCATATTGATACCAACCAACGTTAAACGACCGCGTAATGTCGATTGGAAGCGCGCGGCTGCGATTCTCTATGGCGACTGGGGCACGAGCAAAGCCTACGTCATCGGACTCGCCTTCGCCGTTGCCGGCTACGCGTCGTTCTGGCTAATCGCCGCCATGTGCGTGCTGACCGCGCTCGTCGGCATCAATTATTTGATCGTTTGCCGCCTCTATCCCGACGGCGGCGGCGTCTATGCGAGTGTCCGACATCGCAGCGAAGTCATCTCTATCGTCGGCGCGTTCTTATTGATCGCCGATTATTTGGTGACGGCGGCGATCAGTGCACTTTCCGCATTTGCGTATCTTGGCGTCCCTCACCCGGAAAAATTCGCCGCCGCCGCCATTCTTATCATTGGCCTGCTAAACCTTCTCGGACCGAAACACACCGGCGGTCTGGCCTTTTTGATTTCGGTTCCAACAGCGCTGGTGGTCATCACCCTCGGTCTTTTCAGTCTGCCGTATCTTTCTGCTGCTCTCGGTCATCTCCAACCGCTGCATGGAGGCTTCCGGGAAAACTGGGCTGGTTTTGTTAGCATCGTGCTCGCGTTATCTGGTGTCGAAGCCATTGCCAACGCCACCGGTGTAATGAAACTCAATCCCGGCAGCAGCGAGGCGAAGCCAGCCGTGACGAAGACTTCCACGCTAGCCCTGTTGATCGTGATGATCGAAGTGTGCGCGTTCACTGCGTTGCTCGGATTGGCCATGCACGCGTTAAACGGATTGCAGGTAGTCAATGGCGATGTCAACGCTCCTGGGGCCGGAGGCGTGCGGGATTACATGCTGCGATACATGGGAGAAACATTCGTCGGCGGCGCACTCGGTCCGGCAGTTGGTCATCTCTTTGGCGTGATTATTAGCGTCATTTTTGGATTACTTCTCTTTTCCGCCGTTAACACTTCCATTGTCGCTTTGATTAACATCCAATTCCTCCTGGCGCGGGACCGTGAAATCCCCAAAATTTTTCAGCGCCTTAATAAATGGGGCGTGCCGACTGTCGCGATGGTCGCGGCTACTCTCGTGCCGATGTCGCTGGTTATTTTCGTCAAAGACATCGCCGGCCTGGCCGAGCTTTATGCGGTCGGCGTGGTCGGCGCGATTGCCACCAATCTCGGCGCGACCGCAACCGATCGCACACGTCCGGTGAAAACGTGGGAGCGGGCGTTCATGTTCTTCACGTTTCTGGTGATGGCCGCAATCGAGTTGTCGCTGCTGATCGACAAACCGAACGCGCGCTATTTCGTGATCACTGTCCTGCTCGTTGGATTGATTCTGCGCGGACTAGTGCAGGAGCGCCGGATGAAAAAAGCAAAAGCGATATTGGCTCCGGAAAAGTTGCCTATCGATGTCGCCCCCGCCGCAAACGCTCCGAGCGTTTCATCATCAGC
>JBHEMD010000085.1:0-4283 GCA_046262735.1 Chthoniobacterales bacterium | reverse complement strand
ATCGGTTCGCTCGAACCGCCGGCTTTCTTTGCTTCTTCCGCGGCGGCCGCGCTGTTCTTCGCCACGCCATTGAGGGCGCGCTGCAGCGACGTGAACGAGCCGTGAATCTTTTCGTCGCCGCCTTGCAAATGGAGGACGCGCGCCATTTGCGTTTTGGTCTCTCCATCGGCGCCGGCAAACGTCATGGCCAGGGCGCTCTCGATCGAATAAGGCGAGAGACACAGATTTTCCTGACCGGTGGCGAGCTGCCGGTGGAGATCGAGACCCAGCTGATTGGTCGCGGTGGCGGCGGAATCGAACTCGGCTGCGTTGCCCGGCATTGCCGCAACGAACGCGGCGAGACTGCCCAGGCAAATCCAAAACCATTTCATTGGTCGTGGCGCGCGAGTCTCAGCTTACGTCACCTGGTCCTCGATTTCGGTGGAGACGGTGGATTCACCGGTGGTTTGCTGGAGAGCTTGCTCGACCGCGCGCCAGGCGAGCATGGCGCATTTGACGCGCTGGGGAAATTTGCGCACGCCTTCCATTAATTGCAGATTGCCGAGCTTGCGCGCGTCGGCCGGCGTTTCGCGAGTGACCAAATCGCGGAAGGTCTGCAAGATCGACATCGTCTCCTCGCGGCTCCTGCCCTTGAGCTTCATCGTCATCATCGAAGCCGAGGCCTGACTGATCGCGCAGCCGTGCCCGGTGAATTTGATTTCCTGCAACGAGCCGTCCTCGCCGAAACGCACCGCGAGATGAATCTCGTCTCCGCAGGCGGGATTATCGCCATGCACGACGACCGCGGCATCCGCCAGCTCGCCGAAATTCCGCGGTTTTCTCGAATGATCGAGAATCACTTCCTGGTAAAGCTCTTCGAGATCGACGTTCATGAGAAGAAACGCACCGCCTCGCGGAGGATCTCGATCATGCGATCGATTTCTGCTTTCGTGTTGTAAAAATAGAAGCTCGCCCGCGTCGTTCCGGGGACGCCGAACCGGCGCATGAGCGGCTGATTGCAATGATGTCCGCCGCGCAAGGCAAGCCCCTGTTGGTCGGCGAACGTGGTCAGGTCGTGCGGATGTGCCGCGGCCATGACGAAGCCGACGATGGCGCCGCGTTCGCCGGGCGGGCCGAGTAAACGCATCCCGGGCAACTCATGCATACGCTCGATCGCGTATGACGTCAGCGCGCTATCATGCTCGAAGATCCCCGCCCGTCCGATGTTTTCGATGTAATCAATGGCCGCGGCCAGGCCGATTGCGCCGGCGATGTTCGGTGTGCCGGCTTCGAATCGGTGCGGCGGTTTCTTGAATGCGCTTTTCTCCAGTGTCACGCTCACGATCATTTCACCGCCGCCGTGCCAGGGCGGGATGGATTGGAGCACTTCAGAGCGCGCGTAAAGCGCGCCGATGCCGGTCGGGGCGCACATTTTGTGACCGGAAAAAGCGTAGAAATCGCAGCCGAACTCCCGCACGTCCACCGGCATGTGTCCGGCGCTCTGCGCGCCGTCAACGAGCGTCGACGCTCCGACGGCCCGCGCTTTCTCGCAAAGCTCGCGCACGGGGTTGATCGTGCCGAGGGAGTTGGAGACGTGCGTGAAGCCGAACAATTTCACTTCGGGCGTGAGCAACGATGGGAGTCGCTCCAGATCGAGGGTGCCGTCGTCCGTGACCGGGACGAAACGCAGTCGCGCGCCGCTGCGCTCGGCGAGCAGCTGCCACGGAACCAGATTGCTATGATGCTCCATTTCGGTGAGCAGGATCACATCGCCCGTGCGAATGAATTTTCCGCCCCAGGCTTGGGTGACCAGATTGATGCTCTCGGTCGTGCCGCGCGTGAACACGATCTCCTCCGCGCTGGCGGCGCCGAGATAATCCGCGACACGTTGCCGCGCTTTCTCGTAGGCCTCAGTCGCGCGCGTACTCAGCTCGTGCAGGCCGCGATGGACGTTGGCGTTGTTGTGCTCATAGTAATGGCGCAAAATGTCGAGCACGGCGCGCGGTTTTTGCGTGCTCGCCGCGTTATCGAAATAAATCAGCGGGCGGCCGTGCGCGCGCTCGCGCAGGATCGGAAAATCCTCGCGTATCGCGCTCCAATCGAGATCTGCGCTGGCCGCTCTATGCACATCTTAATCTGCGCCCAGCTGAAGCGCTGCGCTACTGTATTCGTGGCCGGGTGCTGGTAGGGACGCCGCGCTACCCGAGAGCTTTCGGGGGGTCGGCGCAGCGCGCCGACCCTAGCGCGCATCTTGTTTTTTGGGCGAGTCGGTTGACACTTGGTTGAAAAGGATTCTGAATCCAGCAGAGACTTACGAGCATCTCACCCCAGGACTATGAAAGCCAGATTTAAGGCCGAGCGGCAGAGCAAGCGCAGCGATTCCCTTCCGGCGCGCCGGTGCCGGTTCTTTCCACCGATCGATCACAATTATCAGCAGATCGGTTTCGGCCGTTACAACGGGGGACATGCCGGCCGATCCAAAGCGTCGTTCCTCACGATCAGTCGCGATTATTTCCGGGCCGAGGCGCGCTGGAGTTACATCGCAGAGGTGTTCTTTTTCGCAATGATGGTGGTGACAGCCGCCTCCGCCGTGATTTACGGCGTCCTCGTGATCATTCGCCTGCTCGGTCTGCCGGTGACCGATTGATCAACGAGGACGCAGTGCACGGGAAAAAATCAGCCGGCACGCGATCGTTCCTGCGCTCGGAAGTTTCGCAACTGGGCTTTGCTGCGATTGCGCTCGCCCTTGTCAGTTGCGGCGGGACCATTAAGGAGCCGCTGGAAGAAACGCTCCAGCAGATCTATCCGCTCAATTCGACCGCTGCCGTCACGATTACCAATCAAGATGGTTCGATCCGCATTTATGGCGGCGGCGACGAGCTCAGAGTCCAGGCGACAAAAAAGGCGTACACCGCCGAGCGGCTGCGGCAGATCAGGATCAACATCGCCACCGTGGGAGACTCGGCCTCGATCGCGAGCGATCTTCCGCCGAAACCAAAATGGGGATTGTCCGACCGCTCGGGAACCGTCGATTATGTTGTCGTTGTTCCGGAAACGGCGCGTCTGGTTCGGGCTGAATTGGTCAACGGAGAACTTGCCGTCGAAGGATTGCGCGGCCAGGCCGTCGAGGCGCGGCTGGGCACCGGTCTTTTGTTCGCCCGCAACTGCTTCAGCAATCTTGACCTCAGCCTCGCTCGGGGCAACATCAACCTCTTTTTTGACTGGTGGGAGAACGCAAATTTTTCGGTCGCCGGGACGGTCACGCGCGGAAACATCTGGAGTTTTTTTCCGAGCAACGCCGCTTTTCGGCTCCAGGCCGAAGCGCCCAACGGCAGGATCGCCAATGATTTCCTGGAAAAAGAAAAACGCCGGGCCGAGGCGGCCAACAAGATCGACATGGCGATCGGCGAGGCCGGCGGTGTACGCGTGAAAATTCGCGCAACCAATGGCAATATTCGGGTTGCCGAAACGAATCCCTGACCAATGCCGTCGTTCGACATTGTCTCCGAAGTGGACAAACAGGAAGTAGACAACGCGCTTAATCAGGCGCGCAAGGAGCTCGCCACCCGTTTCGACCTCAAGGACGCGCAGACGGAAATCATTCACGAAAAAGAACGGATCGTGTTGACGGCCGATGACGCCGCGCATTTGAAAAGCCTGCGCGAGATCGTGATCGGCAAATTATCGAAACGTGGCATCGACCTTCGCAATATCGAGCAGGTCGAGCCGGAGATTTCTTCGGTCGGGCACGCCCGACAGGAATTGAAAATCACACAGGGGCTCGAAGGCGCGAAAGCGAAGGAGATCATTCAGGCGATTAAATCCCAGGGATTCAAAGTGCAAAGCCAGCTGCAAGATCGACAAATCCGGGTCACCGGAAAAAACAAAGACGATCTGCAAGCAGTGATTCAGTTCGTCCGGAGCCGCGATTTCGGCGTGGCTACGGGGTTCAAGAATTTTCGGGATTGAAATGGATTGGAGAGACGAGCTCTGTCTCGTCCGACTTTTTGGGACGGCACGGAGGCCGTCCCTCCATCATCCGCCTTGCACCGGCGGCATGATCGCGATCTCGTCTCCTGGTTTGATTTTGTAATCGCGTTCGACGAATTCGACGTCGGCGCCGACAAGAATGCTCTTGTCGTGCACGCGCAGCGCCGGCAACTGTTCGTAAAGCTTCTCCAGCAAATCGGTGACGGTCGCTTGCTCGCCAAGATCGACATCAAGCGTCTGGCACCCCGCCAAATCGCGCAATTGTGAATAGAACTGGACGCGAATCTGCACCGGCATTGTTGCGCATACGAAAT
>JBHEMD010000084.1:0-5323 GCA_046262735.1 Chthoniobacterales bacterium | reverse complement strand
ATTTGCTCGAGAAAGGTTTGATGCGTTTGGACGGTCAGCCAGTCGACGGTTTTCTCGTTCTGCCCGGCGTCGAAGTCACCACGGCCGACGGCCACCTGCTTTGTATCGGCGCCCAGCTACCCTACTTGAAGGGAAAACCGGCGCGCGAAGTGTGCGACATCATTCACGAGCGCGGTGGTCTCGCCATTCCGCCGCATCCTTACGATCTCTTTCGCGCCGGCATCCGCTTTTCCGTCCTCGAGACATTGCCGGTCGACGCACTGGAAGTTTTCAACGCTGCCACCACGTTGCGCCGCTACAACCGCTATGCTTTCAAATACGCGCAGATTCGCGGCCTGCCCATGGTCGCCGCGAGCGACGCGCACCATGCCGCGGCCGTCGGCACCGCCTACACGATCCTGAATACGGGGGATTTCTCGGTCAGAGGCGTTCTCGCTCAAATCCTCAAAAGCAACGAGCTCAATCAAAAATATCTCACTCCGCGCGATAGCCTGCGCAAGACCTGGAATAACTGGCTTCGTCTGCGGCGCCGCAAAAAGATTCCGGAGCTGGCGGCAAAAGACAGCGGCGATGAGAAGTGAGAAAACGCGGTCGCTGGAATTTTTGCAATGTCCGCCTACGTGATTGTCGATCTTGAAGTTATCGATCCGGGTGGATTCGGCAATATCGCGAGCGCGTCGTCGACATGGTGAAGGCGCACGGTGGGAAGTACATTGCAGCGAGCGATACGGTCGAAACGCTCGAAGGCGATTGGCAGCCAAAGCGGATCGTGCTCATAAAGTTTGAGTCGCCAGAGCGGGCGAAGGCGTGGCTGAATTCCGATCCGTACCGCGCCATCGCGCCAATCCGCCATCGCACCTGCCGAACAAACATGATTGTCGTTGAAGGCGTCTGATCGAAACGGGTGAAGATGCTCGGCCTCATCGGTGGCCTCGGACCCGAGAGCACGGTCGACTATTACCAGACGATCATCCGCCTCTATCGCGAACGCGTCGGCGGCGACGTTTATCCGCAATTCATCATCAACAATGTCGATCTAACGACGGTGCGCGATCCGATCGTCGCGAACGATCTCGCGCTCGCAGCGCGCAACCTCGTCGGCGCAACCGAGACACTTGCCCGCGCTGGGGCCGAGTTCGCCATTATCGCCGCGAACACGCCACACATCGTGTTCGATGATGTTGTGGCGTGCTCACCCATCCCGCTCATTAGCATCGTCGAAGCGACTTGCGCCGCGGCGAAAGATCGAAAGTTCAAGCGGGTCGCGATTTTCGGCACCCAGTTCACCATGAACGGCGAGTGGTACGCGCAACCGTTCGCGCGCGCAGCCATCGAACTCGTCCGGCCAGACCCAGCCGACCAGGAGTACATCCATGACAAGTACATGAACGAGCTTGTGTCGGGAAAATTTCTGCCCCAAACCAAGGTCGGCTTGCTCGCGATTGTCGATCGAATGAAGCAAAATACCGAGATCGAAGGCGTAATTCTCGCGGGAACAGAGTTGCCGCTCATCCTACGCGAGCCCGATCGCGATGGCGTTCCCTTCCTAAACACAACCAGAATCCACTGCGAAGCTGCTGTGGCCCAAATGCTCTCCTGATTGCTAATGACTTCTCACGAAACAATGGGCGGTGAAGGGTTCGAACCTCCGACCCTCTCGGTGTAAACGAGACGCTCTACCACTGAGCTAACCGCCCGCCTTCGCCAAGGCTATGGCGGGCAGGCCCGTCTTCTCGAAGTCACGAGTGACGAGTCAGCCGCGCGACATTTTACACGTTGCTGTGCACCGGGCAATTGAGCTTCAATGTGTGCGTCTGCCATGAAAGAGCGTTACTACGAGGATCTGAAACGTGGCGCCCGGTTTCAGTCCGACACGATGCAGGTGAAGGAAAAGGAGCTGATCGAGTTCGCGCACAAGTTCGATCCGCAGATGTTTCATCTCGATCGCAAAAGCGCCGAGCGCACGATCTTCAAGGGGCTTATCGCGAGCGGCTGGTACACGGCGGCCATCACGATGCGGCTGTTCGTGCAGACGCTGAACTTTGCCCAGGGCGCGATCGGCCTTGGAGTCAATGAATTGCGCTGGCCGAATGTTGTGCGGGCTGGTGATACACTCCGGGTCGAAACGCAGATTATTCGTCTGCGTCGGTCCCGGTCGCGGCCGCAATTCGGCATTATCAAGCTGCGCAACGTGACCACGAACCAGGACGGCGAAATTGTGCAGGAGATGATCGGCGCCGCCATGGTGCCGCGGCGGGCTACGAGCGATTGAGCAGCTTCATCATTTCCGCGGGATAACGTGACCCCGCGAATGCGCCTTTGGGCGCCACTTCGTCAATGCGTTGCAAATCTTCGCTCGCAAGATCGACATCGAGCGCGCCGATGTTCTCCTGTAGATATTTCCGGCGTTTCGTCCCGGGAATCGGCACGATGTTCTGCCCCTGCGCCAGCACCCAGGCGAGCGCGAGCTGCGCGGGCGTGCAACGTTTCTCGCGCGCGATTTCTTCCACCTGTTTCACCAGGTCGAGGTTGCGCTGGAAATTTTCCCCCTGAAAACGTGGCGTCGTTGTGCGGTAATCGTCCGCGGCGAGATCCTCCGGCTTTTGGATTTTGCCGGAGAGAAATCCCCGCCCCAGCGGCGAGTAAGGGACGAACCCGATGCCGAGCTCGTGGCAGACACTGAGCACTTCGTCTTCCGGATCGCGCGTCCAGAGTGAATATTCCGATTGGAGCGCCGTGATCGGATGAACCGCGTGCGCGCGACGAATCGCCTCCACACCGGCTTCGGACAAACCGAGGAAACGCACCTTACCGTCCCGCACCAAATCGGACATTGCGCCGACTGTCTCTTCAATCGGCGTATCCGGATCGACGCGATGCTGGTAGTAGAGATCGATGCAATCGATCTGGAGGCGTCGCAAGCTGCCATCGCACGCGCGCTTGACGTAATCTGGTTTGCCATTGATGCCGCGCAGGCCCGGTTTGTCCGGGTCGCGCACGATCCCAAACTTCGTCGCGACGATCACTTGCTCGCGGTGTGCGCGCAATTCGCGACCGACGAGCTCTTCGTTCGTGTCCGGCCCGTAAACGTCCGCCGTGTCGAAAAAGGTGATGCCCAAGTCGAGCGCGCGATGGATCGTCGCGATCGACTCTTGTTCATCCCGACCGGCGTAGAAGTCCGACATTCCCATGCAGCCAAGTCCGAGTGCCGACACAATGGGTCCGCCGCGTCCAAGTTTTCGCTGTTTCATATTTGTCCGATCCACGTCGCCGGCGCGTATTCTTCCCAGCGCCGGCGGATCGCCTCGTAATCGGCGTCACTCAGTGGCCTGGCCTCCACTAATTTCGCGTTTTGCTGCCAGCGCTGCGGTTTAGTTGTGCCGACGATCGCGGTGTGCACGCCCGGCACGCTCAGGGTGAACCGCAGCGCGATGCCGATCGATTCTTCGAGCGATCGGTTACGGAGAAAATCGTATTTCAATTGCCGCAACCGGTCGTAATACACGTGGTGATAACTTTCCGCCGGCCTGTGTCCGGTTTTCCAGGCGGCGTTCGCGATTGGGCGTTTCGCGATGACGCCCATTTGTTTTTCGCGCGCCAGCGACAGAGTCAGATCGATGGACTCCTGGTCGGCGATGTTGATGGAAGTTTGCAGCGTGGCGAACGCGCCGCATTCCACGGCATGGCGCGCCGCGTGGCTGTCGCCGCTGTAACCGATGTAGCGAGTGTGGCCCCGCTCCCGCGCGGTTTGCAGCGCAGCGATCGCTTCGCCTTTGCGCAACTCCTCTTCGGAACAACTGTGCAATTGGACAAGATCGACAACATCGGTTCGGAGCCGCCGCAAACTCCGCTCGATGCTTTCCAGGATCGAGTGCTTCGACCAGTTCGCGCCGCACTCCAGTCCGTGAGGATGACCGCACTTGGTGAAAAGATGAAACTGATCGCGGCGATGGCTGATTGCCTGGCCGATGAGTTCCTCGCTGTTGTGATAACACTCTGCCGTGTCGATGACGTTGAGCCCGGCATCGAGCGCGCTATTCAGCAATTCATCGACCGCTTTCTGCGACGCCTGCTCATACCCGATCTCTGAGCCGCCGAAGCCCAGCACGGTCACGTCCATGTCCGTTTTGCCGAAGCGCCGTTTTTCCATTGCCTCTTACAGCAAACGTGTTTTCCCCGTCCCGCGCTCAACGCAGCCGATGCGTCTGGCGCGCAGCATCGACATCGCACGTTCCGCATCGCGCTCGGCGACAATCGCGACCATGCCGATGCCCATATTGAACACCTGATACATCTCTGCCGAATCGACCGCGCCCTTTTCCTGGAGGATTTGGAAGATGCGCGGGACGCGCCATTTTTTCGTTTCGATGGTGCCGTCGCAGTTCTTAGGCAGAATCCGCGGGAGATTGTCGATCAATCCGCCGCCGGTGATATGGGCCAGGCCTTTGATCATTCCGATCGGCACTTTGGCCACAAGCGGCTGATAATTTTTGTGCACCTGCAGAAGTTCTTCGCCAATCGTGCGGCCGAGATTGTCGATCTTCGATGACGGCTTGAGGCGCATTTCTTCGAAGAGAATTTTTCGCGCGAGCGAATATCCGTTCGTGTGCAGACCGTTCGAGGCGAGGCCGAGAATCACGTCGCCCGGTTTGATCTTACTGCCGTCGATGATCTTCGCGCGATCGACTAGGCCGACGATGCAGCCGGCCAGATCATATTCGCCTTCGCGGTACATGCCCGGCATTTGCGCGGTCTCGCCGCCGATCAGCGCGCAACCTGCAGCACGGCAGGCGCGCGACAGGCCACGCAGCAGCTGATTGAAAACGTTAATCTCGAGTTTTCCGCAGCCGATGTAGTCGAGGAAGAAAAGCGGCCGTGCGCCGAACACGGCGATGTCATTGACGCAATGGTTCACCAGATCGACGCCGACGGTGTCGTGTTTGTTCATCGCGAATGCGATTTTCAATTTCGTGCCGACCCCATCGATGCTCGCAACCAAAACCGGCTCGCGCACGCGGGGAAAGTCCGCTCGAAACAAGCCGCCGAAGCCGCCGATTTTGCCGACCACCTGCGGGCCGTGGGTGTGGCGAACGAGCTGCCGAATGTTGCGCTTGAGGCGATTGGCAAGATCGACATCGACGCCCGCGCGCGCGTATGCCTTCGTCATGGCACTGATTTTGTAGGGCAACCGCATCGGTTGCCAACTGTTTCGGCAGGCGGAGCGCCTGCTCTGCAACTCATTTCAAGTCCGCGAACAACGTCGGGTGCCGCTCCTGGTCGGCCAGCGCTTTGGAGCGGTTTTCTCGTTTTTCCATGATGAATT
>JBHEMD010000083.1:0-5856 GCA_046262735.1 Chthoniobacterales bacterium | reverse complement strand
TCGCCGAAGCGCTGTCCGCCGTATTGCGCCTTGCCGCCCAGCGGTTGCTGGGTAACGAGCGAGTACGGTCCGACGGCGCGGGCGTGGATCTTGTCGGCGACCAAGTGGCCGAGCTTCATCATATAGATATAGCCAACCACGACTTCCTGATCGAACGACTCGCCGGTGCGGCCATCAAACAGACGTGCCTTACCGGTCTCCTGCACCCAACCGAAACCTTCCTTCTTGTGCGCGTCCTTGAGGTAGTCGCGGATTTTTTCTTCCTTGATGCCGTCGAACACGGGGGTCGCGACTCTAAATCCGAGCGCCTTGGCCGCAACGCCGAGATGCGTCTCCAAAACCTGGCCGACGTTCATACGACTCGGCACGCCGAGCGGGTTTAGCACGATTTCAACCGGCGTTCCATCGGCGAGGAAGGGCATGTCTTCCTCGGCAACAATGCGCGCGACGACGCCTTTGTTCCCGTGGCGTCCGGCCATTTTGTCGCCCACGCTCAGTTTGCGTTTGCTCGCGATGTAAACTTTGACCTGCTTGATAATGCCGGGGTCGATATCGTCGCCGCTCTCCACCCGGTCCATCGCGCGCTCGCGCTCCAGTTCGAGCTCGGCAAATTTGTGTTCGTACGAGCCGATGATCTCGCGGATCTTGTTCCGGATCGGGCTGGGGTCGATCTCAATATGCTCGTGAACGTTGGCCAGTTTTCGCAGCAGCGTTTTGGTGATCTTGCGGTTGGCCGGGATGATGATCTCACCGCTCACGGCATTGACCACATCGAGCGGAATTTTTTCACCAAGCAGAATGTTCGAAAGCGAATCGGTCAGCTGCTCAGTCAATTCCTCTCTCTTGCGACGGTGGTCTTCGCCGATCGTTTTGAGCTGCTTCTTGGTTTCGGCCGGAGTGAGTTTTTCGCGTGAAACTTCGCGACGCGAAGAAACTTTCACGTCCATGACGATGCCGTAGGTCCCCGAGGGAACGGTGAGCGACGTGTCTTTCACATCAGCCGCTTTTTCGCCGAAGATGGCGCGGAGCAGTCGTTCCTCCGGCGCGAGCTCCGTCTCGCTCTTGGGCGTGATCTTGCCAACGAGAATGTCGCCGGGTTTTACTTCCGCGCCGACGCGCACCACGCCGTCCGGACCAAGATTACGCAACGCTTCCTCGCTGACGTTTGGAATGTCCCGTGTGATCTCTTCGGGCCCGAGCTTTGTGTCGCGCGCGCCGATCTCGAACTCATCGATGTGAATGGAGGTGTAAATGTCCTCTTTGACCACCTTTTCCGAGATCATGATCGCGTCTTCGAAGTTGTAGCCGTGCCACGGCATGAAGGCGACGAGCACGTTGCGCCCGAGCGCGAGCTCGCCGTGGTCGGTGTTCGGGCCGTCGGCAATGATCTGACCTTTCTTCACGTGCTGCCCCTTGTGCACGATCGGCTTCTGGTTCACGCACGTGCCCGCGTTCGAGCGCATAAACTTGCGCAGCTCGTAGACGTGAATTCCCTCCTCCGCATCGGTCTTGAGTTTCCTCTTGCTCTCGGGCATGTGCCCGTCCTTGGTCACAACGATCTGATCCGCGGTAACTGAAGCCACTTTGCCGCTGTCGGTTGCGAGGACGACCGCGTGCGAGTCACGCGCGACTTTCCCTTCCAGACCTGTCCCGACGAATGGCGCTTCCGACACAATCAGCGGCACACCCTGGCGCTGCATGTTCGAGCCCATCAACGCGCGGTTCGCGTCGTCATGCTCCAGAAATGGAATCAGCCCGGCCGCCACCGAAACGAGCTGTTTGGGTGAGACATCCATGTAATGGACTTTCGACGGATCGACTTCCAGGAAATCGCCCCGATACCGGACCGAAACTTTTTCGCCGGTGAAATGGCCGCGCCCATCGATCGGCGCGTTTGCCTGCGCGACCAGGAAATTTTCCTCGCGATCCGCCGTCAGATACTCCATCTGATCGGTTACTCTGCCGTGTTCGACTTTGCGATACGGCGTCTCGATAAAGCCGAATTCGTTTATCCGCGCGAAGGTGCTCATCGAGCTGATCAAACCGATGTTCGGGCCTTCCGGCGTTTCGATCGGACAAATCCGGCCGTAGTGCGACGGATGCACGTCGCGCACTTCGAACCCCGCGCGATCGCGCGAGAGACCACCCGGACCGAGCGCGGACAAACGCCGCTTGTGCGTCAGTTCCGCGAGCGGGTTGGTCTGGTCCATGAACTGCGAAAGCTGCGAGCGGCCGAAGAAATCCCGGATGACTGCGCTGAGCGCCTTCGGGTTGATCAATTTCTGTGGCGTCATCCCATCGACGTTGATATCGAACAGCGTCATGCGCTCCTTCACCAGCCGCTCGGTACGCGCCAGACCTACACGGCACTGGTTCGCGAGCAGTTCGCCGACAGTTCGAACGCGGCGGCTGCCGAGATGGTCGATATCGTCGAGCGTGCCTTCGCCGCGGCGGAGGTTGATCAGATACTTGATCGCGGCGATGAAATCTTTGTCGGTCAAAATCCGCTCGCCAAGATCGACACCGATCCCGAGTTTCTGGTTGATCTTGTAGCGGCCAACGCGCCCCAAGTCGTACTTCTTCGGATCGAAAAACAGCCGCTTCAGCAATGCGCGCGCGTTGGCAACGGTCGGTGGATCGCCCGGGCGCAGCCGGCGATAAATGTCTTTGAGCGCTTCTTCCTGGTCATGCGCCGGGTCTTTACGCAGCGCTTTTACGACCGTGTCGTCATGCGAGATGTCGATCACATTTACCTCGCGAATCTTCAACCCCATGATCTGACGGACCGTGGCCAGAGTAAGCGGCTCAAATGCGCGCGCGACGGTGACCTCACCGTCGCGAATTTCCGTGGTCAAAACTTTGGTCGCGAGCTTCTCTTCATCGAGTTTATCGCTCAGCTTGAGCGTCTCGATATTGTAGAAAAGTTTGATCACGTCCTCGTCGGAGCCGTAACCGAGCGCCCGCAGGAAAGTGGTGGCGAGAAATTTCCGCCGCCGTTTGCGTCGATCGAGATAAATGTAAAGCAGATCGGCGGTGTCGAACTGGACCTCGATCCAGGACCCGCGATCAGGAATGATGCGAAAGCTGTACAGCACCTTGCCGTTGAGGTGCACGGTGGATTCAAATGCGATGCCGGGAGAGCGATGCAGCTGGCTGACAACGACGCGCTCGGCGCCGTTGATCACAAACGTGCCCTGTGGTGTCATGAGCGGGATCTCGCCCATGTAAACTTTTTCCTCTTTCGTCCCCTTCTCCTCGCGCAACTGAAAGGTCACGTGCAGCGGCGCACTGTAGGTCTGGCCTTCGCGCTGCGCCTCGAGCGCGCTCAGCTTGGGCTCACCAATCTCGTAATGGCTGAAATCGAGAACCGCTTTCTCGTCGTAGCTTTCAATCGGAAAAACTTCCTTGAAAACCGCCTGCAGACCCTGGTTCTTGCGTTTGGCAAAAGGAACGTCTTTTTGCAAGAAATCGACGTAGGAATTGAGTTGAACTTCGATCAGGTTCGGCGGCTCAATACTTTCTTTGATCCGGCCGAAGTAAATGCGTTCCGAGTTTCGTTCCGACATAATCACTGCATCTGGGGTTGTGAAACCGGCCCAGCCACAATTAATAGCGGCTGAGGCGGCTGAATGTTTACCGGCTCAAGGACGGGCGAAGGGCGCAAAAATGGCAGCAAAACAGCAGCCTGTCAAATTCGCCACTGTTCTGTTGCCAGTTGCTTCGTTTGCCCTCGAACGCCGGCTTAAAATAAAACCTGCCTGTTTCTAACAGAAACTGACCGTAACCGAAAATATTCGCGGCGCAACAAGATTCCTGTAGCCGCCCCGCTCTGTCGGGGCGCCGCCGCTAACGTTCTGCACGGCGACAGAGCGCCGTGGTTACAAAATCGTCCTACTTTATCTCCACCTTCGCCCCCGCCGCTTCGATCTTTTTCTTGATCTCGTCGGCTTCAGCTTTGGTCACGCCTTCTTTGATTGTCTTTGGAGCGCCTTCCACGAGCGCTTTGGCTTCGGCCAAACCAAGTCCCGGGACAGCCGCCCGAACCTCCTTGATCACGCCAATCTTGTTCGCGCCCATCTCCGTCAGGATCACGTCGAACGTGGCTTTCTCTTCCGCGGCCGGGGCTGCCGCCCCGCCTGCAGGCGCACCTCCGCCCGCTGCTGCCACTGCCACTGGCGCGGCCGCGCTCACGCCCCATTTTTCTTCCAGTTCTTTTACCAACCCAGCAATCTCCAGCACGGTCAATCCGCTGAGCTGCTCCACTAATTTAGCTGTATCTGCCATTTTCTTTTCCTCCAATTGCCGCCTCCGGGAGCCCCGCAGATTTAAAGCCGATAGCTATCGGCTCGGACACGTTGTTGTCTCCATTGTAGGACAACCGCTCCGGTTGCCATTGGCAGGCGATGCGCCTGCCCTACAAAATTTCTCTTATGTCGTGGCCTCCGCTGGTTTCGGTTCCTTGTCGGCTTTCGCTTTTAACAAGCGCGCCAATGCCGACGCCGGCTCATTCAACAGCCGAACCAGTTTAGTTGCCGGCGACAGAAGTAATCCGAGCAGTTGCGCCTGCAAAACCTCACGCGAGGGGAGATCCGCCAGCTGTTCCAGGTCGCTCCGCGAAAGTACGGCCCGATCGACAACCCCCATCTTGAGCGCGGCGAGTTTAAATTCGCTTGCGAACGTCTTCAGAATCTTCGCGATGGGCGCGAGATCTTTCTCGCCGGTGATGACCGCGGTTTGTCCAACCAGCTGCTCCGGCACGTCCGGCAAGCCGGAATCGGCCATCGCGCGTTTTAGAAAATTATTTTTCACGACGTGCATCTCCGCCCCCGCCGTCGCGAGCCGGTTTCGCAGCTCGCCAAAGTCGTTCACCTTCATCCGCTGGTAATCGGTCACCAGGACGAACGCTGTGCGGTTCAGCTTCTCCGAGATATCTGAAACGATGCTGGCCTTTTCGGGTCTCATATTGTTTGTTCGCCGGAGCCTTGGCGCAGGCGGATCGATCTCACACGCTCAAATAAGGCGCGGGATCGACGTGGATGCCGGGCGACATTGTCGCACTAATCGTGACCGCTTCAAGGTAGCGACCCTTTGCCGTTGCCGGTCGCGCCCGCACGACTGCTTCGATTACCGCGTTACCATTTTCCACGAGCGCCTGTTCTTTGAACGAAAATTTTCCAACCGGCACTGCGACGTTGCCGTTCTTGTCGAGCTTGAACTCCACGCGCCCGGCCTTCACTTCCTGCACCGCTTTGGCTGTGTCGTCGGTGACTGTGCCAGTCTTCGGGTTCGGCATCAATCCGCGCGGGCCGAGCACCTTTCCCAGTTTTCGCACCTCGGCCATCGCCGCCGGCGTCGCGACGGCGACATCAAAATCCTGGAAGCCTTCCTGCACTTTTGAAATCAGATCCTTGAAGCCGACATGTTCCGCGCCCGCGTTCTTCGCGGCTTCAGCGGCTGCGCCCTCAGCAAAAACCAAAACGCGCACCTGTTTGCCGCTTCCATGAGGCAGCGGACACGTCCCGCGCACCATTTGATCCGATTGTTTCGGGTCGACGCCGAGCCGAAACGAGACCGTCACCGTTTGATCGAACTTCGTCGGCGGAAATTTCTTCAGCGTCGCGACCGCAACATTGAGCGCGTACGACTTTGCGCCATCGACCTGCTCGGCCGCGGCGCGATATCTTTTGCTTCTATTTCGTTGCATGATCTTGAGCAGTCCAAACCCCAGCTACTCCCCACCCGAATCCCTTCACGCAATAGATCGACAATCGAAAAGATCGACATCGACCCCGCACGCCCGCGTCTCCAAAGTAGCTGGGTCCTGCAGTAAATCGGGACGCGCACATTAACGGCTCA
>JBHEMD010000082.1:0-3585 GCA_046262735.1 Chthoniobacterales bacterium | reverse complement strand
ATGCATAAGCCTGACCAACGCTTCTACGCCGGCGAGTTTCGTCACTTCATCGACGAGAAGAATCGGATCACCACTCCCGCGCGCTGGCGACGCCGTGACACCGAAGAATTCATCATTCTGCCGGAAGCGACTCATCAGTTTCTCCTGGTCATGTCGCCTGAAGAATTTTCTCGTATGAGCGCGGCGGCCGAATCCGACCCGAACGTTTCCGCGCGCGATCGCCGCATTTTTTTTCGACAACTGCATTCCCGGGCCGAGCACGGCGCGGCCGATAAGCAAGGCCGTCTCGTTTTGCCGGAAGATCTTTGCAAGAAAGTCGGACTGAAAGGCGAGGTCGTCCTGGTCGGCAACCGCGGCCGCTTTGAAATTTGGAATTTGCAGAAGCGGAAACGCGCTCATGAGGAGGAGACGCCCACTTATCAGCACGTCGCCGACGTCATTGGTTTGTAGTCAACTCAAATATGAACGCATTATTGTTTGAGCGGCCGGTTTGGTTTGCAACCGGTCCGCTCGTTTTGGAAGAGGAGCCGCAGGAAATGGAGGATTTCACTTACCATCGCCCGGTACTGGCCGCTGAAACGATCGAACTGCTCGCGCCGCATCCAGGCTCGCTGGTGGTCGACGGAACAGTCGGCGGCGGCGGTCACACCGAAGCAATTTTGAAAACCGGCGCCGACGTTCTCGCGCTCGATCAGGATCCGGACGCGATTGCGCGGGCGCGCGAAGAGCTCGCCCATTTCGGCGGTCGTGTCACACTGCGCCAGGCCAACTTCCGCGGTGCTGACAAAATTCTCGACGAACTCGGCGTGCAGAAAATCGGCGGCGCCCTGCTCGATCTCGGCGTTTCGTCGCGCCAGCTCGAGAATGCCGCTCGCGGGTTCAGCATAATGCGGAACGGTCCGCTCGATATTCGAATGGACCCGGGATCGACATTAACGGCCGCCGATATTGTGAACGGCTACACCGAAGAAAACCTGACCCGCTTGTTCCGCGATCTCGGTGAAGAACCGGCCGCGCGACGCATCGCCAGTTTGATTATCAAGATGCGCAAAGACGCGCCGTTTACGGAAACGCTCCAGCTCGCGCGCGTAATCGAAAAAGTCGTCAGCCGACATGGACGCAGACATCCCGCGACGCAGGCATTCCAAGCGTTGCGAATGGAAGTGAACGACGAGCTGGGCGCGCTCGAACAAGGCCTGCGCGTTTTGAGCGCGCGACTCGAAGCGGGAGCGCGCATCGCCGTCATCACTTTTCATTCTCTCGAAGATCGAATCGTGAAAAATTTCATCCGCGATCACAGCCGAGAGTGGCTGGATCGGCCAGAGTGGCCCGAGCCGAAGCGGAATCCGGAATACGATTTGCGCGCGATCACGTCAAAACCAATCGAGCCGAGTGAAAACGAGCGGAAAATGAATCCGCGCTCGCGGAGCGCGAAATTGCGGGTGGCGGAGAAGATTCGATGAACCGCTCGCACCGAAAGAATTGGAACACGGTCAATGCCGCTTCACTGGCGCGCTGGATCGTGCTGACGGCATTCCTGGCGTTGATGGGGCTAAGTTACGTTTATCTGACCCTTGAACTTTATCATCTCGGCGACGGCAAAAAGGCGCTCGAAAACGAAGTGGCCAATTTGCGGATGCAAAATGAAGTGGCTAGCGCGCAAATTGCCGCACTCACTTCCCGTTCAGCGTTGCAACGCCGCTTGAAGGAAGGTTATCTGAAAATGATTCCAATCGCGGAACACAACATTGTGCGACTGACTTTGCCGGCGCGAAACCACGAAGACGCCGTCCAGCCGGTTTCCAATCAACAAGGCGCGAGATGAAATGGAACAGCCGAACCAGATGCGCAATCGTTTGCCTCGGCTTCGTTCTTATGTTCAGCGCGTTTTCGTTTCGCTTGATCTATCTCCAAATGATCAAGCACGACCAGTACGTGGAACTGGCTGCTGAGAAGCACGTTTACAAGCAGCCCATCTTCGCCGAGCGCGGCACGATTCTCGACGCGAACAACGAGGTCCTCGCCCACAACGTCCCGGTGGAGACGGTGGTCGCCGATGCGAGTCATCTCACCGACGCTGAGGCGACTGTCGATCTTGTCAGCGGCGAATTGAAGCTTCCGCGCGGCGAGATCTCGGAAAAACTCCACAGCGATCGTCGATACATCGTCTTGAAACGCGAAGTGCCGAAAGCGATTACGGATTCGCTCCGGCAAAAACTACGCGCCCAAAATTTACGCGGCATTTATTTCGAACAGGACGCGACCCGGATTTATCCGAATGGAGTGATGCTTTGTCACGTCATCGGTTTCACCGATTTCGAGCATCGCGGCATTCAAGGCGTGGAAGGCGCGCTCGACGATTACCTGCGCGGCCAGGACGGCTATCGCTATATCGAGCACAATCGCGCCGGCCAGGAGCTCGTGCTTTACCGCGGCCAGGAGCGCGCGCCGCGCAACGGTTATCAGGTGCATCTAACCATCGACCTTAATCTGCAAAACATTGTCGAAAACGAATTGGACGCTGCCATGCGCGAGTTTTCGCCGAAGAAAGCGACCATTATCCTGATGCGGCCGCAGACCGGCGAGATTCTGGCCATGGCCAACCGGCCGGCGTTCGATCTCAATCGCCGCTCCCAAGCGAAACCCGAGCAAATGAAAAATCGCGCCATCTGCGACATGATGGAGCCGGGCTCGACCTTCAAGATTGTCACCGCCGCCGCCGCGCTCAATGAACACAAGTTCCGTCTCGATTCCTACATCTTTTGCGAAAATGGAGTTTGGAACTATGGCGGCACGCCGTTGCACGATCACGCTGCGTTTAGCGATCTAAGCGTCAAAGACATTCTGGTGAAATCGAGCAACATCGGCGCAGCCAAACTCGCCGTCAGCCTCGGCGATCAAAAGTTTTACGAATACATCCGCCGCTTCGGTTTCGGCGAACGGACCGGCGTCGAGCTGCCGGGCGAAATCGCTGGGTTAATCCGGTCGCCGCAATCGTGGAGCAAAATTTCGATCACTCACATTCCGATGGGCCACGAAATCGGCGTGACTCCGTTGCAAATGACCGCAGCGATGTGCGCGATCGCCAACGACGGAAAATTGATGACGCCGCGGATCGTGAAATCCATCACGACCAGCGATGGCAAGACAATCAGCTCGTTTTCGCCGATTGTTCTGCGCCAGGTCATCTCACCGCAAACCGCCAGCCAGATTGGAAGCGCGTTGCGCGGCGTAGTCAGTGATCGTGGCACCGCTGCCGCTGCCGCGGTTCCCGGTTTCATCATCGCCGGAAAAACTGGCACCGCCCAAAAAGTCGGTCCGAACGGCGGTTACGAGAAAGGAAAAGAAGTTGTGTCGTTCTGCGGTTATCTGCAGGCGGAGCGTCCCGAATTTGTCGGACTGGTTGTGTTAGACGATGCCCAAACAAAACCCGAACAGAATTACGGCGGTCAGGTCGCTGGACCGATTTTTTCCCGAATTGCCGAAAAGGCCGCCCGTTATCTCGATCTTGAGCCGCATGAGGAAATTCGCAAGGCCATCCCGGTGGAGCGAGTTGCCTTAACCAACGCTTCGCGCCATTGACTT
>JBHEMD010000081.1:0-9119 GCA_046262735.1 Chthoniobacterales bacterium | reverse complement strand
GTCGAGGAACCTTGCGAAGGCATCCGGAACTCTCCGGGCGCGATTGATCCAGTCCGGGCCGGCATCCACGCGGCAACCGCCGAATCGCATGTAATCACACATCATGCGGGAGCCGGCCAGCGATTCGAAGAGATCGAGAATTTTTTCGCGCTCGCGGAACGCGTACATCAGCGGCGTGCCGCTGCAGCCGCAGTCCTGCATGAGGAAACCGGCGAGGCAGGTGTGATTGAGGAGGCGTGTGAGCTCGGCGAGGATGACGCGCACATACTCGGCGCGCTCGGGCACGGTCTGGCCGGCGAGCTTCTCGACGGCGATGGCGTAGGCCCAGTTGTTCGTCATCGACGACAGGTAATCGAGCCGGTCCGTGTAGGGCATCGAGCCGAGGTAGCTCGTGTTTTCCCCGAGCTTCTCGTGATTGCGGTGCAGGTAACCGAAGACGGGCTTGAGTTTGCGCACGATCTCGCCTTCGAGCGCGACATTCATTCGGAAGACGCCATGGGTCGATGGATGCTGCGGCCCCATGGAAACTTCCATCAGTTCGCCATCGACTCGCGCTCCCATTGTCGTCGGCGGCCGTTCCGCTGGTTCGAGTGTCTGGATCGTCGCGCTCATTGTGAGGGCGTTGCGATATTTTCCGCGCCATCGAGCTGCGGCCGCGCCGGATAATGTTCCTTCGCGCGCGCGAGCACGTCATCGTGCGGCGTCGGTTCCCATTCAAAATCATCCGGCGCCACGTAATCTTTGCGCATCGGATGATCGAGAAATTCGTCCCACATGAGAATCCGCCGCAGATCGGGATGGCCGTCGAAATGGACGCCGTAGAGATCGAAAATCTCGCGTTCCTGAAGTTCGGCGCTCCGCCAGATCGGTGTCAACGATGGCAAGCGTGCGCCCGCTGCCCGATCGGCAGTGCGCATACGGATGATCACCAGTCCGTGTTTGTGCGTGATCGAATAGAGGTGATAAACGGCCTCGAGATATCCGGGGATTTTTTCCTCCGTCGTTTGATCGACATCTTTCTCCACGCCATCGACGACTGTTTTCACCTTCACGGTTTTCTTCACCACCCGATCCAGCCAATCGACGCCAGTCACGTTCGAACAGAAATCCAGGCGCAGCGTCGCGTTATCTCGCAAGAACCGCGCGATCGCGAACGCATGCTCATTGTCGATCTGAAGTGAATGCTGCTGCGAGGGACTCCCGTTGGTGACGATGTCGATCTTCGCGCCAGGGACGCTCGCTTCGACGCGTGCTTTGATCTGCTCCAGCGATTCCACTTACGTCCGTTCGATCACCGGCGGCCGGAATAACTCTGCATTCGCCGGCGGCTCCAGGTCATGTTCGCCGAACGCCGGCACCGGAAATTCGCTGGGCTCGTCTGGATCGAGGTGCGCCGCCTTTTGCGCCCCGGTTAACTTCTGACTATCGATCTTGCGCTGCAATTCCATGAACGCATGCAACAACGCTTCCGGGCGCGGTGGACAGCCGGGGATATATACATCCACCGGAATGTAACGGTCGATTCCTTTAAGCACATTGTAACCTTGTTTGAATGGCCCACCCGAAATCGCGCACGCGCCCATTGAGATGACGTACTTCGGGTCGGGCATCTGATTGTAAAGCCGCACGATTTGCGGCGCCATTTTCTTGGTCACCGTTCCAGCCACAATCATCAGATCGGCTTGGCGCGGCGATGGCCGAAAAATTTCGCCGCCAAAGCGCGCGATGTCGTAGCGCGATGCAGCGGTGGCGATCATCTCGATTGCACAACAAGCCAAACCAAATTGCAGCGGCCAGATCGAATTCTTGCGCCCCCAGTTGTAAAGCTCCTGCATCGACGTCACCCACACGCCTTGTCGCTGCAGCTCAGCTCGCAGCTGCTCGTCGATTTGCCCCATCTGCCTGTCCGGCTCGGACCTCATTTAGCCCAATTTAGACAACCTTTGCCCCACGCCCAAACCAGACCTTCGATCAGCAGGAGCAGGAAAACGAGGATGGCGATGAACGCGCCAATCGGCAGAGAGGTAAATGCCACCGCAAAGGGCACGAGAAAAATCGCTTCGACGTCGAAGATCAGAAAGATGATCGCGTAGAGGTAATACTGCGATCGGAACTGGATTTGCGCGTCACCGATTGATTCCATACCGCATTCGTAGATCGACATCTTGTCCGGCCCGGGTTTTGGCGGCTGGAAAAATCTCCGCCATAGCCAGGCCAGACCGAGCGGCAACACCGGAAACATCAGCGCCACACCGGCGAAGATGACGATAAACAGGTATGGATTCGGAACCATTTGACTGGTGTTCAAATTCGCTCGGAAAGGTGTGCTGCCAAGTCTATATTTGGTCGTGGAAAAGACGGTTAAAAAATTCCGCAGCTTTGCCGAGGCCGACCGGGCCGATCGTGATTTTTACAAAAAACTCACCGGCAACGAGCGGCTGCGATTGCTGGTCGAACTCCTCAACCATGCGCCTGAGCAAAGACTGGAGAGAGTTTCTCGAATTATTAAACTCCCGCGGCGTTGATTACGTCATCGTCGGGGCGCAGAGCTTGGCATTTCACGGGCGCCCGCGATACACGGGCGACTTGGACATCCTGATCCGTCCGACACCGGCAAACGCGCGCCTGCTTGTCGATTTGTTGTATGACTTCGGTTTTGCTCAGTCCGGCTTAAAGGAAACAGATTTCCTCGAGGCTGAGCAAATGATTCAGCTCGGCCGCGCTCCACAGCGGATCGATCTGCTGACCAGCATCTCCGGCGTCAACACGAACGAAGCGTTTGCAACGAGAATTCACGCCCAGCTTGACGGGATTCCGGTGTTCGTGCTGGCAAAAGATTGTTTGATTCGCAACAAACGCGCTGTCGGGCGCGCGCAGGATCTGGCAGATCTCGAATCTCTGGAAAACTAATCCCTCGTGCGCAAACGCGAAACAACCCGGCCGGTTACGTTGTTTTTCCTGTTGCTGCCTTATGGCATCAGCTCCGGCTTTGTTTCGATCACCCTGCCATTTTTTCTGACGCGCGCCGGCTTTTCCGTCGCCGCCGCCGGAGCGATCGTCGCCCTCGGCGTCTCCGCCAATGTCTGGCTCTTTTTTTGGGGACCGATTGTCGATCTAACGTTAACGCCGCGTCGCTGGTATCTGCTCGCAGTCGGTGTGGCCGCTGCGACTTTGTTTCTTCTCGGCATTGTTCCTTTCCAACAAAGCGCGATCGCGCTTCTCACCGCGATGGTTTTAATCTCACAAATCGCGGTCACGTTCGTGGTTTTGCCCATGGGCGCGCTCATGGCTTATACCGTGCCGGAAGAAGCAAAGGGACGCGCGGCCGGTTGGTATCAGGCGGGCAATCTCGGCGGGAACGGAATTGGCGGCGGCCTGGGGGTCTGGCTCGGCGTACATTTTTCCAAGGAAGTGGCCGGCGCTGCGCTCGCTCTGGGGATGGTCGCCGCCGCAAGCGCAATCCTTTTCGCCGCCGATTTCCGTGTCGTTGCCGGGTTTGGTTTTCGCGAACGCATGCGCCTGACGGGGCGTGACATTCTCGCGATGCTGCGGTCCCCGATTCCGCTCCTCACCCTCATCCTGGTTACTTCGCCAATCGGCGCCGGTGCCATGAACAACCTCTGGTCGGCGGTCGCGCCGGACTGGCACGCCGGCCCGCACATGGTCGCGCTCGTGACCGGTGTCCTGAATGGAATTGTTTGTGCGCTGGGCTGTTTGCTCGGCGGATGGATCGCCGATCGGCTTGGCCGATGGTGGTCTTACTTTGGTTTCGGCGTTGCGCTCGCGTGCGCCGCAATGATCATCTCGATATCGCCATGGACATCGACCGCGTATGCAGTCGGTGTTCTGGTTTATGCATTTTTCGTCGGCGCAGGCTATGCGGCCTTTTCCGCCCTGGTCGTTCACGCGATCGGGCGCGGTGTCGCGTCAACCAAGTACGCAATCTGCCAATCGCTTGGCAATATTCCTGTCGCCTATATGACTGCGTTCAATGGCTGGGTCCACGATCGCTTCGGCGGAGGCTGGATGCTAAACGCCGAGGCTTTACTTGCGTTTATTTTCATCGCCGGCGGCCTCTTCGCGCTGCAAAGAATAAATTCCCGGCAAGTTCCCGCGCTTTCGCGCGAAGCGGTTCTTCCTTGATTAAACAATCGCTGATCGTTTTTCTTCCTCGAGCGTGAGCGATTCTGTCGATCAAATCTTTATTCGCGCAAAACAGTGGCTGCTCTCCTGGCTGGCCGGTGCACCGGATTGGACGGTTCAGATTGCCTCCGCGCTCATTAACATTTTCGCGTTGCTCGGCGTATTTTTGACGTTGTTCGCCCTCATTTCGGTGCTCGAACGAAAAATTCTCGGGCGGATGCAAAATCGTTACGGCCCAAATCGTGTCGGGCCGTTCGGTTTGTTTCAACCGGTCGCCGACGGGATCAAAATGTTGATCAAGGAAGACGTCGTCCCGGAGCGCGCCGACAAACTTGTGCACTTTCTTGCGCCGATTCTGATCGCGGCGGCGGCAATTCTCGCGCTCGGCGTGATTCCCTATGGCCGGAACATGACTCCATTCACAATCGACGGCGGGATTCTCTTTTTCTTTGCCGTTGGATCGACCACCGAGCTCGCGGTGTTCATGGCCGGTTGGGGAAGCAACAACAAATTTTCCATGCTCGGTGCGATGCGGGCGATCGCGCAGATGATCAGCTACGAACTGCCGCTAATCATCACCGTGCTGCCGGTGGTGATGATCGTCGGCTCGCTCAATCCCAATCTCATCGTCGATGCGCAAGGCGGTTACTTGTTCGGGTTCGTCCCGCGTTGGTTCGTTTTTACGCCGTGGGGCGCAACCGCGTTCATGCTGTTTTTCGTTTCCGGTCTCGTCGAATCGAACCGCACGCCGTTCGATGTGCCGGAGGGCGAATCCGAAATCGTTGCCGGTCACATGACCGAATATTCGGGGTTCAAGTACGCGACCTTTTTCATGGCCGAATACATCGGCATGTTCGCCATCAGCGGTCTTGGGGTGACGGTGTTCCTTGGTGGATGGCACGCGCCGCTTCGTTTTCTCGAGTTCGTTCCGTCCTACATCTGGTTCTTCGCCAAGTTGTCGGTCTTGCTCTTCGTTTACATCTGGGTCCGGGGAACGCTGCCCCGCACCCGGGTGGACCAGATCATGAATTTCGCCTGGAAATTCATGCTCCCGATGGCGTTCACGTGCGTCATCGCCGCGGCCGTCTGGCATTACACCGGCCGCGGCTTGCGCGGGTGGCTTTGGTCGTTCGTCGTCATCGCCACGGTTTACACAGCATTGTCGATCTTGCTCGATACGCGCCGGAAATTTGCGCCGCGCACATATCGTTTCGCCGAATGAACCATGCTCTTAACGAGCTCAGCTATCGTAGGGCAAGCGCTCCGCTTGCCAGCGTTTTGAATTCGGCAGGCGACGCGCCCGCCCTACAATGCTCTCTATGAGCAGCGCAGCCTTTATCGCGATTGCGATTCTGACACTGGCCGGCGGGCTCGCAGCCGCGACTCTGCCAAAGCTGATGCATGCCGCGCTCAGTCTGGTCATCGCGTTCCTAGGACTGGCAGCGTTTTTCTTTATGCTCGGCGCTGAATTCGTCGGGCTCGTGCTCATTTTCGTTTATGTCGGCGCCGTCGCGGTGCTGATCGTCTTCACAATTTTGCTGACGCGACGCGACATAGAGAAAGACCGCGGATTTAATTGGAGTGGCGTCGTTATCGCCATCGCCGTGTTCGCAGGTTTGGCGTGGGCGATTTCCAAAACGCAATCACTTGCCGCCGCCGCGCCGCAGATCGCACCGCTTACCGTGAAACGCGTCGGCGAGTTGTTGATGACAAACTACGTCTGGCCATTGCAATGCGTCGGCCTTTTGCTCACCGCCGCCTTGATCGGCGCGTTAATTCTTGTCATCGAGGAGAAGCGATGATTCCGACATTGTCGATCTTGCTTATCGTTTCGGCCGCACTGTTTTCAATCGGCCTCCTTGCTGCGCTCAGCCGGCGTCACGCGATTTTCATTTTGATCGGGATCGAGCTGATGCTGGCGGCGGCGAATTTGAACTTCATCGCGTTCTGGCGGTTCGGTCCTCAGCCGCAACCGCCCACCGGAGTGATGATCGCGATTTTTTCCATCGCCATCGCCGCTGCGGAAGCCGCGGTCGGCCTCGCGCTCGTTATCGCGATTTATCGGCATTATCACACGAGCAATGTTGATCAGCTCGACCGGCTAAGAGGCTAATCTCGTGCTCGTGATCGAATGAATTCAGCCGTTGCTTACCTCTGGCTGATCCCGGCGGTGCCGATTACCGCGTCGCTATTAGTTTTGGCTTTGCCGACCTCGCGGCGAAAAAGCGCGGCGGGACTCACAGTGATCGGGCAGATCGTCGCGTTGACGATGTCGATCTTCGCGCTCACGACGACACTGCAGACCCACGGCTTTCGCGCGACTGAAAATTTCACATGGTTCACGTTCGGCGATCAGGCGTTGCGCCTCGGTTTCGTGCTCGATCCACTCGCCGCGGCGATGCTCGTCATGATCGCGCTGGTTGGTCTTTGCATTTTCGTTTTCAGCATCGGTTATATGGCCGACGACAAAAACTTCACGCGCTTCTTCGCCTATCTTTCTTTTTTCTCGGGCGCGATGCTCGGCGTCGTTATCGCCAACAGTCTGCTGCTTTTCTTCATGTTTTGGGAGCTGGTCGGTCTCGCCTCGTATTTATTGATTGGTTTTTGGATTGAGCGGCCGAGTGCCGCGGCGGCCGCGAAGAAGGCATTCATCACTACGCGCGTCGGCGATCTCGGATTATTTCTCGGGATGCTCTGGCTCTATCACAGCAGCGGCACATTGCTCTTTTACGACGGCGGTCGCGGCTGCCTGGAAAGTGCGGCACTCGCCGCACTGGGTGGCAGCGCGACATTCATCGCGCTGCTGATCTTCGTCGGGGCAATGGGTAAGTCCGGCCAGTTCCCGCTCCACGTCTGGTTGCCGGACGCGATGGAAGGCCCGACGCCAGTGAGCGCGCTCATTCATGCCGCGACCATGGTGGCGGCCGGCGTGTTCCTCGTCGCGCGCGTCTACCCGATTTTTTCTGTCGGTGCAATTAACGGCGTCACGCCCTCGCTCACGGTCGTCGTCTGGATCGGCGTGATTACCGGTTTGATGGCCGCGCTGATCGCCGTCGCGCAGTTCGATATCAAGCGCATCCTCGCCTACTCGACCGTCTCGCAGCTCGGGCTAATGATGGTGTCGTTAGGCGTGGGCGGCGTCGTCGCCGGCATAGCGCATCTTCTTGCGCACGGTTTTTTCAAGGCGCTCCTCTTTCTCGGCGCCGGCTCGGTCATTCACGGCCTGCATCACGAACAGGACATTCGCAAAATGGGCGGTCTGCGCCGAGCGATGCCGATCACATTTTTAACCTACGCCGTTGGCACGATGGCACTCAGCGGCCTGCCGCTGTTCTTTTGCGGCGGCTGGACGAAAGAAGAAATTCTGCTGGCGACGTCGCACTGGCCAGGCTCGCGCGCGCCGTACTTCCTGCTCGTCGCTGGCGTCGTTCTCACCGCGCTCTACATGACGCGTCAGGTCATCTACGTCTTTTTCGGCGAGCGCGGACCCAATGCGCACGAAAGTCCGCGCGTAATGACGATCCCGCTGGTTGTGCTCGCGATCTGCACGGTCGCGTTCAGCGTTGTGCTCACGCCGGCGTGGCCATGGCTGGATCGTTATTTGGCAGGCGAAACCCCGCCGGTCGATCTAACGAAATTATTCCAACCGATGATGCTCACGTCCGTGGTGCTCGTCGCAGCTGGGATCGGTTTGGGCGCGTTCTTTTATCGCGCAACAGTGCGAGATCGACAACGTGACCCGCTCGAGCGCGCTCAGCCGGCGGGTTTCGAATTTTTGGCGAATCGCATGTGGCTCGATGAGTTGTATGACAAAACCGTTATTCTCTGGAGCCGAACAGCGGCACGCCTCAGTGATTGGCTCGACCGAAACGTTTGGGACGCTGCCGTGCGCGCAGTCGGTGGTCTCGGACAACTCTTCGGGATTTTGACCACGAACGTTGACGAGCGCGCGATCAACACCGGCGTGGATGAAACGATGATGGGTGGACGCATGCTTGGCCGTGTCATGTCCGGCTGGCACTCGGGACAAATCCAACGCTATCTGGGCGCGATTGCGCTCGGCGCGGTGGCGCTGCTGCTTCTTTACGCATGGTTGGGTTAATCACTGCGCTGGTTTGCATCCCGCTCCTGGGCGCATTTGCGGTCTGGATGTGGCCGCACCGCAATGCGCGTCCGATTGCCCTCATTTGCACTGTCATCTCCGCAGCGTGCCCGTTGCTTCTGTGGTGGCGCTTCGATTCCCGCGCGATCTGGCTGCAATTTGTCGAGCGGCACACCTGGGTTCCCGCCATTGGCGCCGAGTACTTTGTCGGTATCGACGGTTTGAGTCTGCTCCTCGTGTTGCTCACCTCGATTGTCGTTCCGTTCGGATTGCTCGCCCAACGAGGGGACCGCGGCTTTTGCGCTGTCATGCTGGTGATGCAATCGGCGCTCTACGGCACGTTCACCGCGCAGAATTTTGTCCTCTGGTTTTTGTTTTACGAGATGAGCCTGATCCCGGCGTTCCTGCTCATCAAACTTTGGGGCGGTGAGAATCGCGACACCGCCGCGGTGAAATTCTTTCTCTACACTTTTCTCGGGAGCGTGGCGATGCTGCTCGCCTTTCTCGGGATTTACCTGGCGACCGGAACGTTCGACTTCGTCCGGCTGGCCGGCCTCGGCAAAGGCGGTTTGCTTCCGGGGAATCTCGCGTGGCTTGCGTTCGCCGGCATTTTCATTGGGCTCGCCGTCAAGGTGCCGCTATTTCCATTTCACACCTGGCTGCCCGACGCTTACGCCGCCGCGCCGAGCGGAGTGGCGATTGTGCTGACCGGCGCGCTCTCAAAAATGGGCGTTTACGGTTTTATCCGGCTATTGCTCCCGTTGTTCCCAAATGAAATCAAAATCGCCCGCCCATGGCTGCTGACGCTCGCCGTTTGCTCGATCGTGTTCGCGCCCCTGGCCGCGTGGGCGCAGCGCGACCTCAAACGCATGGT
>JBHEMD010000080.1:0-11718 GCA_046262735.1 Chthoniobacterales bacterium | reverse complement strand
CGACAATATTGTGCGAGCCGCTACGCTCGACGCTATACTCTTCGAGCTGGCCGTTCTCGAGCAGCGCCACGCGACGCTCGAGCTTTTCCACGCTGAGAATGATTTTGTTGCCGGTCTTGCGGGGGATACCTAAAATTTTTCGAACTCGGTCTATCATAAAAGTGAAACGGTTGTGCGATCAGAAGTGCTGCTGAGCAGCCCATCAAGGTTTGCGGCGGTCTCGGCATTCTGCCGATGGACCACGGGTTGCAAGTGTGCGCCACTTCTCCGGGCTCTGATCGAAAGCTCATCGGGTGACTGGCCGACGCGCCGGCGGCGGAGTTGCCCGCGACGGTGACGGCGCACGTCGGACACCAAAAAGGCGTTCAAAGAAATTACGGGAGCGCGGCGCCGGCGCAGCGACGGGGACCGCCCGCGGCAGGCGGGCCTTTTGCACCTGGCCCTCCGCGTCGGCTTCGAGCTCGACATCGGGCGCCGCTTGAGCCGTAGCCAGTTGGACATCGGCGCTTTGGCTGGCATCGGCGCCTTCTTCGTCCTCGCTGCCGAGATTACCTCCAGTGTAGCTTACTGCTTTGATCAATTGAAGCGGATTGGCGTGATGCGCGGGTGCGGTCCATGCCACCTGCATGTCGAAGTTTCCTTCATCCTGCGCGACAGTGCGTTCGAGAATGCGTGTAGCGATCGGGCCCGCGACCTCGCCGCCGTGCCCAGAAGCGCCTTGCACCATCACGGCGACGACATACTTCGGATTGTCAAATGGCGCGAAACACGTAAACCACGCCACGTTTTCCTCGTGGCCACGGTCGCTCGCCTGCGCAGTGCCGGTTTTCCCAGCCACCACAACGTCTTTCAAACGCGCTCTGCCACCCGTTCCTCCGTCTTCGTTGACAACTTTCCAGAGTCCTTTACGGACAAGATCGATATCCTGAGGCGAAATTTCCCGCCGCAGATCGAAGCGAATGCGCGGTGTTTGTGGGACGGCAGGTTTGCCGTGGTCGTCGAGCACCGGAGAACCGTCCTGGTTTAAAACTTTGTCGACCAAGCGGGGGTAATAACACGTGCCACCGTTGGCCGCGGCGACATAAGCCATCGCCAATTGCAGAGGCGAAACAAGCGTGTAGCCCTGGCCGATCGTAACATTGGCCGTTTGCGCCTGCGACCATCTCTCCTGCGGATGATGAAGTTGCATCCACTCGGGTCCCGGCATGTTGCCAGTTTGTTCACCTGACAGTTGCAGCTCCGATACTTCGCCGATTCCCAACATCTTGCCAATGGCATCAATCGAGTGAATGCCAGCCGCGTTTCCGTATTGGTAGAAAAACGAGTCGCATGACACCTTGATTGCATCGGCGAGTCCGATGGTCCCGTGCGTGTAATGTTTTTCGGCGACCCAGCATCGAAAAAAGTGATCGCCGTAACTCACGCCTCCGCCGCAGCTGTATTTTGCGTTGGCCAGGTTCTTGGAACCGCGCAGCCCAGCGAGCGCCGTGATGAGCTTAAAGGTCGAGCCCGGTGGGAGTGCGCTGATTGCGCGATTGACCAACGGATCGCCCTCGTCTTGCTGAAGGGCTTTCCAATCTTTGGCTTTGATGCTGGGGATGAAGGTGTTCGGGTCGAATGAGGGCACCGAGGCCATCGCGAGAATGTTGCCGTTGTTTGGATCGACAACCACGGCGCCGGCCCGGCTCACCGCGCGCAACGCCTCCTCGGCAATCGCCTGAATACGCGCGTCGATCGTGAGGAAGACATTGGCGCCTTGCTTGGGCGGATCTTCGCGAAGCGCTCCTTCAATGATGCCCTTGGCATTTTTGCGCAGATAACGCACCCCAGGTTTGCCCCGAAGATACTCGTCCATCATTCGCTCGATGTTCGATTTCCCCTCCACATCGCCCTGATAGAAGGTGTAACGCCGCGCTTCCTCCTTGTTCACGTCGTCGGGCGCTCCGACGTAGCCGAGAATATGCGGGGCAAGCGCGCCATAGACATAGGAACGCACAGGCTTGATCGCGAGATCGACACCGGGTAATCCGACATCGTGCTCGGCAAATTTCGCCATCGTCGGGAAATCGATGTCTTTAATGTAGGAAAATGGCACCTCAGTATCGTTCCGGAAATGCCGCTGCAGTTGGCTCGCATTGTAATCGCGCGCGAGATTGAGACCGTCCAAACGCGGCACCACGCCATCGTTGACGATCCTGATGATGTCGGGCTCTTTCACGTCCTTGGGCATGCCGTTGATGATTGCGCGATATTCACTCACCGGCGGCTGACCGAAGCGCTCGCGATAACCTTTGACCATCTCCGGAAGGTAAAAATCCACCTCGTAGCTGGCGCGGTTCGTCACCAGGGGGAGTCCGTTACGATCGCGGATCTCGCCTCGCACGGAGGGAATTCGTACCGTCGCCTGCGAGCTGCCACGAATCTGCGCCGTCCATTCCGCGCCGTGCGCCACCTGGATCCACCACAGCCGGAGCGCCAGCGCGGCCATGCCCAACATCATCAACAGACCAAGGAATTGAATCCGCAGATGCGGACTGAGACGACGGCGATTCATTCGAACATGCTCCGTTCCTCAACCGTCGAATAACCAGTGGCGCGGCCGAGCCACTGCAGAAACCAAAATACGATCGGCGCCATGAGCATTGCGATCAGACCAGGCCCGCCGATCTGCCACCACACGTCGCGCGAAAAAAAGAGCGAGCCGCGTCGGAAAGTAATCATCAGGTACTGGGCGAGCAAAATCACGGAGGTGCAGACGCCGGTGAGCAGACAATGAATCTCCCAGCGACCGCGCACGAACAAAGGCCTCAGGCCATGCATGATTCCCGCCAGCACAGCGTAAAGCAGTATCGACCAGCCCATTGAAATTTCAACCTTCGTCCCGATTACCTGCACAGTCAGGGCGTCGAGCAAAATACCGGCAAAAAGTGCCACCGCCAGCATGAGCGGAAACGGCAACGCCACCGCTCCATAGAAAACCAGTATCGGAACGATGTAAACGTGGGCGTTGTAAAGCCATGGCAACGCCGGGATAAAAAATTCCGCTACCTGCGCGATGAGGATCAAGACCAGCAGCAAAACAAAAAAGATCATTTCTTGCCCGTCACGACGAAGACGTCCTCCAGGTGCGATAAGTCCACCGCTGGCGTCAATTGCGCCTGCCCATCCAGTTCCCGAACACGGAAACTCTTGACGGCCCCGATCGGTAAACCCGATGGAAATACACCGCCCACGCCAGAGGTATAAACCTTTTGGCCGGGTTTTATGTCGGCCTGTTTGGAGAGAAAATTTAAATAGAGCGACGGCGTTAATCCGGCGACGATGCGCTCGCCGGATGCGATTCCCTGCTCGCGCGTGCCTTCCACTGTTGCGGCCACCTTGCAGTTTTCGTCCGCAACGAGCAGGACGAGCGAAACGTTCGCGCCGACGGTGGTAGTTTTGCCGACCAATCCTTCATCGGTCACTACCGCCATGTCGCTTTCCACTCCATCTTCTTTGCCACGGTTGATCGTAATCGTCCGCCACCAGGTGGACGAGTCGCGCGTCACCACCACCGCCGGCACGAGCTTAAAAACCGAACGCTCGCGATAATTGAGCGCGTGCCGCAACCGGTTTACCTCGCGCTCGACGTCGCGCAATCCCTGGTTCGTCGCACGGAGCTCCCGATTTTCCACGCGCAACCCCACGTTCTCTTTCTCCAGTTCCTCCAGCGATTTCAGCCCGCTCCGCACCGACGTGATCTGTTTCTGTAATCCGGATCCGCTGCTGAGGAAGGGCGCGAGCAACTGGTAAATGCCGGCTTGAAACTTTCGCGTCGTGTCCGGACCGAAGCTCAGAAAATATCCGAGAATCGCGCCGAAAATGAGCAGCGCGACGATGTTGGTGCGGCTCATTTGTATGGCGGAATGCGGGGGGTGGATTGCGGATTACTTAAGATCGACATCAACGGCGCGGCCGATCTCAGTCCGCAATCGATGATCGCCAATCCGCAATGGTCAGCGCCACTGGCGATCCGCCGAGGCCACTTGACGCAAAAACTTAAGTTCATTGAGGCATTTGCCCGTTCCTTCCGCAACGGCGCTGAGCGGGTCTTCCGCCACATGAACAGGCAAGCCGGTCTCCTCGCTCAAAAGCTTGTCGAACCCGCGCAGAAGCGCGCCGCCACCCGCGAGCACAAGGCCGCGATCGACGAGGTCGGCAGAAAGTTCCGGCGGACAACGCTCGAGGGTGATGCGGACCGAATCGACAATCGTCGAAATCGGTTCCAACAACGCCTCGCGCACTTCCTGCGACGTAATCATGAGCGTCTTGGGCAGCCCCGCGACCAGGTCGCGGCCCTTGACCTCCACGCTCGTTTCCTTCTCGCTTGGATACGCTGAGCCGATTTTGATTTTGATCTCCTCCGCCGTGCGCTCGCCGACCATCAGATTGTAGGCGCGCTTCATGTATTGCACGATCGCTTCATCGAGCTCGTCGCCGGCCACCCGCACGCTGCGGCTGAACACAATTCCGGAAAGCGAAATCAACGCCACCTCCGTCGTGCCACCACCGATGTCGATGATCATGTTGCCGGCCGGGTCCTGCACCGGCAGACCCACCCCGATCGCTGCCGCCATTGGTTCTTCTATTAAGTACACCTCCCGCGCACCGGCGTGCGTGGCGCTTTCGCGCACGGCGCGCTTCTCCACTTCGGTGATGCCGGAGGGCACCGCGATCACCACCCGAGGCCGTGCGCGCATCCGGCGATTGTGCACTTTGTTGATGAAGTGCCGCAGCATTGCCTCGGTCACTTCGAAATCGGCGATCACCCCGTCCTTGAGCGGACGCACAGCCACGATGTTGGAGGGCGTGCGGCCGAGCATTCGTTTGGCTTCATCACCCACCGCCAACACTTTGTTGGTTCCTGCCTGCACGGCCACAACCGATGGCTCGCGCAACACGATCCCCTGATCCTTAACGTAAACCAGCGTGTTGGCCGTGCCGAGATCGATCCCGATGTCACTCGATAACCAGCCGAAAAATCGTTGAAACATGAATTACTCTTTCAATTGCGCGCACGTTTCAGTCTGTTGGAAGCGCTCTTGTCGATCTTCACAGCAAACCGTGCGCCGTAAGCGCGATTCGAACCGGCTGAAAACGCCGTAACATGAAACGACGCGCCGCTTCGTCAAGAGAAACGTTGAACGGTGACACAGTTACAAACGTTACCATGCCGATCCCCTTGTAACCTTTGCAACTCTTGTAACCTTGTAACGTGCAAAAGACGTTGGTCGCGCCGTCAATTCTCGCCGCCGATTTCTCGCGCCTCGCCGATGAACTCGGCCGCGTCGAAGAAGCCGGCGCCGATTGGATCCATTGCGACATCATGGACGGCCACTTCGTGGACAACATTTCCTTCGGCCCGGCGATTGTCGGCTTTGTCCATAAATCGACAAACCGGCCGCTCGACGTGCATTTGATGATCGAGCACGCGGACCATTACGTGCCGCGATTTGTCGATGCCGGCGCAAGCTCGATCACCGTGCACGTGGAACCCGAAGCGAAACACGACGTCGGGAAAACGCTCGCGCAAATCCGCAGGGCGGGGTGCCGCGTTGGCCTGACTTTAAATCCCGCGACGGCGTTCGAGATGATCGAGCCATTTCTCGAGACGATCGACATGTTGCTGGTCATGACCGTCCATCCAGGTTTCGGCGGACAGCCGTTTCGCGTCGACCAAATGGAAAAGGTCAGGCGCGCGGCTGAATGGAACAAATCGCGCGCGCGTAAGATCGACATCGAAGTGGACGGCGGCATCAACGCCGAAACCGCGCGTGTCTCTATTGAAAATGGCGTAAATGTCCTCGTCGCCGGCACTTCGATTTTTCGCGCCAAGGATTACGGCCAAGCCATCCGCGATCTGCGCGGGCATTCCGTTTCTCATTAAGACCGGCTTTCAAGCCGGTGCCGACACGAGCCGAATTGTCGATCTTACGCCAGCGGCGCGGTCTCCCCCGCCACTACCGGTTCGGCTTCCTCGGTCGTTTCCGCCATCACTTCGTCGGTTTGCGTGACCCGGACGACTTCTTCAATCGTGGTGCGGCCCTGAGCGACGCGACGCCAGCCGTCCTGGCGCAGCGTTTCCATGCCTTCAGCTATCGCGCATTGCTTGAGCTCGCCCCCATCGCGTTTTTGCATGATGAGTTTGCGCAGCGGATCGGTCACAACGCAGATTTCGTAAATCGCGGCCCGCCCCTGATAACCGGTTTGCCGGCAACTGTCACAGCCGCGGCCGCGCTTGAAGACGGTGCCCAGTTCGAGCGGAAAACCGATCTCGGCCAGATATTCGCGCGGATATTCGACAAACTCGATGCACTCGGGACAAATCGTGCGGACGAGTCGCTGCGCGATAAACGCTTTCACGACCGAGGCGAGAAGGAACGGCTCGACATCCATATCGAGCAACCGGGTGATGCCGCCGACGGCATCGTTCGTGTGCAGCGTGCTGAAAACAAGGTGACCAGTCATGGCCGCGCGAATGGCGATATCGGCCGTCTCGACGTCTCGAATTTCCCCGACCATCACGACGTTGGGGTCCTGCCGCAGGATGTGGCGCAAACCTTTGGCAAAGGTGAGATCGATCTCCGGCTTCACGTCAATCTGCGAAACGCCGGGCAGCCGATATTCCACCGGTTCCTCGATTGTGATGATGCGGCGCTGGACCGAATTTATCGTGGAAAGAAAACAGTAAAGCGAAGTTGATTTGCCGCAGCCGGTGGGGCCGGTGAGCAAGATGATGCCGTTAGGTTGGGCGAGCAGATTGCGAATGACGGTCTCCTGCTTTGGACTCAGGTCGAGCCGGGCAAAGCCGAATTGCTGACCAGTGCGGCTAAGCAAGCGCAAACTGATGGATTCGCCGTTCACGGTGGGAATGGTGGAGACGCGCACGTCGATTTCCTGGCCATTGGCGTGCAGATTCATCCGGCCGTCCTGTGGCAAACGCCGCTCGGCAATGTCCATATGCGCCATCACTTTGAGACGCGAGATGATGGCCGATTGCAACAGGCGCAACTGCGGCGGCACCGCGACCTCGTGCAGAACTCCATCGATGCGATAGCGGATGCGCAGATCGTTCTCGAGCGGCTCGACGTGAATATCGGTAGCGCGCTCGGCAATGGCCTCGCGGATGATCTGGTTGACGAACTTCACGACCGAAGCCTCCGGATCGTCAGCGCTCAGGTCAGTCGCGGTCTCGGCGTCCTGCAAAATTTCGAAATCGCGCTTCGATTTGAGAATCTCGTCGAAGGTTTCCGCGCCGACACCGTAGAGCGTCTTCATTGCGCGCAGGAGCTGGGCGCGGGGCACCAGCACCCATTCGGCCGGTTTTTTCAACAGCTGTGTGGCCAGCTGGCGGCCGATCGAATTGAACAGGTCGTAGGTGGCGAGCACGACCGAGTTTTCCTTCACCTCGATCGGGAGAATGTGGTGTTGAAACACAAACCGGCTCGGCAAGATCGACAATGTCTCGCGGTCGATCCTGCTCGGGTCGATCGAGTAGACGGGGACCTTGAAGAAGTCGCCGATTGCGTTGAGGAAGCGGTTCTCGTCCACCTTGCCGGAATCGAGCACCTGCGCAACCCACGAGCCGCCATTGAGATTTTGCGCCAGCTGCACGGCGTCATCCCGCGAGGGCACGCCGCTGGCAAGCAGCAGGTCGATAACGGACTGGCTGATATTGGAGGTCATGTTTCCAACCCGGGGGACGCCAATTGTACCACGTTTTTTACGTTTTGTCTTAGCCGCCGTTTCGGCAATCGCGCCCCTGACAAAAGGCTAGTCCGCCACCGGCCATATTTAGTAAAATGCCGGCCCAATTCAGGGCTCACCAATCGATGAGTTTAACAAACGCTTTTGCCAGGCAGCCGCGAAGATGGATTGGTATCGAGACGGCGGCGTTATTGCTCGCCATCGGCACGCTCGACTTGGTTACCGGCTATAAGTTCCGGCTCCTGCCCTTTTACGCCGTACCGCTCTTTGTCGTCGGTTGGTTTTGCGGCACGACAGCCGGCGCGGTCGCGGCCGTTTTATCCGGCATCGTGTGGTGGTGCGCAAATTGGTTCGGTGGGGACCCGGACCTGCAAAGCTGGATAGCGATTTGGGAAACCGGCCGACACTTTGGTTTTTTCTTGCTGGTGGCTGTTGCGGCGGCGGCGTTGCGCACCAAGAGCGACATTGCCGCGGCGCGAATCGCCCTATTGGAACATTCCCAGCGTCTCGAGCACGAGATCGTCAACATTAGCGAGGCCGAACAACGCCGGATCGGCCAGGACCTGCACGACGGTCTTTGCCAATATCTGGCGGCGCTGACCTGCTCGGCGAGATCGTTAGAGCATGATTTGCAAAAACTGAATCTTTCCATGGAGGCGAAGGCGGCCGGAGAACTGGCTGGCCTTCTCCAGGAAGCGGTGGTGCAAACGCGCGATCTCGCGCGCGGCCTTGTCCCCGCGCACGTGGCTCAGCTCGGCATCGTCGTTGCACTCGAATCGCTCGCTCAATCAATTCGCCGGTTACACGGAATCACATGTACCTTCCGTTTTGAGGGCGCTGTGCCCAACTGCGATGACAAGACAGCGATGCACCTTTACCGCATCGCGCAGGAAGCGATCAGCAACGCCATGAAACACGGTAAAGCGAAAAGGATTGCCATTTCGCTCGATGGGGGGGAAGACCACCTGACCATGCGGATTTTAGACGACGGCGTCGGCATGCCGGGGTTCGTCGCCACGGGCTCAGGTCTTGGGATCATGCGCTACCGTGCGCGGATAAGTGGCGGGCAGCTAAACATTGAACAGCTAAAAGAGGGCGGATCAATCGTCACCTGCACCATCGCACAGACTCCACACAGCAATGAAATCGCCGCGGCCTAGACCCATTAGCCTCGTGATTATCGAGGATCATCGCATGTTCCGCGAGCAGCTCTCCCATCTCATTGACAAGACAGCCGACATGATGGTGGCGGGCGAAAGCGATAATATCCGCGACGGGTTTGCCTTGATAAAACAAACGCGGCCGAGCATCGCGTTGATCGACATCACCTTGAAGGGGGCGAGCGGTCTGGAGCTGATCAAGGAATTGCGGGCCAAAGGGATTAATGTGCCCGTGCTCGTGCTTTCGATGCACGACGAATCGCTTTACGCCGAACGCGCGCTGCGTGCCGGCGCCAACGGCTACATCACAAAACACGAAGCCTCGGTCGACGTGCTGGCAGCAATTCGTCAGGTCTTAGCCGGAGAGATGTATCTCAATCGCGCATTCATGTCGCAAATGATGAACAAGATGATGAGCGGCGGAGAACCTTTGGGCGATCCGATTGCCAGCCTCGCCGATCGCGAACTGGAGGTGTTTCGCTTGCTCGGCCAGGGCCTGACGACTCGCGAGATCGGCGAGCAGCTGGGCTTGGAAACGACAACGGTCGACACCTATACGAACCGGATCAAAGAGAAGCTTAACCTCGAAAACGTGGCGCGGCTCCGGTTGACGGCCAGCCGCTGGGTGCACCAGCAGGAGTGATGCGTCGGCGTTTGCCACGCTGAATTCGCTCGACAGATCAACGGCGGTTCTGGTTTGCTGATTCCAGCGGAACGAGGCGGTCGAAACGCTGGGGTCCCCGCGGGCTGGCTGCTCGGCTTTCCGCGTTGATACGCAATTGATATGGCTAGCGCGAAACCAAAGCCGAAGGCTGCTCAATCAGGCACGACGCGCGTGTTCATTATCGAGGACCATCCGGTGGTGCGCGAGCGACTCGTCCAGCTCGTCAACGGCCAGAGCGATCTGAGCCTGTGCGGCGAGGCCGATGACGCGTGCCCGGCTCTCGAGCGAATCGCTGCTACCCGACCAGACCTTGTCATCAGCGGTCTCTCCTTCAAACACGCGCACGGGCTCGGCATTATCAAAGATCTTCACGCGCGTTTTCCGCGCCTGCGCGTGCTGGTCTTTTCGATGTATGACGAGTCGCTCTATGCCGAACGGGCGGTGCGCGCCGGGGCCCGCGGCTTTGTTCACAAACGTGAACCAACCGATGAGCTGCTGCGCGCGATCCGCCACGTGCTCAGCGGTCAAGTTTACCTGAGCGACAGGATCGCTGCGGCCAAGCTGCGCCAGGTTTTTGGCCCGCCTTTGATCAAACCAGGTTCAGCGTTGGAGCAACTCAGCGATCGCGAGTTGGAAGTGCTGCAATCCATTGGTCAGGGCAGCAGCACCCGCCAGATCGCGGCTGCATTGCACCTAGACGTCAAAACCGTGGAGACCTATCGCGCGCGCATCAAGCTTAAGTTGAATCTGAGCAGTTCGAGTCAACTGCTCCAGCAGGCGCAAAGTTTTGCGGAGCACACCACTTCGTCGCACGTGTAGGGGTTTTACCCTTACAAGATCTCTTCCTTGTAGTGGATTCCAGACATCACTTTGTCTGGAATTCCCTTACGCAAAAATCAGGGCGGCCGCCTGACAGACAAACCGCTCGGGCACTTCTATTCTCGTCGCCGTGTTTCGCGTCCCCACGCGTTATTCGGCAGAGAGAAGCGACATCCGACTTCTCTTTGTCGATCTAATTTGCGGCGGCAGTGTCGCAGCCTCTCTGCGTCCGAACTGCTCATGGGTCACCCGGCGGGGTTTATCATGTCAGGGTGATTTAATGGGCCGGCGCAGTTTGGAATCGGCCTGCCGCCGCATCTCACTCCAGCGCTGAGTGGCTTTCCCTGCCGGCAGTTTTCATGCGCGCCTTCATTCAATTGCGCTCAACGCAGGTGCATCTCTTTTCAGCACTCTCCTCTCCCATTTCCCGTAATCCTCCAACCATCTGAGCAGAGTCCCTGCTGCTTACAAACACTGCCACAACTCCACAATGAAAATAAAGCCCTCGACTCGTTCCGCATTCTTTAACCCGCGTATCGCGTTTGCATTTGGTCTTTGCTTTTGCGGCGTGCTTCTTGGCCAGGCGAACCTCGGGCCGATCAACCAGACCGGCACCAACGTCATGACAAATCAGACGACGCTGGGAGGCGGCAACGTGAGCGTGCACAAATAAAGCTAATTGACCTGCAACCCATGCCGCGAGGCCCTGGGCGAAAGGTCAGGGCCTCGTCATTTGGTGACAGTGCCGCTGCTGATACCCGTCAATCGACTCCCAATTACCCTAGGGCAGATGCAAGGCGCGCCGGACAGAATCGGTGAGAGCGCCGGTCACGCGCATCGAAGAGTTTTTCTGGAAGAACGCAATTGCGTCGCCGACTTGTGCCGAATAGATGCCATCGATAGGCCCGCAATAGTAGCCGAGCCGACGCAGTTCGCGCTGCACCGCGCCCACATAAGCCGGTTGCAGCGTCAGTTGTTCCGATGCCTTGAAGTAATAAAACCAGCGCGCCGGGTAGCGATGCGCAAAGTCAACCGCGTTCACGTCGCGCATTTGATGCAACACTCCCCACCCATCGCGCGGGGCCAGTGGATCGACCGGACGCATAAAATCTTCATCAATCAGATCCGCCATCGCTGTCGTGGCGCTCAGGACAAGACACAAGATCGACAATTTCATAAACGCCTGCTTTTATTGCAGGCCGGTGGCCGGAGGAATATCGAGCGGCTGCAATTGTTTGTCGCTTCCAGGCTGGGGCGGACAATCAGGGCACGTGCCCTGGTCAAGTTCAGGTCCATAATGGGTGTTTTCTTCCCAGCGTTGCCGCAGCC
>JBHEMD010000079.1:0-11234 GCA_046262735.1 Chthoniobacterales bacterium | reverse complement strand
AAGTTTGTCCCGACGAGAAAATGGAAATGTTTGGCCGTTTCCGCGCCTCCGCGCATTTCCATTTCGCTGAAAAGCGAATCACCGAGCTCAGCAGGTTTCAGCGAGCGCTGGGCTTCGCCACAAACTTCTTCCCACGAGCCGATCCAGCAAAGATCGACATCGGCAAAGTTTTCGCGCGGCTCTTCGAGGACGATGGTGGCGTCTTCGGCCAGCTCGACTGCGGTCCGGAGCAGAAACCAGTGCGGCCAATGCGCCCCGTCGAATCCGGTAATCAGCACGTTGGAAAATTTCCGCGGGTCGCCGGTCGCTTGTTGCAATCGCCGTCGATCGATTTCGCCCGGCAGGGCAAAATCGCATTTTCTCAGCAGCGCGATGAAACGCTGAACCACCGGGGCAAAGGATGGCAATGCCAGTTCTTCGAATTTCCAACCGGCAGTCTCCAGACGATCCAAAGCGCGCAGAAGCGCTGCCGGCGTCCGAGAAACGACTTTGGCGGCGAGCGCCTCAGATTCGTTAGGCCGATTTTCCATTTCTCCGGCCGCGATGGCGAGGAGCAGGCGCAGGTGTTCCGGCTCGGTCGGTGGCCGGGCGTCGTCCCGTGCAAGCAACGCTCTCAAACTCGCCGGCGTCACAATCTGCAAACCGAGATGCGAAAGGCCTTTTGCGATCAAGCGCATCTTCAGATCGTTGGCCTGCCCTCGCGTCGGAACGACGACGAGAGACGGCAACTCACGTTTCCAAGTCCCAGGAATAATGCATTCGGACCACGGCAAGAGAACACTTTCCCAGGCACTGGAGAACGAAGAGCCGATGTGAAGCGAAACGCGCGCCGCGCTTCGTTCAGTTTCGACGCGCGATTGGGGCATCGCTCAATTTAGCTCTCGTGATTTGTTGCGCGAGTGTGCGTTCATCGCCGATGCGGCGCGTAAAACTTTCGCGATCGAGCCGCTCGAGCAATGGGACCATGACGCGGCGCGAAGTTTTTAATGCGCCGCGCAGCTGGCTCACCGTCGCGCCGCCGTTGCTCGAAATAAAATTGGCGATCTCCGTTTTCATCTTTTCAAATGCGTCGTTCGAAAGCACGACGTCATCGCTGATCTCGACGATTTGCTTCCGTTCGATCAAAAATTTCAGGGCCTGTTGCGCAGGCGCGTCGGGCGCGAGTTGCTGGCGTGACGGCGGATCAAACGGATTGACGGTGAGCTTCTCACGAAGTGTTTGGGCGATCGGCTCCATCGCGGTTGGCAAGGCGGCACGATGCGAGCGGCGGGCGATGGTCGATCCAACGCGAACGAACTCACGGCGGCAAAGATCGACAATCAATGCATGAACGACTTCCGGTGGCTGCTCGTTCAATGCCGCGCGAAATTCGTTCAGCTCGAGACCAGCGCGCTCCGGATGTTCACGATGCGTTGCGTCGATGAGGCGAATCGCGCGCTCGTGGAAGCTACGCCAGAGGTCGCGATCGGCTGCGATGTCGTCCGCGAGAAAAATCTCTCCGCGCTGAGCGAGCCGTTGCAAGGCGGTAGCCACGTCAGTGTCGCTGAATCGCGATCTGGCCAGCAGTTGTGACGAAGCGGTCGGCCCGCGCCGAGCCAATTCCGTTTTTGTGTAAAGATCAACGTCGTTGTCCCTGCCCGCGGCACGCGACTTCAGCAGCTTAACGCTCGCCGAGGAGCGGAATGTTTCGCGCTGGACGTCGAGGTCGAGCACCCGGCCGCCTGCGATAGTGTGTTGCTCCGAGCCATCGCGAAGGATGAAGCGGTCACCGACGAAAACCAGAGCCGGCTCGCTAAGCTCAAGCTGAGCGAATCCCTCCGATCCGGCCAACAGCGAGTCGGTTTCCAGCAAAATGATTTTTGCGAGCATCCGGCGAGTGCCGTGGTGAAAATAAACGGAGGCGCCGGATTTGAGCGGCGCGCCACGCTGTAATCGAGGCGAGCGTCGGACAAGGGCAGCAATCGCAGTCGTTGGCTCGAAGCCGTCGATGGTCACGACATCACCGCGGGAAATGCCGCTGTCCGGTGCGAGATCGGGTAAATTGATGGCAGTGCGTGTGCCGAAATAAGCAACATCGAGATCCCGGCGGTGACTTTGCAGGGAGCGAATACGCGAACGCCTACCGCGCGGTTGTACGACGATGCCTTTGCCGACGCGCAACGTGCCGCCCGTGAGCGTGCCGGTCACGACAGTGCCGACGCCACGCAGCGTGAACGCACGATCCACGGGCAAACGCGGCTTTCCGGTATCGCGGTGCGGTTCGATCTTCGACAACTCACTCACCAGCGCTTCTTTCAGTTCTGCGGTCGAGCCACCAAGCGTGGTGTGGATGATCGGCGCGTTCGCAAATGCGGTGGCGCGCAGTTGTTCGCGAATCGCGTTGTCTACTTTATCTGCATCGCCGATGTCGATTTTGGTGAGAGCGATGACCGCGCGAGTGACGCCAAGATATTCGAGAATTTGAAGATGCTCCTCGGTTTGCGGCATCCAGCCGTCGTCGGCGGCGACGACGAGAAGCGCGAGATCGATCGAGCCGACGCCGGCGATCATGTTCCGCACGAAATCTTCGTGGCCGGGAACATCGACAATCGCGGCGTGGATTTCGTCGCCGTCAGGACCGGGCAACTTTAGTTCGGCGAAGCCGAGGTCGATCGTGATTTTTCTGGCCTTTTCTTCGGGCAAACGATCGGGATCAGTGCCAGTGAGGGCCTTGACGAGCGAACTCTTGCCGTGATCGACATGGCCGGCGGTTGCGATGACGAAATGTTGCGTCACAAGCCGTAACACAGGCATCCCCGCCTGTCCTGTCGAGTTGGTGTTTCACTGGCTCGAACGCCTTCAGAAATCAGGCAAGATGCCTGAGTTACGCCGGGTTTGTACATGCGGCGCGAATGGCATCGACGACGAAATCGTCCTGGTGCGGGAGGATAGTGCGCAGATCGAGCTTGAACGAGCGACTGGAGATGTAGCCGATGAGCGGGGGCGTTTGGGCGCGCAGGCGGGCCGCGAATTCGTTAGGCGAACAATTCTCCGGACGGATGTCGATGCTGATGGATGGAATGACGGCGCGCGGCGCCGTGCCGCCGCCGGATTTGACCGCGCCGCGGCCGACGGTGATTTGGGCCGGCAAGCCCTGTAAGCGCGTGATGATGTTGGCGGCGCGGGCGCGCAACTCGTCCTTCGGAATTTTGATCAACGCGAGAGCCGGAACCTGGGCGGAATCGCTGAGGTGAAGATCGACCGTGGCCTGCAGCGCAGCGAGCGTGAGTTTATCGCAGCGCAGGGCCCGGAAGAGTGGTTCGCGCTTGAGTGCGGCGATGAAACGTTTTTTGCCGACGATGACGCCGGCCTGTGGTCCGCCGAAAAGCTTGTCGCCGCTGAAGCAGACGAGATCGGCGCCGGCGCGCAGCGCTTTCGTCGCAGTCATCTCGTCTTCGCCAAGCCCGGCGACACGTTCGACCAGGCCGCTGCCAAGATCGACAATCACTGGAACGCGGCGTTTGCAGGCGAGCTCAACCAGTTCGCGCGTGGAAGGCGAATCGACGAAGCCTTCCATGAAAAAGTTGCTGCGATGGACGCGCAGAATCAGGGCGGTGTTTCTGGAAAGTGCGCGGCCGTAATCGGCGAGATTGGTTTTGTTAGTCGATCCGACTTCACGCAGCCTTGCGCCGGCAGCTTCGATAATTTCGGCGATGCGAAAACCGCCGCCGATCTGAACGAGCTCGCCGCGGGAAATGATGACGTCCGGTTGTTGCGCGACGAAGGACCGGACGATAAGGACGAGCGCGGCAGCGCAGTTGTTGACGACGGTCGCAGCTTCGGCGCGGCATAGAATGGCTAGGTTGTTTTCCAAATAACCCGCGCGATTGCCGCGCTGACCGGCCGCAAGATCGAACTCGAGGTTGCTGTAGTTTGTCGCGACCTGAGCGATCGCTTCGCGCGCCTGGTCGCTCAAAGGCGCGCGTCCGAAATTGGTGTGCAGAATTACACCGGTGCCGTTAATGACGGGCTGGAGGCGGGACCGAACGTGTCGATGCAACGCGCGGATGACGTGCTCAAACACGTCTTCAAAGGTCACGATTTTGTCCGAGGCGCGGAGGGCGGCGAGCTCGCGACGAACGGTGGAAACGATGATCGGCCGCGGAAGATCGACATGATCGAGGGCGTCGAGGACTTTGTTAACGGCGGGAAGATAACGACGCGATCGCGGATTTATTTTGTCATGCATATGAGCGGTCCGCCGCGGCGAGGCGAGATGATTCTGCCGATCACCGCGGCACAGGGCGTAGGCGCGCTTCGCAGCAGGTTGAGCAGTCGTCGCAGCTTATTTTCGGGAACACTAAGCAAGAGGCCTCCACTTGTTTGCGCATCGGTTAAGAAGACGCGTTTGGGCAAAGCTGTGCGATTCCACTCGACGACCGCCTCCGCGGTTTTCAAATTATCGCGTGTGCCACCGGGAACGCAGTCGCGTTCAATCAGATCGAAGACCTCGGGGCCAATGGCGGGAACGTCGGCCGTAGAAATTTCCGCGCTGACGCGACTGGCGCGACACATCGAAGCGAGATGGCCGAGGAGGCCGAAGCCAGTGATGTCGGTCGCGGCATGCGCCAGCCGGCGTTCGGCGATCGTGTGGCCGACATGATTGAGTTGCGACATGGATGCGATTGCTTTGCGGGCGAGCGCGCGAGAAGTGAGATTGCGTTTGATCCCGGTGGTGACAATTCCAGTACCGAGCGGTTTCGTTAAGACGAGGATGTCGCCAGGGCGCGCGCCCGCGTTTGTGAGCATTTTGCGTGAATCGACAATGCCGGTGACGGCCATGCCGTAGAGGGGTTCGGGTGCGCGGACGGTGTGGCCGCCGATGACGGCGCAATTTGCTTCGCGCGCTTTGGAGAGGCCGCCGCGTAGAATCGTCGCGATTGTTTTGGCGGAAATTTTTCTGTCCGGAGCGGCGACGATGTTGAGCGCCGTGAGCGGGCGCCCGCCCATCGCGAAAACGTCGGAGAGAGCGTTGGCGGCCGCGATTTCGCCATATTGAAAGGGATCATCGACAATAGGCGTGAAGAAATCGACGGTTTGCACGAGGGCGCGCTTTTGATCGAGACGGTAAACGCCGGCGTCATCGGCCGCGGCGGAACCGATTAGGACGTTGCGATCGCGAGTGAGAGGTAGCTGACGCAAAACTTGCGCCAGGGCCTGTTGGCTCAACTTGGAAGCTCACCCGGCGCAGGATGAGAGCGCAGTGAGTTTACGGATTTGATCGCGCGACACGCGGTTCACCTCCTTCCTGATGTTGGATACTTGATCCTCGATGCTGGATTGTAGCCACGGCGCTTTGCCGCCGTGGATGCAGCGCCCCGACAGAGCGGGGCGGCTACAGAGAGTGAACTGGCGGAGAGGATAGGAATCGAACCTATCTTGCCACTTGCGTGACGACGACGGTTTTGAAGACCGCGAGGGCCACCAGGCACCCTTCACTCTCCGAATTGCTGAATTCTGATTGCTGATTGTTGATTGTGGAAGATCGACAATCAGCGGCTGGGTCGGCGCACTGAGGCCCCTCCCACATTTACTTGAATTTTTTGATCGCGCTGACGATGGCGTCGAAATCGGGCCAGTCGCCGGATTCGAGTTTGGAATGGAGGAGCTTGCCATTGGCGCGGATTTCGAATGCGCCGCCGCTCGACGGAATCAGGGTGAGCGATTTAACGCGCTCACCGAGTTCGAGAATTTGGGTCGCCAAACTGACGGCCTTCGGCGTGTAGTTTCAGACGACGCAGTATTCGATCGATACTTCGGGTTTCACCGGGCGCTCCTTTCCGATTGAAACGTTATCGGCGTGGCGAAAGGCGGTCAAGACATCGACCGTCTCGTCTTAAAATGTGAAGCCCCCCGATCGCCGCGGCGACCGAGGGACAGCACACTCCTATGAAATAATTTTTCCTTGGTGCGAGGGCCGCGCGCTCAGAAGGCGAAAGTCAGACCGCTACGGATCATGGTGAAGTTATTCTGCGGTCCGTCGATGACGCCCCAGCTCAGATCATTTGTCCAACCGATGTGGCGGGTGAATCGGACTTCGAGGCCCAATCCAACCTGCCCCATCAATTTAGTGTCGCCGTCCTGATGATGGCTGTGCGCGTTGACGGTGGGGAATTCGTTAGGCAAACCAGCGATCGGCTGAGTGGCGACCGAATCGCTCTCGCCGCCGCCAAAGATCGCGCCGATTCCGCCCCACGCGTAGGGCGAAAATCGGCTGCAATGGATCGGGTAGCGCAGAGTCAACGTGCCGAGGACAGCGCCGACGGCGCGTTCCTGATCGATGTTGCGGCCGACGAAAACCCCGTCCAGCGGTCGCAGATCGATGAAGAAAGCGCGCTTGTGCGCGTCGAGCACGAATCCTTCAAGGCCGAGACCGAAGTAGCGATAGAAAAAGTATTTAATATCGCCGCCACCGCCCCAGGCATGATCGTTGCCGATGTAGCGGTCGAAGGAACCGCCGACGGTGTGGCCTTCGGTTGTGCTCTGAATGAGATCGGCAACATCCAGATTGGGATTGTAATCGGTATTGGTGAACACGTAGGTGCCCCAGAGATTCACATTCCACTCAAAATCGCCATACCATTCCGGGCACGGCGCGGGGGCGACGGCTTGTTTCATTTCGTAGCTGCCGGCCAAAAGAAGTTGAGCCGAGCAGCCAGCCAAGATCGACAATGTGATAATGACGCGTTTCATAAAAGGAGAGGAGCTGTTTGGGTTAACGATTGCGGGTTGAGGCGGGAGCTTCCGCTTCCGGGCCACCGGCAGGGCCGAGCAACCAGGAGAAGATCGCGAAGACCTGCACGCGCGGCGAGTCGTCGGTGCAGCCGAACAGCGGCGAGACATCGATGCGGGTACTGCGTGATGGCTTCCAAGCCAGAGTGGGCCCGACGACAAAACTGTTTTCGGCATCGTCGCGCGTGAATTTGGTGGTGAAATTCTTGTATTGCATTTCGAGGCCGACCTTGAGCCGCTCGTTGGGCAGAAGAATCGGCATGACGGCGGCCTGAGCGAAGCCCCATTCCCGGCCCTCGTCGCCTGTGACCTCTTGTTCAAAGAACCAGTTCATCGCCCATTCGACACGGTTGCCGAAATCCTCCGCCAGAAGCAGGCGGAACTCGTAGGCATCGGGTCTTTCCGGCGGCCCACCCTCTTCTTCTTCCTCTTCCTCCTCCTCTCCGCCTTCGCCCGGAGGCGCCATAATTTCTTCGTGGCGGATGGGACCGGTGCCGAATTTGTATTCGGCGAAGATCGTCGGGTTCAATGGAATTTTGTTCCAATCGGCCAAGGCGTAGCGCGCTTCGATGCTCGCAGTCGAAGGGCCTCCGCCTCCATTAAATCGTTCGAAGGCTCCCTCGGCCGCGATGCCGAAGCGATATGGCAGACCCATCTCTACTTCCTGGGTGAAAATGTGATCGGGAGGCCCGTGGCGGAAGATATCGCCTTCGTAGAGTTCGCCGAAGAAGAACGTCCACGGCGGCAACACGTAGGCGGTGAGGAGCGGCGAAAAACGCGTGCGCGAAATCCCGGGCGGCGCGCCGTAGGCGCTGGGGATCTCTTCGCCGGTGATGACGACATCTTCGGCGGTGACGGGTTGCTGAGCGTAGGTATTTGAGGCGGGATAGAACACGAAAACGGCGCACGCGATCGCCGCGATATGGGCGAGCGATGCGCAGCGATGGATAAAGTTGGCAGGCATAACGGGTTGGATCATTACAATTTTGTAATGATCGAGGCAAGATAATTTTTCGCCCCCGCACTGAAACGGCCTTTACGCCTGCGCCGGCAACGTAATCACTACCGTTGTGCCTCGGCCGGGGGCGCTCTCAATCTTTACCGAGCCGCCGTGGAGATCGACAATGGATTTGACGAGCGCCAGACCGAGACCTGCGCCATGAGAACTGCGCGATGCATCGGCGCGGTAAAAACGATCGAAGACGCGCGGGAGATGCTTGGGTTCGATGCCACAGCCGGTGTCGTGCACCGAAACGTCTGTCCCGCCGTTACGAGTTGCGACAGTGACTGCAATCGTGCCGCCGTTGGATGTGAAGCGGAGCGCGTTTTCGATGAGGTTGCTCAGGGCGCGACTGAACAAAAGTGTGTCGCCATGGATAGTGCCTTCGCCGGTGCACGCGAGCGCGATATGTCGATCTTCGGCCACGGCACGGTAATACGCAGCGATCTTTTCCGCGGCGGCGCGCGCATCGAACGAGCTTCGGTTGACTTGTTCGCGCGCAGCATCGGCGCGGGCGAGAAAAAGAAGATTATCCACGATGTGGGAAAGACGCTCGCATTCCGCGGCCGTTGTTTCGAGCACTTCGCGATATTCGCCGGGCGCGCGCTCGCGGCTAAGGGCAACCTGCGCGCTGCCGAGAATATTGGCAAGTGGCGTGCGCAGCTCGTGTGCAAGGTCGCCGGAGAACTGAGAGAGACGGGTAAATGAGTCTTCGAGGCGATTGAGCATGTCGTGGAATGCTTTTGCCAACGGCTGCAGCTCGCGTGGCCACCGGCGCGGCTCGATGCGCTCATCGAGATGCGTGGGCGTGATACGGGTGAGCGCAGCCGTCATATGCGTCAACGGCTGCAGACCGCGACGGGTGACGGTAATGGCGATCGCCACGCACGCGGCGATGCTGAAGGCCAGCACGAGTGCGACGAGCGCGCCAAAGTTTTTCGTGAATTGCTCGTCCTGAGATCGGTCCTGTGCGATCTGAATCGTGTAGGGCTGACCGGCCGATTCCTGCTCCACGGTCACGAGCGAAAAGAGTTTTGAATTCGTCCGATAATTTGCGGGCAGCACAGAGGTCGATCTTGTAGGCGAGGGGAAAACCCTGGGAGCGAGCGCGTCACTCATCCCCAGCGTTTCGACAACGGTTTGGGCGTGACTATCGAGAAGCCTGATCCAGTAGATCCCGTGTTCGCCCACACGACGGGCATTGATTTCAGCCTCAACCAATCTGGGTCCCTCAGGGGCTTTGAGGTCGCCTTTCAGGGCGAGCGCTTTGTCGGCGAGCACGGCATTGTCTTCCTCAAACGCGTGACGGACGACCAACCAGTAAAATACGCCGAGCCCGCAGGAGAGGAGAAGGAGCGCAGCGAGGGTGAAGAGCAAGACCAGCTGCGAGCTGATCGAGCGCGGCTCAGCTTGGTTTGAGGACATAGCCGATTCCGCGAATTGTGTGGACGAGCTTCTTGCTGAATGGATCATCGACTTTCGCGCGCAGTCACCGCACGACGACATCCACGACATTGGTATCGGTGTTGAAGCCGATGTCCCAGACATGCTCGGCAATCTCGGCACGGGAGACGACCTGGCCGGCCGAACGGGCGAGATGCGCGAGCAAACGAAATTCCTTCGGCGTGAGATTCAAGGGAACGCCTGCGCGCACTGCGCGATGGCGGCGGGTGTCGATCTCCAAATCTTCGATGCGCAGGTGTTCGTCGGATTGCGCTGGAGAACGGCGCAGGAGCGAGCGCACGCGCGCGAGCAACTCGGGAAACGCGAACGGCTTGACGAGATAATCATCCGCGCCGAGCTCGAGGCCTTTAATGCGGTCACGGACGCTATCGCGCGCGGTAAGAAACAAGACAGGGGTGCGAATGTTGTCCCGCCGAAGCTCGGTGACGAGCTCCCATCCGTCCTTTTTCGGGAGCATGATATCAATAACGAGCAGATCGAAATGCTGACTCCGAGCCAGCCGCGAACCGGCTTCGCCATCGCAAACTGCTTCGACGTCGAAACCGGCCTCGGCAAGCCCCTTGGTGAGAAACGCCACGGTCTTTTGCTCGTCTTCAACTAAGAGGATGCGCACGCGGCGAATCTAACGTGGGCCACACGACGAAACAAAATAGTTTGATTCTGACCGGCCGATGCGGCCGGTCAGATATCGTGAGTCAGACGAAGCCGAAGCCTACGGGCCGTCGAGGATCGAGACGCTGCCCTGGTCATTTCTACCGACTTTGTAACCGGTGCCTGGCTGCAGGGTCATTGTGGCAGTTTCAGTGCCCTCGGTCGCGTTATCGTAGCGGGCCTTGAGGGTGACGGCGGCGCTGGATCGGCCGGCTTTGATAACGGCCTGGCCCTCAGTGCCGACGAGGAAATAATCGACGTCCTGAGTAGCGGTGCCGCTCATCGCGTAGTTAACAATCATATCCTGAGAGACCGCGCTCGAAGCGGTGATGTTGAAGGTCGCGCTGGCGCCTTCGTGGATCTCAGTGGGTGAAACAGCGGTAATGTTCACCTTGATTGACGCAGGGGTGGGAGTAGGAGTCGCAGTCGGCGCCGGTGTCGGCGTAGGTGTAGCGGTAGGCGCGGGTGTTGGCGTCGGCGTTGCAGTCGGCTGCGGGGTCGGTGTAGGAGTGGCAGTCGGCGTGGCCGAGGGTTGCGGAGTTGGTGTAGGTGTAACGGTCGGCGTAGCAGTAGGAGCAGGAGTCGGCGTCGGGCTCGGGGTGGCCGTAGCACTCGGAGTAGGAGTAGGAGTAGGCACACCGGCGACGCAGGTCACCGACACGGGATTGTTGAGCGCGAGTGGTCCGCCGGTTTGTCGCGCATTCGTCACCTGCGACGGTGAGTTAGCGTTGCCGGTATCGGCATAAGCAATGTTGGCGAGGCCATCGGGACCGATTGCCACCTCGAAGAAGTCGAGCAACACGCGCGTGCCGGAGGCGCAGAGCAGACCGAGATTGCAGATCGGACCAAAGTGCGTGATGTGATCGCTGGCTTGCGAGACCGTGAACGCTGGCTCGCGCGCGCTGGCGTTAAGCGATTGTGCGAACTTAACGCCCCAGTGCAGGTTGCTCGTGTTCGGGTCTCCCAAGTCGTCCGTCTGATAGAAGACGACATCGACGCGGCCTGCGTCGCCAGCAGCGATCCATGGCATCTCAGCCGAACCCGGACCGGAGCTGATCTGGAATGGGCCATAGAAGGTTTTGCCGCCGTCGTGCGAGGAAGCGAACCAGACCGAGTATTGATTGGTGCGGGCATTGTTCATTGCCCAGACCGCGTAAACGTTGCCCGCAGAGTCGACGTCGCCGCCGGGGAAATCATTTGCCGCGTTGGTGCCGTAGGTCGTGCTGCCCGCCGGAGGCGCCGGAGTGGCGGGCGAATCAATCACGCCTTTGAAAATGGGGTAATCGACGAATGGCCCCGGGGGAACGCCCGCGCCCGTTGTGCCCGCGCCGGCGGCGACCCACACGTG
>JBHEMD010000078.1:0-11987 GCA_046262735.1 Chthoniobacterales bacterium | reverse complement strand
TCGGTGTACCGTCGTCCAGATACCGCTCCAGAATGCCGGCGCAGCCCCGCGAGTGCGCGCGGCGTCGTCGATGGCTGTGCTGCGCTCAGTGGCTTCGGCTCCGCGACGCAAAAAGTAAATTGTCGGGAAGAGCACAATCTCAAAGGCAAGGCTGACGAGGAACAGTTGTTGGTGGGTCGTTGGCTCGAAACCGAAGAAGCTGAAGCTCAGATTAAGCTGCCGGACGTAATCAAAAATCCAGCCGGCGGCGATGTAACCGATATTCATCACCATGTAGATGACGGAAAACGACATCGAACGCTGCGCGGTGGTCGAGTAGCGGCGCGTTGCCGCCAGCAGCACCGGCGTGCCGAGCGCTTCGCCCACCGCGAGTGGCAGGACGCCACAGGCCAGCGCCAGCGCAGGGACCGTGGTTGTAACCATGACCGTGCGAGCGACGGTGCAAATGGCCACGCCGAGGAAAAATGTGCGGCGCAAACCGATTGCGTCCGTGAGCGAGCCGGCGAGTAGGGTGAACACCGTCATGGCCGGCGCCCACACCCAGCCGACTAAAGCTCCCGCGGCCTGGTCGCTAAAGCCGAGGTCCTTCGACAGCCACAGCACCATCGTCTTGTTCGTCACCGAGTAGGCGGTGTAGATCAAAAACTTGATTAGGAACGTGAGCCACAACTCGCGCCGCGCGCCGCGCAGCACGGTGAACTTCGCGATGAACCCGCTCAATCCGGATGGAGGAATGCGCTCCTCCGCGATTATCTGTTTCGGTGTTTCGGGCACAGAGTCTCGAACGATAGCCGATTCCTGCCCGAGCGCATGCGCGTGGAAATTTGAATCGAGCGGGCTCTTCAGGCCGATGCCCGGCGATTGAGCACATGCGTTTGCATCCGCGTCAAAGCTTGTCGCGGTCTACGCTGCTTTGCCACGCGATCTAATTCAGGCGCTCTTCTGATAAATACTGTCTCAACTGTGCGTTCAGAAGCGCGGCCGGATCCACTCTTGAGATATTTCTCTTGAAAGGTACAAAATTCGGGCGAATTCTCGTTAGACTTATGGAGAATTTTACATGAGGCCAGTACTCTTCTTAACTGTCCTCGTCTTTACAGTGGGCCATATGGCCGTCGGGCAAGAGCAGAACCCGGGGGGCGGCCATCAAACAAGTGTCGAGGAAGTCATCAGGAAACTGGATAACGAACGCATTCAAGCACAAATTCATGCTGATGCGACGGCTCTCGATCGCATCTACGCTGCTGATTTCATAGGCGTAGGGCCAAGTGGCACAGTGAGAACCAAGCCGCAGGTGCTTTTGGATTTCACGTCGGGTGATTTGAAATTTCAATCTATCACCACCGATGAGGTTCAAGTGCGCGTCTATGGAGACGCGGCTGTGGAGACCGGCCTCTCGAAAATGATTGGGCAAGACAAAGGCAAAACTGTCCCCCGTGACACTCGCTTTACCAGGGTGTGGGTAAAGCAGCAAGGGCGCTGGCGATTGGTTGCCAACCATTACTCGTCCCAGACTACGCGCCAATAAGCTTGTCTCGTGAAAACTCAACCTAAGCGTGGAACGCTACTTCTGCTCAAAGGACGGCTCAGGTGCGCAGGAACTGCGAAGAGTGTCCGGAATATAGCCTCCTTCTCGGATCGCCCCTCATAGCATTTCGGCCAAAAATTTCCGCGTATCGAATCGCGCGAAGTTGTCGATCTTTTCGCCCGTGCCAAGGAAGCGCGTCGGGATGCCGAGCTCGTCCTGGATGGCGACGACGATGCCGCCTTTGCCGCTGCCGTCGAGTTTGGTCACGATCAGGCCGGTAATGCCGAGCGTTTTGTGGAATTCGCGCGCCTGATTGAGCGCGTTGCCGCCGGTTGTGGCATCGACTACGAGCAGCGTTTCGTGCGGCGCGGTCGGATCGTGTTTGGCGAGAGTGCGTTTCACTTTTAGCAGCTCGGCCATGAGATTGCTTTTCGTATGCAGTCGGCCCGCCGTGTCGCACAAAAGAAAGTCGATCTGCTCTTTTGCTGCTCTCTCGTAGGCATCGTAACAAAGCGCGGCGGGATCGGCGCCGTACTGACCGCGCACCATTTCTACGCCGAGGCGCTCGGCCCAGATTCCGAGTTGCTCGATTGCCGCTGCGCGAAAGGTGTCGGCAGCCACGAGCAAAACACGTGGAGCGCGCGCATCTTGCGCGCTGTGTTCGGCATCTTGCCGAACACTCGATGTTCGCGGCAAGATGCCGCGAACCGCACGCTGGAAGCGCGCGCTCCCCAGAAAGTGCGCCAGCTTCGCGGTCGAGGTGGTTTTGCCGGTGCCGTTGACGCCGACGATCAGAATCACGTTTGGCTTATTCGGTAACGGCCGGATCGGCTCGACCGATTGCGGCAAGATGCGCGCGATCTCTTCGCGCGCGACCTTCACGACGTCCTTGATCCCGAGCAACGACCACGCTTCGCGTTCTTGCAGCCGGCTGATGATTCGCTGGGTCATGGAGACGCCGAGATCAGCGCGAATGAGCGCGTGCTCGAGCTCGTCCCAGTCGATTGGTTTGCCTGCGAATTGTTGAGCGAGAGTCTCGAGGAAATTCATGAGTGTTGCAGGGCAGGCGCTTCGCCTGCCGAAACGGCAACCCCGAAAGCATTCGGGATTGCCCTACAGTTCCTTTTCCACCAGCGGTTCGCGGGCCGGGCGGTCTAATTCCTTTCTCAGCCGGTCGAGAATGCCGTTGACGAACCGGCCGGACTCGGCGCCGCCGAAAGTTTTGGCGAGCTCGATGGCTTCGTTGATCGAGACGACCGGCGGGATGTCGTTGCGGTAGAGCATTTCGTAAATCGCGAGCCGGAGCACGTTGCGATCGACCGCCGAGATACGGTTGAGATTGTAGTTCTCGGCATATTTGCGAATCCGTTCGTCGATTTCAGGCAGGTGGGGGATCATGCCTTCGATTAACGGCTGGGCAAATTCGCGCACGCTCGGTTTGACCGGACAAAACTCCCAGAAATCCTCGATCTTTTCCGGCCCTGCGCCGCGCTGAAGATCGCGCCAGAAATGATATTGGATGGCTGCCTCGCGGGCGCGCCGGCGTGTACCCATGATTTTATTTGCGGCGCAGTCTCGTCATGGTGCCGGCAATATCGAGCGCGGCACGGGCCGCTTCCCTGCCGCGGTTGATTTTCTCCCCAAGGCAACGTTTTCGCGCCTGGTTTTCGTCATCGAAACTGAGCACAGCGTTGATGACAGGAACCCCGCGCTCGACCGCGATGCGCTGCAAGGCATCGCAGACCGACCGGCTCAGGTTGCGCGCGTGGTCGGTTTCGCCTTTTAGAATCACGCCGCAGGCGATGATGGCGTCAGCGTTGTCCTGCAACGCGAGTTCTCGCACGACCACCGGGATCTCGAAAGCGCCCGATACGCGATGGATCGAAATCGTCGTGGCCGGCGCGAGTGCGCGCAGTTCTTTGGTGGCGTGAGCGACCAGGCCATCGACATAACGCGAGTTAAATCGGCTCGCGACGATGTGGAAGCTTCGTTCCGATTTGGCGCGTGTCGGCCGACGCGAAGCTGAGCGCGACATGGTGATCAATGACGAAGCCCGAATGTCGAATGACGAATTAATGACAAAGCCGCGTAAACACTGGGATCTGCATCTGCTTGGAGCTGGTTTATTCGCGGCAAAGCCCAAATGACGAATGTTACCGCGGCGTTTTGGTCAGTCTCCGTTCCTTCGTCCTTCGTCATTCGTGCTTCGTCATTTACAACATATGCCCGAGCTTGACCTTTTTCGTCTGAAGATATTTGCGATTGTGCGGGTTGGCTTCGGTGCGAATCGGCACCTGCTCGATCATCTGGATACCGTAACCTTCGAGACCTACCACTTTCTTTGGATTGTTGGTCAGGAACCGGAACTGGCGCACGCCGAGGTCGAACAGGATTTGCGCGCCGAGCCCGTAGTCGCGCAGATCGGTCGGGTAACCGAGCTTGGCGTTCGCTTCGACCGTGTCGAGGCCTTCCTCCTGCAATTTGTAGGCGTGAATTTTCGCGGCCAACCCGATGCCGCGGCCTTCCTGGTGGCGCATGTAAACGAGCACGCCGTTGCCGGCCTCGGCGATCTGTTGCATCGCGGCGTGTAATTGGTTGCCGCAATCGCACCGCTGCGAGCCGAACACGTCGCCGGTCAGACACTCGCTGTGCACACGCACCAGGGTCGGTGTCTGTTTGTCGATCTTGCCCTTGACCAGCGCCAGATGATGCATGCCGTCGAGCTTCGATCGATAGAGATGCAGATCGAAATCGCCGTATTGGGTCGGCAATTTTACGACTTGTTCCAGCTCGATGAGCTTCTCCCGCTTGCGCCGGTGCGCGATCAGGCTCTGGATTGTGCAAATCCGCAGCGCGTGACGTTCGCGAAATTCCATCAACTCCGTCAACCGCGCCATCGTGCCGCCATCGTGCAAAATTTCCCAGAGCACGCCGGCCGGTTGGGGCCCGGCGAGCCGGGCCAGATCGATCGCCGCCTCAGTGTGACCGGCGCGTCGCAACACGCCGCCATCCTGGGCGCGAAGGGGAAAGACGTGACCCGGTTGAATGAGATCGTGCGGTGTTGAGTCAGGGTTAGCGATTGCGCGAATCGTCGTGGCGCGATCTTGGGCGCTGATTCCCGTGGTGACATCGCGCGCTGCGTCCACCGAAACGGTGAAATCGGTCCGATACATTTCTCGGTTCTGCGCGACCATGCGCTGGAGGCCGAGCTGCTCGGCGCGCTCGTTTGAAATCGGCACACAGATCAAACCCCGCCCGTGTTTGGCCATGAAATTGACGGCTTCGGGCGTGACCTTCTCCGCCGCAATGACGAGATCGCCTTCGTTCTCGCGGTCGGCGTCATCCGTCACGATAACCATGCGGCCCTTGGCGATGTCGCTTATGACGTCGTCGATCGTGTCGAATTGAAAGGCCTCTTTGGCTTCAATGATCACCCGTCAATAATCGCTTCGTGCCCGCCAATCGGCAACGTGAATTCGCCGGCAGGGCGACACTCCGCGGAGCCGTGGAATTATTTCGTCGGCTCGCTCCGAGCCGGAGCGGCGTTTGAGTCGCGCCCTACCGATGTGGCGACGATGGCTTCGGGGCGGTAGATATCCGCGTTGCTTCCTTGGAACTCGGCCTTGAGCTTCACTTTGAAGTGGGCAAGATCGGCAATGTCCCAGCGGGTGAATTTCCAGCCGCGATTTTCGCGCGGCTGATGCTCGAACCCGGCGATGAAATGTACGGCGTCATCACGTACCTTGTTGGTCGCGATTTTCGGCTCGAAATAAAATGTGCGGAAACTGCCGTCCCGGCTACCGGCGGCGTAAAGCTTCGGGTCGAGATAAAAGACCCGGCTGCTGGCAAGATCGACAATGCGCAGGTCGGGATAACCGGCGCGCTGGACCCGGCCTTCAGCAGTTTGGGCGAAGTTGCAGTTTAAGCCGGAAGCGGAGTTGAGCAGCTCGCGCAGCGTGTCTTCGAAATAACTGCTCACTTCATTGATGCGCTCGACCCGCTGAATCGGGCTGTCCGGTGCGTTCAATCGCTTCAAGGTTTCCTCACATGCCGCGCTGATTGTTTTCAGCACGCGCTCGTCGGCTTCATTGTTTGAATCGAACGGCAGCACTTTCTTGCCGGTCGCAGCCTCGATCACGTCGCCGAAGGGGATGCCGCGCAGTTGTCGATCTTCGCTCAGAAGCCACGGAATTAGCTGATCGACGGCGGCTTTCCCGCTACTCGGCGTTTGCTCCGGAGCAGGGGAGGCGGCCCTGCAACCAATAACCGCGACGAGAAGGAGAAGCCGCTTCAGCTTGAGCACGGTTGAGACTGAGCGGGCGTATCGGGAGTTGCTCGACGATCAGATCAGGGCGTCGACGAGCGCTTCGGATTCGGCTGGTTTTCCTTCGCTCAGCGGCTGGAATTGCATGTCGTAAAGGCGCCGGTAATAGCCGGATTTGTCGAGCAACTCGGCGTGAGTGCCGGTCTCCTTGATGCGCCCTTGCTCCATGACGACGATTTGGTCGGCGGACAAAATCGTGGAGAGCCGATGGGCGATGGCAATGACGGTGCGCCCGGCCGCAAGGCGCTCGAGTGCGCGTTGAATTTCTTTTTCCGATTCCGAATCGAGTGAGGACGTCGCTTCGTCGAGAAGCAGGATGGGTGCGTTCTTGAGCAGGGCGCGCGCGATGGCCAGCCGCTGCTGCTGGCCGCCGGAGAGCAAGCAACCCTTGTCGCCGATGACGGTTTGGTAGCCCTTCGGTTGCGCCATGATGAAGTCGTGCGCGAATGCGGTGCGGGCGGCGGCATAAACTTCCTCAGCAGTCGCATCCAGCCGGCCAAATTGGATATTTTTAAAGATCGTGTCGTGAAACAAAAACGTGTCCTGGGTGACGAGACCGATCTGTGCGCGCAAGGATTTTTGCGTGAGACTGCGCGCATCCTGATCGTCGAGCTTGAGCGTGCCGGAGGTCGGATCGTAAAGTCGCAGAATCAGCGAGAGCACGGTCGATTTGCCGGCGCCGCTCGGCCCGACCAGTGCGTATGTTTTTCCCTGCTTGATACGAAGAGTGAAGCCGGTGAGCGCATTGGCGGCGGTGTTAGCGTAACGGAAGCTAACGTTCTCGAAATCGATTCGACCTTCGCCGGAACGCAGATCAATCGCGTCGGGCCGATCTTTCACGCTCGGCTCGGCATCGAGGATATCGAAAATTCCAGTAGTGGCGGCGATCGATTGCTGCATCACGATGTGGATCTTGCTCAACGTCTTGATCGGGTCGTAGAGGATAAAAATTCCCGAGATGAGCCCGAAGAAGCGGCCGGCGCTCAGGTTGGCCACATAAACATAAAGCAGCGCGAGGCCCACGCCGATAGCGGCGATGGTTTCGACCATCGGGCCGGTCGCTTCCATTGCGCGAATGACGCGCATCATCAAGGAAAAGAGCGAGTCGTTGCTGCGCCTGAAGCGTTGTTCCTGGTGTTCTTCGCGGTTGAACGATTTGACGACGCGAATGCCGGCAAATGTTTCCTGCAGCGTGACCACCATGTCACCCATGCCCTCGAACCCGCGCTGCATCGCTTTGCGGGCGCGTTTTCCATAGATTTGGATCGGCACCAGGCAGGTTGGGAACAGGACCAGCGTCACGAGCGTAAATTTCCAATCCATCCAGAGAAGCACGGTAATCGCGCCGAGGATGGTGATCGGCTGTTTGAAGACATCGATGGTGACGGTGCTCAGCGCACCCTGCATGGCGCGGGTATCGTTGGTGATGCGGGAGATCAAAAACCCCGAGCGCATCTTGTTAAAAAAATCCATCGAATGGCTCAACATCTTCTCGAAAAGCTGGCAACGGATGTCGGTCACGACCTTGTTGCTCACCCAGTGCATGCAGTAGGCGCTGCCATAGGAACAGAGGCTGCGCAGGGTCATGATCGCCGGGATAGCCAGGCAAATCGTCAGGACCGAATTGATCTTCGGCCCGCTGTCGAGCATTCCAATCTTTGAACGCAATCCGGCCGCGGCATTCGCACCGCTGCCGTGGAAAATGGCGCTGGTGACCCGCGAGATGACGAGCGGCAGAAGGGAACTAACCAGCGCGAAAGCAATCCCCAGAAGCAATCCGAGGATAAAGCGGCCCTTGTAGGGCTTGACGTAACTGTAGAGCCTGCGATAGGGGCCCCACGCCGACCGCATCGTCTCCAAAAAGGACTTTTTCTCTCCCGCTTGTCGCTTGCTCATGAAACTCGCGCCGCCGGCGCCGATAGCAGCGAACCCATAGCATTAAATACTGCTTCAGTCGAGATTTGGTTCATCGGCAGGCGCTCGCGTTTCGGCAAAAATTCCGTCACCGGCAGGGGCGAATCGCCGTGCAAGATCAACGCCGGACTCTCGCGCGGTCGCCAGTGAAATGGGTTTGTTGGGCCAAACAGCGCCACTTGGGGAATTCCCTGTGCGGCCGCCAGATGCATGGCTGCAGAATCGACCGTCACGAGCAGAGACGCTCGAGCAATCAGCGCGATGAATGTCAGCAGATCGGTTTGGCCGGAAAGATCCACAATTTCGCCTCCGGCTTTCGCTTTGATCGCGCGGATATGTTCCCGCTCAAAGCTCCAGTTGCCGCCGGTGATCACCATGCTCACTCCACATTGTTGGCGGACGCGAGCGATCACTTCGGCCCAGCGCTCCGGCTGCCAAAATTTTTCCATGCGCGCCGAACCGGGATGAAAAACAATGAACGGCTTTTCGATATTATGGGCGCGCAAAAGCTGCCCTGCTCGTTGCTCCGCCGAGGGTGGCAGCTCCAGATGCAGCTTCGGCGAAGCGCCGGTGATTCCAAGTGGTGCAAGCAAACCGAGGTTGTAATCCAGAGTGTGCATTTCGATGAGCCGCACATCGGCGAACTGGTTGTAAATGCGGGCGCGCTTCTGCGAATGAGCTTTTACCCGCCGAGAGACGATTCGTCGTGTTGCGCCGGATAGGAAGGTGAGAAGCGCGGAGCGATCGTTCTCCGTCAAGTCGATGCAGTAGTCGAATTTTTCTCGCGCCAGCGCAAACAACGTGGCGAGATCGCGCACGTTGCGCCTGACGATGAAGCAACGATCGATCCCTGAAATCGCCGGCAACAATTCGGCGCATTCACGCGCGATCACCAGCGTGATAGTGGCGTCGGCAAATCTTTCCCGCAGCGCCGTGATCCCGGGCACGGTCAAAATCAGATCGCCGATCCGCTTGAGCTGAAGGAGCAGGATCTTCAGGTTGCTACGCCAGTTTGCGCATGGCCACTTCGTAGGCGTTGAGCAAGCGGGCACGGAAATGGTCCCAGGTGAAATTTCCGACCACGCGTTGCCGCGCGGCCCGCCCCATTTGCTCGACCAGTTCGGGATGCACATAGAAATGGTTGAGCGCCTCGGCGATCGCGTCCACATCTCTCGGCCGGACAATTATTCCTTCAATTCCGTCGCGCACCACGTCTCCCGCTTCGCGCGTCGTGATTTGCGGAAGCGCGCACGCGGCGGCTTCGTAAGTGACTTTTGCGCTGCCCTCCCACTGCGACGGAAAGACGTGCACGCTGCTCTGGCTGAGGTAAGTCTCGGGATCGGCGACAAAGCCCACCACGCGGATGTTGTCGCGCCAGAATTTCTTCAGAAACGGTTTCGCTTCATCATGCACGGCGCCCACGAGCCAGAGCTCGGCGTCACGCAAATTGAGCCGGTGCCAGGCCTTGAGCACATGCTGGATCCCTTTGCGCTTGATCAATGCGCCGGAAAAGACAGCCCGAAATTTCGGTGGCCGCTGTCCCGGCTTGAACCGTTCCACGTCCACACCGCGCGGCAGATAGAACAGTTTCTCCTCTGGAAAACCTTGGACGCGGAAGGTTTCGGCCGCCGTGTCTGACAACACGATGAGGAGATCGGCCAGCTCGTACTCCTCGAGAAAGCGTTTGCGCTCGAGCAGCAGCGCCGATTTGCCTTCACGCAGCCACTGGCCCAGCCTCTTGGGCGCCGCGCCTGGCCGTTCCGGCGGTTTTACTTTCCCGCGGTCCCGGTGCCAGGTCGGAATTTCGATCATCGATGGGATCCCAAGTTTTTTCGCGACGCGCAATGAGAGCAAACAATCGCCCGACCAACTGTGAAACAAATCGTAGCGCCCGGTCGCGAGATGGCGCGACGCGATCCAATCGACGTATTTCTTTTTCGCGGCGTAGTAGTGAGGCCGACCCACAAACGAAAGAAGGCGCACCGGATGCCAGCGCAGTGAATGAATCAGCGACCTCGGAATTTCTTTTTGACGATTGTCGTAAGCGACTGCTTTGCCGAGGAACCCGCCGCGATATGATGCCCGCAACGCTTCGAACGCGTCCGTGTCCAGCCCGGGGCCGCCGATCCGCGCGAAGATTGAGAAAAGCAAATGCTTGGGCAAGAGCTGCATGGCCGGTGACGCAGTCGCGGCGACCACCGGCGGCGCGTTTAGCGTTTCGCCCAGCATAAGCTTTCAACTATCCTGAGAGAAGCCACCCAAGTAAAGCCGTCATTCCGGTCCGAAGTGGAGCCATACGGCAGGAGCGCGTTTCGCGACGGCCACGGAATGTCTGACCTTCCTATAACCGAAATGATCAACATCGCGTTCGTGCGCCGCGGATACTCACCGAGCGGTGGCGCGGAAGCTTATTTGAAACGACTGGCTCGCGGCCTTCTCGATCGTGGCCACACTGTCCAGTTACTCACTGGCAATGAGTGGCCGGAATCGGAATGGTCTTTCGGCCGGCTGGCGCGGCTGCGCGCAAGATCGACAATCACCTTTGCCGATGAAGTCGAAAAACTCCGGCCCCAGATCGGGTGCGATGTTCTCATGAGTCTCGAGCGTGTCTGGCGCTGCGACATTTTTCGCGCCGGTGACGGAGTCCATCGCGCCTGGCTCAATCGCAGAAAAAAATTCGAGCTGCCTCTGCAACGCTTCGCGCGCGGCCTCAATCCAAAGCATGAGCAGATTTTGCGGCTCGAAGAGGCGCTCTTCGCCAGGGGCGGGGCCGGGCGGGTCATTGTCAGCTCGCAAATGGTAAAAGAGGAGATCGTTCAGCTTTACGGCTTCCCCACTGAGAAGATCCACCTCGTCCGCAACGGCGTGCCCCTTGCGCGATTTCGTTTCGACCCACAACTGCGACAACGCGCGCGTGCCGATTTGAACCTCGGGCAGGAGGAAATCGTGCTTCTCTTTGCCGGCTCCGGTTGGGAACGCAAAGGCCTGCGTTTTGCGATGGAAGCCATGGCGATGTGTCGCGACCGCAGATTGCGTTTGCTCGTCGCCGGTCGCGGGGAGACCCGGGGCTATTTTAAATCCAAGCGCGTCCGATTTCTCGGCGAAGTTGTCGATCTTGTGCCGGTTTATGCCGCCGCCGACATTTTTATTTTGCCCACAATTTACGACCCGTTCTCCAACGCCTGTCTCGAGGCGCTTGCCTGCGGCCTTCCGGTGATCACGACGCGCTCCAACGGTTTCAGCGAAATCATTGCGCACGAGGTTCAGGGCGCGGTTGTCGAAGAAGCGGGCGATCTTCCAGCGCTGCGCGAGGCGATAAGCTTCTGGTCCGATGCGGCCCGCCGCTCCGCCGCAAGATCGACAATCACCGCGCACGCCGCGCAATTCGATATCTCCAAAAATGTCGAGCAAACCCTGGCGGTTTTAACCGAAGCGGCAGCGGCAGAGTCTGGTTAAGATGCCGCTGGAATGCGTCCTTCTGATCGGCTTGCCGGGCGCCGGGAAGTCGACGCTTTATCGAGAAAAGTTCGCGGGCGCGCACGTGCACGTGAGCAAAGACCTCTGGCCGAACGCGACCAAGCGCCAGGAGCGACAACGGAAAATGATCGAAGAATCGCTCACCAGTGGCAGGTCGGTCGTTGTGGACAACACCAACCCGACCGTCGCCGAGCGTGCCGCGCTCATTCAAATCGCGCGCAGACATGGCGCACGTGTGATTGGCTTTTTCTTCGATGTGAACACGCGCACGGCGGTGGCGCGCAACGCCGAGCGCAGCGGTCGTGGCAAAGTCCCAAACGTTGCTATTTTCACCGCCGCCAAACGCCTGCAGCGTCCATCGCTCGGCGAAGGCTTCGATCGACTTTTTCGTGTCGAGATCGCGAAAGATCGTTCCCTGCGCATCACGGAGATTTCGAACGGATGAGCGCGGACAAAACGCTGGATTGCGCTCCTTGGTAGGCGAAATGCTGCCTGAGCACCGCAATGACGGTGCGATTCAAAACCAGGATCCGCTTCAACGGACGCGAGTACGCGAGCGCGGAGGAGATGCCGACGAGCGTGCGCGAAGCTTATACCCGTGCTGTCGGCGAGACGGCGGTGCTGCGGTCCGGCGCGCGATTGGCCGGCAAACTCAACGCCAAGATCATTCTAAACGGTAAAGAGTTCAGCAGCCCGGGTGAACTGCCGGTGGCCGAGCGTCGATTGTTACAGGACGCGCTCGCC
>JBHEMD010000077.1:0-19433 GCA_046262735.1 Chthoniobacterales bacterium | reverse complement strand
AACCGGTCAACATGTAAGCGATGCCGGCTCCTTCAAATTTCCCCGAGATATCGCGAACGACGTCGATTTCGTTCATTTGTTGAATTTATAACAGTTCGCTCTCCTCTACTTGGGCGCGACATCTCGCATAAATCATTTCTTCGGCAACGGTCCGGTCGGCGAAATCCCCGTCACCTTCCTCAAGGAATTCACCCGCTTCGAAGATCGCGCCCGCAACGTACCCGAGCCGGAAGAAGCGTTTTAGGGTGATCACTTTTCCATCGAGGCCGAGCTTCACCCTGTCGCGGCTGCTGCCATTGCGCCCGGTACGTCAAGCACTTCTGCAGCGAAAGCTTCCTGTAACAAGGGAATGGGGACGTGTTCGTCGAACCGATCACGTGTGAGATCGGAGACGAGAAGTACCAACTGCTCTGAAGAAAATGCTCCTGAAGCGACGCGCGCGCGGTGCACAAGAAAATCGGCAGGCGTAAGTTTTTCATACCGGAGGCAGAGATCGTCACGCTCTGTTTTCAGCCGATCGGCCTTTGCAGCTAATTCCAGCGTCAGCAGCACACGGCTACCGCACCACGGGAACCATTCAACACCGCTTAAACTGGTCACCGTGTCCCGGGTACCTAAACAGGCGCCGGTAAACGTCTGTCGCGCTTGGGCGAGGAACTGCACTGCTGCCAAGCTAAGGAACGGATAACCGATGTCTTCGCAAAGCACTTGTCGCATGCGCTGGGCAACTGTTGGATGAATTCCGCCTATCCCGCCGGCAAAGCGCGGTTGCTTCCAACCTTTGGCAGGAATGACGAGAACCCGTTTGCTGTTATGGTCAATCAGGTTCACGCGCCACCTGCGCCCAGCTAGCAGAAGAAACTCGCCTTCAGCCGGAATGCTGTCCTGAGGTAATACTCCGATAGCTTGGCCATCGTGCTCGATCCGGTATTCAATTCTACTCGCGAACGCCGCGTAGAAATCGCGACTCTCGGCAATCCGCTCGCCAACTGGTGCCAGAATCAGTTCTCCAGTGGGTATCTGCTCGATTAGTTGTTTTCCAGCAAGTCCGCGTAGCAAGCCGGCAAACTGCCATTGCGCGATGCGTTGGAAGGCACCGCGACCGCAGAGCACGTCGTGCAAGTGTGGTGCGGAAGCGCCGCCCGTCTGGCGAAGCACACTGAGCACTTGGTGAATGCAGGTACTGAAGTGAAAACGATCTTGTTCCGGGGATTCTAGCCACCGCTCCCGGTGCAATTCTAGTAAGGCTATTGCGCGAATAAGTTCGGGAAAGAGGCGGTCACTCAATGACGAGTGTTCGGTGACAGCTTCATCTAGCGTATAAAGCCGCAGAACCTGTGGTTCGCCTTCTCTTCGTCCGGACCGGCCAAGCCGCTGCACGAGTGACGTTACGCTCCACGTCGGACCTACTTGTCCGATCGCGCGCACGGCGCCGAGATCAATCCCCATCTCAAGCGTGCTTGTGCAAATCGCGGTAACTGGTTGACCAGATTTTAATTCGCGCTCAGCGTCCTCTCGGAGTTCGCGACTCAACGAGCTGTGATGGAGGAGGAATGGATTTCGCGGCCAATGCTCTAACTCCGCCAGCACGCGGAGCTTGTCAGCCAGCAATTCCGTTTGTCGCCTACTATTGCAGAAAATGAGATTTGATTCCGATCGAAACCGCTGTGCAATATCCGCAGCGATCGCGGCGAGACCCGTGGGGACGGAGTCTGATGTCGCCGCATTATCATCGCTTTCACCCGCTCCCGGATGTTCAACATAGCCCTTGATGCCAACGCGCAGTTCTTTGCGCTGGCTGTGATCTTCGATAACTCGTACGGCGGACGCCGCCGCGGCACGGAGAAACGCTTGAGCCGGCGCGAAATCACCGATTGTCGCGGACAAGCCGATACGCCGAGGATTTACGCTGGCAGCGATGTTCAGCCTGGCGAGCAAACTCCGCAGGTGGATTCCGCGGACATTGTTGAGAAATGCATGAAGTTCATCAATTACGACGTACCGAAGGTAGGTATAGATACGCGCCAGATCGCGATCGTGATTAATGAACTGGCTTTCGAGCGACTCCGGAGTGATGAGAAGCACTCCAGCGGGAGATTTGCGGAGGTGGCGTTTGTCGGTCGCACTAACGTCACCATGCCAGCGGTGCACAGGGATTTCAGCGTAGGCACAGAGATCTTCAAGACGCCGGAACTGATCGTTGATCAGCGCCTTCAACGGACTGATGTACAGCGCCTGCACCGAGTCTGCGGGTTCGGCGGCGATCTGAGAAAGAATCGGAAGGAAAGCAGCCTCGGTTTTGCCGCTCGCCGTGGCCGCAGCAAGAATTAGGTCCGCGTCAGACTCGAGGACAGCTTCGATCGTGTCGACTTGAAGTGGACGCAACTCATCCCAATTTTGTTTCCAAATCGCTTCCTGGATTTTTGGATGAAGCTTCTCGAAAGCCGCACTCATGCGGGCGTCGACTAGGGCTTAAATACCGTGAGATCGTCCCCTCGGTCGTCTGTCGCTGGAAGGGCGCCTTTTGCAAACTCCTCCTCCGCAGACATCGTTGTCGCGGACGTTTGGAAAACTTCTGCACCGAGTAGCTCCTGCCATGTCTTGCCTGGATTTTGGTCAAGCAGATTGAGTAAACCGATAAATGAACGAACAACGTCGCGCGGCGTGCGGAAGTATTCGGCGCCGAGTTTCTCGTTTGCTGCACGCAAAGTGGCAACAATACCTTCGTCCGAAACCACGAGCTTCGCCGGGTCGCCGTTTGCGTGTACCAACGCAATGTTCTTGAGTAGGACGAAAAGATCTTCCGGTGTGAGCGGCTGCAGACGCAGAATGGGCCCGGAAAGGTCGACGAGTCCCTGCTGGCGAGCAATAGGGTTCTCCGCTAATCGACTGCGGAGGGCGTCGTAACTGAATAAACCACGCCGCTTGTCTTCGATGCATTCATCAGTGCCAGCAAAAATAAATCCTAGTCCGCAGGAATTGCCTTGGAATGAATCATTCAGCAACGTCAGCAGTGCTTCGTAATTCGCTTGCCGTGCGCGGGAGTTTGGCAGGCGGTGTGAGAGCACGACCATTTCGTCCAGGTTAACTAGCAGACCGCCAAATCCTGCTTTACGAACGAATGCAGCTACCAGTTTGAGGCTGTCGTAAAACGAGTCGTCGTCCACGATCCGGCGGACGCCCAGCTCCACACGTGCCTCAGTTTTGGTTGTGTATTCGCCGCGCAACCATTTGAGCGCAGTAGCGTACAGCGCGTCGTTTTTTTCGACATACCCACGATAAAAGGCTCGGATGACCTCGGCAAACTCAAACCCGCCGACGTAGCTGTGTAAATCGCGGAGATCCTCACCAATCCGCTTCGCGACGTCGGCGGCTCCGCCACCCGCAGTCATAACGGGGTACTGAACTTGTGATACCCAAGTCGAGAGGACACTGGGCAACGCGCCGCCGTCAGGCTGCGCTTTTGTCGCCATATTTCGCATCAACTCGCTGTAAAGAGCGCGAGCTTCTCCACTAGTAGCATACAGCCGTCGCTCCATGCTGAAGTCCGCGTGAACAACAACGAGTTTCCTCTGAAAGGCTAAGTTGCGAATAAGGTTCAAAAAAAAGCTCTTTCCGCTGCCGAAGCGGCCGACGACAATTCGGAAGCAAGCGCCTCCGTCGCAAATACGATCGAGGTCCTGCAACAAAGCGGAGACCTCTGCTCTTCGGCCGACCTGAATCAGATGCAGTCCTTGCTTAGGCACGAGTCCGGCTTGCAAAGATTGCAACACCGCATCGCGCTCTCGGCGCTTAATGGCAATGGGCGGATTCATGCAGCTACTGGCAGTGCCGCGAGATCAGGAATCAGGTTGCGGAAAATGCGAACGTTCTCGCCACGTTCGAGCAGGAAATCTCCGAGCTTTTCGTCAGCCCATGTATTCACGGCCGTAAACAAATCATCAGGGAGCAAGTGATTCTCGGCAGCGATGCAATCGAAGTCGTTTGTCGTAACAGCGTCATGGCGCACGAGCGCTAAGACAGCAGGGTGGTATCGCGCGTCGAGGCCGCTCAGCCATTCAAGATAGGCGGAGCTTGGTTGTGCAGTCACCGCCGCCACCGAAGGCGGACACGGAGCGTCTTCAGGGTCCGCCATAACAGCCGACAGCAGCGAAATGACTTCGTGCGTTTCTTCTGTGAGCGTTTTAATACGCTCCTGGTTAAGCGCAAAGCTTTGTGGCTTGTCGGTCGGCCGCGAAGGGATTGCCTCACCACGCGCGGCACTGCGCTGCGCCGTAGCGACAGTCACCTCGCGGAATGCCTCGTCCTCACGAAGCAACCTCTCCGCTGAATCCGGCTCGAGTTGGAAAGCTCGCGCAATTCGCCGCAAAACCTTTAGTTCATCGAGGCTTGCCTCGCTGTCAGCAGCAGCTATGTGTGCAAGCAAGCGCAACACGAACTGCCGACTGTCGACGGGAATTAGTTTAGACAGCTGCGGCAGCGATCGTAATGCGACGTTCGGATCTCGGCGCAACGACGCCTCCGTAGCACGGACTGGATGCAAGTCTCCTTCGGGCGCGATTTGCGAACCGACGATCTGGTAAAAGCTGGCGATTTCTTCGGCCTCAATTACACCGTCTGCCGCTGCGACGGTGATAGCGAGATAGAGCAGGCGAATGATTCCGCGAACATCTGCTGTTGCGTGCTGGTCCGGGCTGACCTGATATAGTGCAAGCTCTTGATTCCAAGCGAGCGGGAGCCCTGTGATCCTTGTATCCGGCGCGAGACGCCATCCTAAGGACTCAGTAAGTAATGCAACATCGCGACTGTTGGTGGTGGTCAACTTTGCTCGTTCAGTTATATCAGCAAGCGACGCGAGCGTTGCTACAGACATGAACTTGTAATCCCCCTCGCCCGGCGAATTCGCGAGCAGTTCATTGAAGCTCGCGTAGAGCGGGTGATCTTCGATCTTGCGCAATTCACGTGGCAACGACTGCCACGCGGCCAGCGCTGCGACTTGCCCCTGTTTCTTCGAGGTTAAGACTCGGCTGTACCCGGACAGATCATCGACGCAAGAGTTCCAGAGTGACGGCAGCAGTTTAAACTGGCTGTGAAGACCAGCCACATTAGGAATGCGAAGTTGGAAAGCCTTCTGCCCGCGCTGCTCGTACATCAACTGCGCGAGCGCGTTGCTTGCCGGCCGGTATTGCACCAGTGCTTCTTGCTTCGCTGCTTCGAGTCTCAATCCATTCCCGTACTGGTCGTTGAACCTTCGTTCAAAGAGCGCAAAAAACTTTTCGTTGGCACGAGCAATTACCGTACTTCGCCGGCTCTCCACGTCCGCCAGGGCAAGTCGACAACCCACGAACCAATCGAGCGGCTCTCCGCGCTGGTAAAGATTGGCAAGCACATATCGGAGGCCCTCCTCATCCGGCCGGTCAGTATCGAACTCGAGTAGACGCGGCCACAGTGCTCGATAAGCATCCGCGCCGAGTTGCCAACCGGCAAAGTGTAAAAGCTGAAGGAAGTAACTTCTCAACGAGCGCGATTTATGCGCGGGTCCGTAATTCTGTAACAGCCGGATCAGTTCCTCGATCAGCAATGGGTCGCGATCGCAGTCCAGTATGATACGACGTTCTAAACCATAGAAAAATATGAACAAGTACCCAAGACAGCGTTGCGCTGGATCAACATCTTTGCGGCCAGCCGCAAGCCATTCCAAATAGCAGCGCCTTTGCTCCGCCGAGATCTGTTCGTAGCTCGGGTAGTACCCGAAGTCCGCGAGCGGATGCGCCGCAGTGGCTGCGACCGACAGTGAGGTAATTATGGCGGACGGCTCGCCCGGCCATGCGAGCGTCCGTTCGCTCGTGAAAATCATGCCGGCGTCAATGACGAGCCCGGCATGAAATAACGACGCACCGGTAGGATACCAAGTGAGCTTTGGCGCGGCACGTCCTGTTCGGGGTGCAGGCTCGAAGGCTACACCCGAGGATTGCGAGTTTTCATTAGCAGTACGCGAAGCTTGCAACTGTCCCATGCGCTCGTGAAGACGATCAACGGTCTCGGATTGCGCCGCTCTCGGATTGAGCGTGCGTATCCCACTTTCAACTGAGTTGGCACGTGCCGGAGCGCTATCGCTCCGCCCCGCGTTTCTCAGTATTTTGGCTATAACACAGCCGAGCGAGAAACCCATTACCGCCCCCGCCCAGCCGGCGATCACACCGCCCAATAACGCGGAAACGAATGGTACCAACCAGAGCATGTAAATTGTTTAATCGAAATCAGCTTTCTCGTCACTTCCAGAACCTCAAGACTGAACAAGGGATGGTTCTTCAGCGCTAAGGGACGGCGGCATGCGTCTCGCACGTTAGCAATGGCGTCGCACTATCACGAACTTTTCAGAGAGATTGTTGGCAAGATGCGAAACCGGCACGCGCGACGCGTGCGCTACCCAAGCTGTGGATTAACGCAACAACGCTTTCGCCGCTTCGATCACGTGTTGGGCGTCGATGCCGAATTCTTTCATCACTTCGGCGCCGGGCGCGCTCAATCCGAACCGGTGGAGGCCGATGACTTTGCCGTCGAGGCCGACGTAGCGGTACCAGGTGTCGGGCACGCCGGCTTCGATGGCGACGCGTTTGCGGCATGCGTTGGGCAAGACTTCTTCGCGATATTCGGCCGGCTGGCGTTCGAAACGCTCGAAGCACGGCATCGAGACGACGCGGACGCCGTCGCCGAGTTCTTTCGCAGCGGCGAGCGCGTGCTGCAGTTCGCTGCCGCACGACATAATGATGAGGTCGAGATTGCCCTTTTCTTTTTTCGCGATGTAACCACCGCGGCGCACGCCTTCGCGGCGCGACGTAAGATCGACATCGTTCAACATTGGTACCGTTTGTCGTGTCAGTGCGATCAGCGTCGGTCCATCGATGCGCTCCATCGCGGCGACGAACGCGCCGGCCGTTTCCTCCGGATCGGCGGGACGAATGAGATCGATCTGCGGCATGACGCGAATCGAGCTCACCGTTTCGACCGGCTCATGAGTCGGGCCGTCTTCGCCCACGCCGATCGAGTCGTGCGTGAAAATGTAGATGTTCGGCAGCTTCGACAACGCGGCCAAACGAATCGAGGCACGACAGTAATCGGTGAAAACAAGGAACGTCGCGCCCGATGCGCGAAATATTCCGTGATACGAAATTCCGTTCATGATTGCGCACATGCCATGCTCGCGAATGCCGAAACGAATGTTGCGGCCGCTCGGATTGTCGCGCGTAAAATCGCCCGCATCCTTAATGTAATTCATGGTCGAGCCGTACAAGTCGGCGCTCCCGCCGATGAGCAATGGCACGTCGTGAGCGATCGGTTGCAACACTTCGCCACCCGCTTTGCGCGTGGCCAGCTTCGCGTCTTTCGGGAACTCCGGGATTTTCGATAAAAGATTGACCGGAACTTTTCGGTCAACTCCGTCATCGAGAATTTTTGCGCGCTCCGGATTTTTCTGACGCCAGTCGTTGTAGCTTTTTTCCCAGCGGTCGTAGTCCGCGAGCAGTTTCTTCTTGTGTTCGGCGAAGTAATTGCGGACTTCCGGCGAGACGAAATAATGTTCGGCCGGCAGGCCAAGTTTTTTGCGGTCGGCGTCGACAAACTTCGCCCCGGCTTCACCGTGCGCCTTGTAAGTGCCGGCGACTTCGGGAATGCCTCTGCCGATAAGCGTGTGCGCGATGATGAACTGCGGCTTCCCGTTGTCGCACTCCTTCGCGATGTTTAGCGCATCGAGAAATTGCTGCATGTCCTCGCCCTCAATCTCCTGCACGTCGAAACCATAGGCCGCGTAGCGTTTGCCGGTGTCTTCGCTTTCGGTGTCCTTGGCGGGCGCGTCGAGCGTGACCGCGTTCGAATCGTAGATCAGGATCAAATTATCGAGCCCGAAATGTCCGGCGAACGCGCTCGCTTCCGAGGCGACGCCTTCCTGCATGTCGCCGTCGCCGGCCAGACAAATGCAATGCTGATCGAAAACGCGATGCTCGCTCGTGTTGAAATGCGCCGCCGCCATTTTCATCGCCACGGCGATACCGACCGCGTTGCCGACGCCCTGCCCGAGCGGCCCGGTCGTGCATTCCACTCCGGGCGTTTCGAAAAATTCCGGGTGACCCGGCGTTTTGGAGTGCAATTGGCGAAAACGCTTTATTTCCGACATGGGCAAATCGTAGCCGCTGAGATGGAGCCAGGCGTACAGGAACATGCTGCCGTGCCCGGCGGAGAGGACGAAGTAATCGCGATTGATCCAGCGCGGCTGGTCAGGGTTATGTTTGAGCGCGTAGCCGTAAAGAACGGCGCCCATCTCCGCGCACCCGAGCGGCAGCCCAAGGTGCCCGGACTGCGACGCTTGCACCGCGTCCATGCACAGGCCGCGGGCTTCGTTCGCCGCACGCGAGAGGATTTCGACGTTCAGGCTCATCCGACCGGAGGAAGATTTATGGGTGCAGATTTGTCGTTGCGCAAACTCTTTCCGGAACTGGTAAGATCGACAATGTTGGTTCGCCGTTGCTGGCAAAACCGACGGCAAGAATTTAGAATCGATTGAGATGGATCAGCCGGTGCTTCTCAACGTCGTGGCGAAACTGGAGGCCTTGCTCGGCAAATTGCCGGACAGAATCCGAACGCCCGTTTTGCGCGAGCTGACGCCGCTCAAGCAACTATTTCTGCAAAAAAGGCCGCCGCGGTTCTTGTTGCTCGGCTCGATCGATAAGCCGGCGCCGGAGCTGGTAAACGTCTTGTTCGGTCTGGCGAGCGAGCCGGAGAGAGCGCCTGCGCCGTTGTCGATCTTCCGCTGGCAGGAAATGAACGCGGGCGCACGCGGTGCGGTATCGATCCTCGATGCGCGGGGCGCGCTCGATTCGGCCCGCCTGCAAATCGAAGAAGAACTAAAGCGACAACCAGCTGATGTAATTTTGTTCCTCGATGACGCCATTAGAAAACGCCGCGGGCGCAAAGCTGAGCTCGAGAACTTGATTAGCTGTTTGAAGTGGAGCGAGGCAGGAAACGGTAAGCCGGTGGTGGCAGGCGTCAGCTTCTCATCCGCCACCGGCAAGGAACGAGGAAAACAGGATGATGGCCTCGCCGCGCAGCTCGCGAGAGCATTGCCAGAGAAGGAACGGCTTCTCGAAGTGATCGCGTTGAACACCGCCGAAGATTCTTTGCGCGCGCGGCAAAAGCTGATGTCGATCCTCGGGCGCGCGGTGCCAAACGAGGCGCGGCTCGAGTTGATCCGGATTTCCCGTGACCGGCAACAGCAGCGCGACGTGGCGCAAAGCCTGGTGAAATCGACTTCGGCGATTTGCGCAGCGATCGGCGCACAGCCGATTCCGCTCGCCGATCTGCCGATCCTGACCACGCTGCAACTGGGGATGGTTTCGGCAATCATGTATGTGAGCGGGCGCGAGCGCAGCGTGCGCGCCGCAACCGAATTCGTCGGCGCTCTGGGAGCAAACGTCGGCGCAGCGATGTTGCTGCGTGAAGGCGTGCGCGCGATGCTGAAGTTTTTTCCGGGCTGGGGCAATGTCGTGTGCGGCATGGTCGCCGGAGCCGGCACATATGGGATCGGGCGCGCGGCGATCGCTTTCTTTGTTGAGGGCGTCTCTCTCAAGGAAGCGCGCCGGACCTATCGTGCGAGCGGGAAAAGGCCAATGCGCGAAACGCTCCCGCTGCCGAACGGGGCAAATGCGGTCGATAAATTGGGCGGCTGATCCCTGCCTCAGGGCGAGGACGGGGGACGCTTGGAATAACTTGTGAATAAGATTCGGGCTGCGGCATAATTTGTTCACACGTTTTTGTGAACAAAACGCCAATTCTTCTCTGTCCCCGCACCTAGTTGTCGATCTTGCCATGAGGCTTTCCGAAATCCCTGTCACGCTCCACGAAATTGGCGTTTCGCCAGTAAAAAAGCTCGGCCAAAATTTCCTGCACGATCAGAATCTGGCGCGCTGGATTGTCGATCAAGCGGAGCTGACGCCGGACGATTACGTGGTCGAGATCGGACCCGGGCTCGGTGCGCTGACTGAAATGATGCTGGAGAAAGGCGCGCGTGTTCTCGCGCTCGAGAAAGACACGCGGCTGGCGAGTTTTTTGCGGCAACGTCTCCCTCATCCGCGGCTGGAATTGCGCAATGTCGACGCGCTCGAGTTCGACGTGCGTGCTTTGTATTGCCAGCCGCGCGTGAAAGTCGTTGGCAATCTGCCTTATAACATTTCGAGTCCGCTGCTGACGAAGTTCGTCGATTATCCAAGTCCTATCTCGCTGGTGTTGTTCACGTTACAAAAGGAGGTCGCCGCGCGGCTTTCGGCTGCGCCCGCGACGCACGACTACGGCGCGTTAACTTTGCGCATCCAATTGCATCATCGCGTCGAACTGCTTCGGACAATTTCCGCCACTGTGTTTATCCCTCAGCCAGAAGTTGCTTCCGCGCTCGTGCGGATTTCTCCGCGTGATCCGCTGGAGTTGCCCGCGTGCGACGACGAAGTGCTGACGAAGCTGATCCGCTACGCTTTTTCACAGAGAAGAAAACAACTCCAAAAGGTGATTGGTCAGCGCGTGCCGGATTGGGAAGGAACTGCGGCCCGGCTCGGCTTCGATCCAAAAGCGCGCGCCGAGGAGTTGTCGCCTGGGCAGTGGATTGCTCTGGCCAACGAGATCGCGCCGGCCGGCACGGACGAGCCGCACTTTTTTCAGCAGGAACGCTTCCCCGTGGTGGACGAAATGGACCGAATCCTGCGCTATGCCTACCGATCTCAGGTGCATGGGGATAACTTGCGCCATCGCGCTGTCCACATCCTTGTTTTCAATCCGGCAGGAGAGGTTTATTTGCAAAAACGCGCACGGTGGAAAGATCGACATCCTCTGCGCTGGGACTCGAGTGCCGGTGGGCATGTTTCCGCCGCCGAAGGTTATGACGAAGCGGCGCGGCGCGAGCTACAGGAAGAACTCGGGATCGATGTGCCGTTGGAACGTCTGTTCAAATTGCCCGCCTCCATGAGGACTGACCAGGAATTCATTTGCGCTTACCGCGCCGCCGTCCAGGACGAGGTAAAGCCAAACCGCAACGAGATTGAAACGGGCGGCTATTTCCCCGCCGACATCGTAAACGGATGGATGGCGGCGCGGCCGGAGGATTTCACGCCGGCCGCGATCGAATGCTGGCGCGCCTTCCGCTCGCAAAAAGCCGACAATGCTGGCGCCTAGGCCGATCGCCGTCGCCGCTTCCGTGCCGCCGATTTATGCCGCCGGCGTCTTGCGACGGTGAATCCGGCAACTTTGCGTCTGGCAATCGTGCGCAAAGTCGTCCGTTTGAATCTTCGTGCGGCGCGACGCGCCCCCTCCTTGCCGCCGTAAAGCGTATCGCTAAACATTCTCGTCAACACCGAAGTGCCTCGGAGAAAATGAACTTGAAAGCCGTGCGTCTGTTTTTTCGCGCGCGCTTTCGTGTCGATGCGCCGAATGTTTGCTTCCGAATCGGGATTGGGTCGTCTGGCCATGGTAACAAATCAAACTACCCGCAGTGCGGCGCTGATCAACGGGAGCTTCATCAGCCGCCGTCAAGTTGCTGCGCGGGCGGCAGTTTCCAAGCCTGTCCTTTTTTCCGATACTCTGCGACCGGCAACAGCGCGTAACACGGATGGCGCCCCGAGCGGAGCCATTTGATCAGATGAACCAAATCGGCTTCCGCCATGGTTGTGCAGCCGGTCGTCGGCCGGTTTACACCGCGGCGGATATGAAAGAAAATCGCGCTGCCCGCGCCAGGCACCGGTGGGTCGGAATTATGGCGGATCTCAATCAGCCAATGATAGGCAAAATCGCCCGAGCGCATTTTTTCGTGCGAGTAATTGTCGGGCGGATTTTGCGGGTCGATCACGATGTGCCGGTTATAGTTCGGTGAGCGCGGGTCATCGCTCCAAATGTCCGCTTCCGTGACCTGATGATAACGATAATCTGCGCCTGGCGGCAGATGCGGATCGTAGCCGAAAACCTCGCCAATTTCAAAAACGCCGGCCGGCGCGCGGCCGTCTCGCTCCTGCTTGCGCAGGCCGGGTTCGTTCTGGCCGGCGAGCCCCGTTCCCCAGGCGAGCCCGTTTTTGCCAAACAACACCGGAACGGGCTGCGTGACCGGCTTCCATTCGCCGCCGCGCGGGCGTTCGAAAAGTTGCAGCCGTCCGCGCATCGCATTCCAGTCCGGTGCAATGCCTACGATGAGCTGGGTGCAGTCCTCGGGCACGCCATCGGCATGTGCATTGCTCAAGAGCACAAGGAGCAAACCCCAGATTCGGACGCGCAAGATCACCATAAACATTCCCAAACTTACACGCGCATCCTAATCATTCTGTCGAATTGCTTTTTGCGATGAAAAAATTTACCGCGCTTTTGCTGATCGTTGCCGCCGTGTTCGCCAGCTACGCGCCGGCCCTCCGCAATGGTTTTGTGTGGGATGATACTGCCCTCGTTTTGCGCGATCCGCTCATCCGAAGCTGGCGGCTGATTCCGGAAGGTTTCAATCACTTCCTCTTCGTCGATGCAACCGCTTCGGATTTTTATCGGCCGATCCAGCGGCTCAGTTACACGCTCGAATATGCGGCATTCGCCTTTCGACCGCTGGCCTATCACCTCAGCAGCATCTTTTTTCACAGCGCGGCGGCCGTCGCGCTGTTCTTTTTGGCGGAGGAACTTCTTCTCCTTTTCGCAATCGACGCCAGGCGCCGGCGCGTCATCGCTTTTTTCGCCACGTTGGTTTGGGCGATCCATCCCGCGCATAGCGCTGCGGTCGCCTATATTTCCGGGCGCGCCGATCCCTTATCGGCCGCTTTCGGTTTTCTTGGCGCATACCTGGTGTTGCGCGGGGCGCGCGCGCGCGGCAGGACCGGGCTGCTCGTTTTCGGCGCGGCCACGATGTCGCTTCTCCTCAGCGCGTTGAGCAGAGAGACAGGTCTAATCATTTTCCTGCTGCCAATCGTCGCCCTGGCGCTGCGAAAAAATTGGAAAGCGGCGTTCCAGGCAGCAGCTGTCGCGGTGTTCGCGACCGTGGTTTACACGAGCTTGCGATTGCCGGCCGAACACGTGCCGGTCCCGGTGTTACGGGCGCCTTCGCCATTGTTCGTTAGGCCGATCACGGTCGCCCGCGCCTTTGCCGAGTATGCCGGCATCATCGTGTTCCCACTGAACCTGCATATGGAACGCGACATTGGGCTGCATGCGCCTGGCTTGACAGCAGCGAGCTTGACCGCGGCAGCATGGCGCGAGTTACAAACACTTTTAGGCATCGTATTGATTGCGGCGGCCGCCTACTGGATGCTGCGCGCGCGCAAGCGCGACCCGGCCGTATTCGCCTGTCTGGCGTTGGGCGCGATCAGCTACCTGCCTCTCAGTGGCCTGTTCGCATTGAATGCCACAGCTGCGGAACACTGGCTTTATCTGCCGAGCGCATTCCTTTTTCTGGCGACGGCTGTTCAAATCGGAACATGGGAAACAGCGGGCTTGCCAAGGAGAACCGCCGTTGCCGTCATCGTCTTCGCGATTTGGCTGGCGTTTCTTGGCACGCGCACGTTCGTGCGGGCCTTCGACTGGAAAGACCAACGCACATTTCTCGCGCGCACGATCGCAACCGGCGGCGATTCGGCGCGCATGCTGATCAACCTCGGCGAGCTCGAGTTGAACGAGGGCAAGTTGGCGGACGCCGCCGTGCATTTGCACGCCGCATTGGAAAAACAGCCCAACCAACCATTCGCGCTTATCAATCTCGCCGCCGTCGCGTTAAAGCAGAACGACTTCAAGTTGGCGCGCGAGCTTCTGACTCGCGCTACCGATCTGCCAGTCGTAGCCGCGCAAGCGCACGAGCTCCTCGCCGTGCTCGAGTTCCGGGAAAACCACCGGGCCGATCTAATGCGTCTGCGGCTCGCGTCTCGGACCGGACCGCCGAATTGGTCGATCGAGAAACGTTACATCCGCGCGTTGGACGAAACCGGTGCGACCGATCGGGCGATTGCCGAAACAAAAGTCTGTCTCGCCACCGAGTGGTACCGCGCTGAAACCTGGGCGTTGCTCAGCCAGTTGTTGGCCAAGATCGGGCGGATAAACGAAGCCGCCGCGGCCCTTGCGGTCGCGCGAACGTACGACGTTCATCTGCCCGAGCGCGGCGTCGGTTTATAATTTCGACGCGATCGCAAACAATTCGTCGCAAAGCCGTTTCCGGCATCCAATAACCGCGGGAAGAGCGAACGGGCTATGAGGGTTCGAATAAGCGAATCCTTTTTCCGTCTTTTCAATCACTATGAAAACTTCTCTTCTTGTTGGAGCGACGCTGGCCTTTCTGGGTTTGGCCGCGGCTCCTCTCAGCGCACAAACCCAGACGGCCGCTTCGACAACAAGTAGCAGCGGTTACATTCAAACGAGCAAAATCATTGGCACGAAAGTAAAGAGCTCGAGCGGTGAAGAAATCGGCGTCGTCAAGGACGTCGTGATCGATCGCAGCACCGGTTGCATGGCCTACACGGTTGTTTCAGCCGGGGGCACCGGGACACGCATCACCGGCCAGGCCAAAACCGTAGCCGTGCCGTGGACGGTCTATTCAACCACCAGCACCGATGCAAGCGTGCTCACGGTGACAGTGGATCGCGACCGGATTTATAACGCGCCGGTGTTCGACTATGCGCGGATCACCGAATACACTACGCCGGCGTTCATCGGCAACGTTTACTCCTATTACGGCGTGTCGGGCGGCGGCGTTTCCGGCGGGGTCTATGGAACGACCACGACCGGAGCGACCAGCACGACCACCGGCACAAGTACGACAGCGACAGGCGCAACAAGCGCAGGTGCATCAGCTACACCGATGGCCACCGCCGCGGGCGCTTACGGCGCATCGCCTGCAGCCACCGCATCGCCTGTCACCTCCGCCTCACCGGCTGCGTCGCCAGCCGCCACTACGGCAGCATCGCCGCGCGCCACCGCATCGCCTCGCGCCACGCGCGGAGGAGCGGCTCGTGAAGAAGGCGCCAGGGATCGGGGCAAAGCGCACATGAGTCCCGCGGCATCGTCTGCTGAAGACGCCACCGGCAAAGCAAGAACCGGCACGACTTCGGAAACCGGAATGAGCCCCGCCGAATCACCACGAACTCGCGGTGAAGGCGTCCGCGAAAAAGCTGTGGCATCCCCGGCTGAAACCGAAGCCAGTCCTTCTGGCGAGCGCAAGAAAGCGCGACGTCATCGTGGCGAAGAATCGCCGACGACCGGGGCGAGCCCAAGCGCATCCGAAGAGCAAGAGTAAGAGGCTGCCGCGAGAAATACGCGCGGAAGAATTCAGCCGCGGAAGCAACCCTGCTTCCGCGGCTTTCCTTTTGCGAGATCGACAATTTACAGCACCGGGCCCGGTTGCGCCGTTGTTTGCGATTCAATTGCCGCCGTGTCGCGGGCCAGAAATCGCGCTCCACAAAACCAAAGAATTCCAGCGACGAGCATACTGAAGGAAACGGCAAAAAACCCGGCATTCATGCTCCAGCGGTCGCGAATTGCGCCGATGAGCGGCGGCGAAAGCGCGTCGCCCAGCGCGTGAATGATGAAAATGTTGAGCGCGAAAGCGGTCGCCCGCACGCTCGGCATGGTGACGTTGGCGAGCGCGGTATTGGAGGGCCCGGTGTTGAAGAACAAAAAAAACACCGCCACGAAAATGCATAGCCACGCGCCCGGAAACCGCACATAAAGCATCGCGATCGTCGCCGGAAACGCGAGCAACACACCGACGCCGGACACGAGAAAATACGAACTCCGGAATCGGCCCCTCAGCCAGTCACCGGCCCAGCCGCCCAGCAGCGTCCCAAACAACCCAGCCGCAGCGACAATCGCACCAAAAGTGAGATTGATGTTGCCGAGCAGGTTCGGATCCGGCGTGAATTCCCCGCCGCGGTCGCTGTAGATATAATCAGGTAACCAGGCGGAGAACCCGCCGATGGCAAAGGTCAGCGCCGTCATTGCCGCGGTGTTGATGAGATATGAAGGTATCCGAATCAATTTGAAGTAATCCTTCAACTGTGCGCGTTCGCGCAGGCCGGACGCGGCACCTGATTGCCGACGCGGATCGCGCATAAAGAAGCAAAAAACCGCGAGCAATAACCCTGGCGGCACAACCAGATAAAAGGCCCAGCGCCAGCCGAGAAGATCGGCCATCTTCCCGCCAAAGGCGTAGCCAAGGGCACCGCCGACCGGCAACGCCAGATAAAAATAGGCCAAGACGCGGCCGCGCCGTTCCAACGGGTAGAGATCAGAAAGAATCGTCGGCGCCGCCGGACCGTAGCCGGCTTCACCGATTCCAACGAAGGCGCGCGTGCAAAGCAGGACAAAAAAAGAGACGGCGAGGCCGGACCAGCCGCTGGCCAGGCTCCAGAGCGCCACGCTGATTCCGACCAGCATCCAGCGCGAGAAGCGATCGGCCAGCCAGCCAAACACTGGGGCGGCGCACATGTAACTGAGAAGAAACGCCGTCGTCAGCAGCCCCGCCTTGCTGTTCTGGTTCGGATCGCCGGCGAGAAAATCGCGTTTTATGTGCGGCAAGACGGCCGCCAGGATTTGCCGGTCGATGTAGTTGAAAAGATTGATTGCCAGCAACAGCACGAGCGCGGTGCGCGCGCCTGATCGCGCGGCGGTGGAAGGATTCGCCATCGACAATTGCCGATTGCAGTTGGCCCCGCGCTGATTGTAAATCACAAACATGCCCAGGATGTCCGCGGCCGAACGCGCCCTTTACATGATCGGCGGACTAATCCTGCGCTGTCTCTACCGCGTCCGGTCACATGGATTGGAGAACCTGCCATCCGGCGGCTTTCTTTTATTGCCCAATCACATCACCTGGGTGGACGCGCTCGTGCTCCAGCTCGCCTGCCCGCATCGGCCGATCCGCTACATCATCGACCAGGAATTTTATGGCAAGCCTCTGCTGCACCCGTTGCTGCGCCTCGCCCGCTGCATTCCAATCGATACCCGTCATTCACATTCGGCCGTGCGCGCCGCGACAAAGCGCATCGCCGATGGCGAAATTGTCTGCCTGTTTCCCGAAGGCCAGCTCGAACGCGCGGGCACATTGCTCCGGCTGCGTCGCGGCTATGAACTGATCGCGCGGCACGCGAACGCGCCTGTCGTTCCGGTGTGGCTCGATCGGCTCTGGGGATCGATCTTTTCCTTCCAAGGCGGCCGCTTTTTCACCAAACGGCCGAAAGAGATTCCGTATCGGGTGAGCGTCGCATTCGGAAAACCGCTCGACGCCCACGCGGCCGACATCGCCACGGTCCGTGAAGAATTGCTCAAGCTGGGCGAGTTCTGTTACAGCCGCCGCCCGGGACTAGATCGACATCTGGGCGACGAATGCGTCCGCGGATTGAAACGCCGGCGTTTTTCAACTGCTGTTATCGATGGGACGGATCACAGCCAACTGAGCCGTGCGAAATTGCTCGGCGCCGCGGCGGCATTGAGCCGACTTTTGCGCAGCGAATTTGCGGACGAGCGGATCGCGATCGTCTTGCCGGCGAGCAAAGCGTCGATGGTAGCCAATCTCGCGGTGACGCTGGCGGGCAAAGTTGCCGTGAACCTTAATTTCACCATGGGCCGCGCAGCCAACGAATCGTGTTGCCGGCGCGCCGACCTGCGCATCGCCATTTCGGCATCGCAGTTCATGGATCGCGTGAAAGATTTTCCCTGGCCGGAGCGGATCGTGAAACTTGACGAGCAGCTGCCTCGCCTGAAGCGGCAGATTCTGCTGTGGTGGATGATGTCGATCTTGTGTCCGCGCTGCCTGCTCGTGCGCCTGTTGCAAATTCCAAAAGAAGGCGGGCAGGCCGAAGCGGTCCTGCTTTTCACGAGCGGCAGCACTGGTGAACCAAAAGGTGTCGTGCTCAGTCACCGAAACATTGTGGGAAACGTTTCCCAGTTTCGCGACCTGCTCGACGCGAAACGCGATGACGCCATCCTTGGCTCGCTGCCGTTTTTCCACAGCTTTGGTTGCACGGTGACGCTCTGGTATCCGTTGATCGAAGGCGTGCGCATTGTCACGTATCCGAACCCGCTCGAAGCGGCGAAGAACGCCGCGCTCGTCGAGCGTTACAAGCTCACGCTCTTGCTCGCTACTCCCACATTTCTGCGCGCCTACTTGAAACGAGCCGAACCGCCGCAACTGCGCAGCCTGCGGCTGGTCATCACCGGCGCGGAGAAACTTCCGCTCGATCTGGCGAAAGCTTTCGAGGAGCGGTTCAAACAACGAGTGTTCGAAGGCTATGGCCTGACCGAAACATCGCCGGTGGTGAGCGTTAATCTGCCCGAACCGCAGCCGAGGAAACCTGGCGAAGAAATCCAGCCATCCAGCCGCCTCGGCTCGGTCGGCAAAATGGCGCCCGGTATTGCGGCTGAGATTCGCGAGCCGGAAACCGAGCGCAAACTCTCGCTCCACGAGACCGGCATGCTTTGGCTGCGCGGCCCGAACATTTTTGAAGGCTACCTGCACGATGAAAAACGGACGGCCGAAGTGTTGCGCGACGGCTGGTTCAAAACGGGCGACATCGGCCGGTTCGATGAAGACGGATTTCTTTTTATCGAAGGCCGCCTGTCGCGCTTCTCGAAGATCGGCGGCGAAATGGTGCCGCACGAAGCACTCGAAAGCAGGATTGTCGATCTTCTCGGATTCAGCGGAAGAGACGAGCGCGCCGTTGCCATTGTCGGCGTGCAGGATGAAGCCAAAGGCGAAGCGCTGGTTTTACTGAGCGCAGTCGAGATCGATCTTTCACAGTTGCGGGACAAGCTCCGCGAGGCCGGCGTTCCCAATCTTTGGATCCCGAAAAAAATCTGCCGTGTTGAGGCGATCCCGGTCCTGGCGTCGGGCAAACTCGATCTCAAAACCTGCCACGACTTCGCCGTTTCGGCTCAAGAGTGAAACCGCCAATCTCGTATATCATCGCGTCGGTGCAACGGAGCGGAACCCATTTGCTTTGCAGCATTTTGCGCAGCACGAATGTGGCCGGTAAACCGGGCGAATATTTTTTCTGCAAGCGCACCGAGACATGGGAGAAGCGCTGGGGGAGTCCGTCCCGCGCTGCTTATGTTGAACGCGTGTTTCGCCACGGCAGCACGCCCAACGGCGTGTTTGGGTTTGTCGCGATGTGGACCTATTTCGACAGGGTAATTGACATGTTGCATGAAATCCCCGGCTACGAGCAGCTCGCTCGCATTGCAGTGCTCGACGCCGTCTTCAATCGACCAAAATACATTTGGATGCGCCGGCGGGATCGCGTCCGGCAGGCGGTCTCATGGACTATTGCGTCCCAGACCGAAATCTGGATCCAGAACCCGGGCGAAGCGCCGCAGTTTAATCCTCCGCCGCGCTTTGACTTCGAGCTGATCGATCGACGCTACAATGACATCCTGAACGACGAAAC
>JBHEMD010000076.1:0-4968 GCA_046262735.1 Chthoniobacterales bacterium | reverse complement strand
GTCGGTAACAGAACGGTCCAGCTCAATGTGATGAGCGCCGACAAAAAGGAGACAACGATTATGACCCTCTCGTCGGGGGAGGTTGGAAGCACCGCAACTGTAAAAGGGGAGGTAAGAGTTGTAACACCCTCGAAGAGTATGACCTCAGGCCACTTATTGTCGAGTTGTCAGGTGCCTGGCCCCGACGCTGCGCCTGAGTTCTTCGACAGAGCCACGAGAATGTTTTACTTTCGAGTCGATAGAGGTAAAGTGACGTTAGTCAAGCCAGGTGACCTAAGCGGACCCGAACGACGCCGAGTCAAAGCATACCTGCACCGAGTTCAAAACGGTTAAGGTGGATTATGGAGGAAGACCAGAAGGGGTCACCCTTAGAATCGCGGCATTTTGCTTCGACAAGTTCACTTCTTGGCAAGATGCTCATTGAATGTTCCTCCAGTTGCGGGCTCACGGCGGCTGATGTTGTGTCCCGTTAGTGCACATGTTTCGCGATTCGTCACAGAATGGTGACAGCTTGGAAGCTGCTATCCAGCTCCTCAAGCAGGAGCGGCGCTTTTTTCGCCAGCAGCAGCCGACGCTTGCGACAGCCACGGATACCGATACGCTCGATAGACACTTGGAGCAGTACCAGCAAGAGATTCTTCGTCAGAGCACACGGCACAACGAGCTCGGACTCTATCGCAACGCTTCTTTGGTGCTCGGGTGTCTAGCCATCGCTCGTGACGATTACGATGCCGCTCTCGATCACCTACTCGACGTAGCGTTCCTAGACATCGTTGGGGCCACCAACTCCCTGCCTGGCCATCGCTCATTCGACGCGAGTTTGTCGTTGTTGGTGCCGTTCGTGTCCGGTATACTACGGGACATTTGCCGCACCCTCGATCTACACCCCGATGAGACAGAGTCTTTCTTCAGAGCGCGCTGGGGGAGGTTTTCGTCGTTCGGCACTCCGCCTGTCGAACCGGATAGCGCTTGGCGCACACTGGACGCCGCCATCCGTATCTAACATGCGATGCAGCGACCCGCTGGCAGTCGCTGTTCTATCCTTAGGATGACATGAACCTCTTTTGGATTACTCTCGGGGTTACCCTTCTTGGGTTCGCGATGCATTGGGCATTGAGTCGGCGGTACGGCGACATGGCCGTAAGTGTGAATTCGCGAGAGGTCGCAACTACTCCGCGCAACAGACGATTACCGCGCCATCCATATCTTAAGATGGCGGATCTCATGATGGTATTTGTTTCAGCGGTGGTGCTCGCTAGCTGCCTTTTCATCATTTTATCCGCACGTTATGGAGACGCCGCAGAGAATGGGCGTACGGGATGGTTGGCTCGATCGTCGGATTCTGGTTCAAGCGCTCTCGATGATTCCACGCGTGTCATTTACCAGAAATATTTCAGTGGCTGGTCTGGTGTTTCGTTAATAGCATCGCGATGGGCATTGGTTGGAGTCTTCACAAGAATGGTGGCTGGCGAGGTCAGCTCGCAAGAATTCGCCGCTGGCACTCGCGCGTGCACGCTGCCGCGGCTTCTGGCACCCCCGATCTTGAAGACTTCGCATACGCGTTCTTCCAAAATTGTTATTGCTTACGCGATCGGGTGGCGCAAACGGCGCCCCAGCATGCCGCGGATATCGATCGTTTGTTCTCGCGGGTAGCTGAGCTCGGTGTGTGCCGCGATCTTTGCAACGGTACAAAGCATTTTAGAATCAATCGCAGAGCCAGCATCGACGGCGATTTCTCGATCTGCCGCGAGTATGATCCATCTGCTCCACATAAATACTGTCTTCGCCTCTTCGCCGGCGAAAAATATGACATTCTCGACGTGTCATCGAGGTGCCTTCACACACTGGAGGATTTTTGCAGCTCGCTGAGTCGCTTAACCAAGTCGGGCTCGAGGACAGAAGGTTAGACTTAAAATCGGGGCAGGCCTAGCCGAAGCCCGGCGACTTGCTGATTGAGGCCGCAGCCCCAGACGAGAGCGGTTTTGGAGCGTTTTCGGCGCTGCTTCGCGCGGCAGCCCGTGTCCGATCAGCGCGTGGGCTGCGGCGGTGGTTTACCATAGACTGCTGGAAGACTAAGACGGGGTCAGTCCGTGAATCTCGGCAATTTGCCCGAGATCAGAGAGCGGAAGTCAGACAACGGTTAAGAGCAGCCCGGTGGCGGGCCGGCTCCAAGGGAAATTGACCGTCTCGCCGGGAATCGTGCTTCCTCGGATCCATTGTCGACACCGGCTTGTCCGCAGTTGCATTCACGCTGCGTTGCACGCATAGGAGTGCGCAATGGCAGAGCATGTTCGACGCGTCCGACGCCGGCGCCGGGTAAAGCGAGTGCGCAGCGGCCAGTTGAAATTCACGCCGGGCCGCTTGGCGATCTGCGCCGTTTCGCTTTTCCTCGGTTTCGGATTCGGTTGGAGCCTGCTCACCTACGGGCCGAAAGCCTACCGCGGCTGGCGAGAATCGAACCTTCTCAAAAGCGCCGCCGCGATGATGGCGAAAGATGATTTCGACGGTGCCACGCGCGCTGCCCGCGAGGTTTTGCAACTGCATCACGATTCGCTTCCGGCGTTTCGCATTCTAGCGGAAGCCAGCGAGAAACAGAACCGGCCCGAAACGGTGGCGTGGCGCGCGCAGATCGCGCGGCTCGAACCGGAAAGTCTCGACAGCCAGCTCAACCTTGCTTCCGCCGCGCTGCGTTTCGGCCGGCTCGATACCGCGCGCAAAGCGCTGGAATCCGTTCCGCCAGCGCAACGCGACCGCGCCGCCTACCACGTCGTAGCCGGCTGGCTCGCTCGCGCCCAGGGCAACGACGCCGATGTTGAAACGCATTTCGCCGCGGCCGTCGCGCAGGAGCCCGCGAACGATCTCTACCAATTCAATCTCGCCGTTCTCCGCATTCGTTCGCCTGCGCCGGAAAAGCACGATGAAGCGCGCAAAGTTCTGGAACGTTTGAAGCGCGTGCCGGGCTTCCGCGCGGGTTCGGTTCGCGCCCTTCTCGGCAACGCGATTCAAGGAAACGATCTCCAGCGCGCCGATTCGCTTGCCCAGGATCTGCAAATGAGCCAGCAGGTCACCTTCTCCGATTACCTGCTGTGCCTTGAGTTTTATCGAAAGCTCGACCAGAAAAAATTTGCCGCGTTGCTCGAGAAAGTGAAGCCCGTCGCCGCGCGTAATCCGATGGACCTCGCGCTGCTCATGGACTGGCTGAACAAAAACGGCCTTGGCGGCGAAGTCTTGAAGTGGATGGAGAAATTGCCGGCCGAAACCACCACGAATCCGCCGCCGGCTATCGCCATTGCCGACGCTTTCGCTGATGCGAAAAACTGGTCGCGCTTGAAGCGCTGGACTCGAAGCGGCAGCTGGAACGACTCCGAATATCTTCGCCTCGCTTATCAGGCGTATAGTTCGAAGCAGGCGCGCCAAAGTTCTTCCGATGCGGAATTCGCGGCCCTCTGGCGTTCGGCCGAACGCGCCGCCGCCGAGCAGCCGGATCGCGAAATTAATCTCGCGCGGCTCGCCTCGAAATGGAATTTGAACCTGGAAGCCGAACAGCTTTGGCTGCGCGTTTCGAGGGAAGCGCCGATGCGGCGCGAGGCGCTCGACGCGCTTTCCAGGATTTACCGCGCCAGTAACGATCTCCCCAACCTCTACAAAATCGCGCAGCGACTTCATGAGAATTCGCCTAACGAGCCCGGGCTCGCGGCAAACTGCGCCCGGTTCGCTTTGCTCGTCGATCAAAATCCGGCCGAAGGGCACCGCCTCGCGAAAGAAACTTACGAGCGCGCACCGAACGACGTGAACGCCGCCATGACTTACGCCTACTCACTCTACATGCTTGGCCGCACCGCTGAAGGCATCGCAATCATCAACAAACTGCCGCCCGAAGGCGTGCACGATCCGCATGCCGCGGTTTACGCCGCGCTCCTTTTGCTCGACGAAAACAACGCGCCCGCTGCGCAGGAGTACGTCTTCGCCGCTCAGGCCGGTCCCATTTTTCCGGAAGAAAAAAAGCTCCTCGAAGAAGCGCTCGCAAAGGCAAGAGCAACGCCCGCGCCGAGTCCGGTCCCGACGGCGACGCCGCCGTAATCAGCTCGCGCGCATTGCCCGCTCGACAATCGCCGCGGCCAGACTTTGCGTCGCCTGATCGAGTGTCTCGTTCGCGATCTTCAACTTTCTCGCGTCGTGCGCAGCCAAACCGTCTCGAACATTTCTCGCTGCAACTTCGATCTTGTCCTTCTCCGCCGCATCAATCGCTTCACCGACCTGAGCAAACGCCGCCTCGACAGCGCGCAGCATTTCCTCGGCTTTCAATTTTGTTTCCGTCCAGACCCGCTCGCTCATGTCGTCGAACGCGTGCTCAAGCGATTCCGAGATCATCGCCTCGACTGCTTCGTCGGACACGTCGACCGCGCTCTGGATCTCGACGATTTTTTCCGCGCCCGTTTTCGTGTCGCGCGCGAGGACATGCAGAATGCCGTTGGCGTCGATCTCAAATTGAACGCCGACTCGGGCCACGCCTTTCGGCGCGGGCGCAAATTCGATTTCGAATTGTCCCAGCGGCCAATTATCGCGCGCCATCTCGCGCTCGCCTTGCAACACTTTGATCGACATCGAGCGCTGCTGGTTCACGGCCGTCGTAAACATTTCGCCGGCCTTTATCGGGATGGTCGAGTTGCGCGGGATAAGCACGTTCATTAGCCCGCCGAAAGTTTCGATCCCCAGCGAAAGCGGCGTAACATCCAGGAGCACGACATCTCGCACCGCGCCGGACAAAATTCCCGCCTGGATCGTCGCGCCGATTGCGATTGCTTCGTCCGGGTTTTGCGAGGTGTTCGGTTCCCGGCCAAAAATCTCACCAACCGTCTGCCTAACGAGCGGCATTCGTGTCACGCCCCCAACCAAAATAATTTCGTCCAAATCCTGCCCCTCGAGTTTCGCGTCTGCCAGTGAGCGCCGGCAGTGCGCGCGGGTCTG
>JBHEMD010000075.1:0-5620 GCA_046262735.1 Chthoniobacterales bacterium | reverse complement strand
TCTCAAAACCTGCCACGACTTCGCCGTTTCGGCTCAAGAGTGAAACCGCCAATCTCGTATATCATCGCGTCGGTGCAACGGAGCGGAACCCATTTGCTTTGCAGCATTTTGCGCAGCACAAGCGTGGCGGGCCGGCCGGGGGAATACTTTTTTTGCAAACGCACCGAGACGTGGGAGAAGCGCTGGGGCAGTCCATCGCGCGCTGCTTATGTTGAACGCGCGTTTCGCCACGGCAGCACGCCCAATGGCGTGTTTGGGTTTGTCGCGATGTGGACCTATTTCGACAGGGTAATTGACATGTTGCACGAAATCCCCGGCTACGAGCAGCTCGCTCGCATTGCAGTGCTCGACGCCGTCTTCAATCGACCAAAATACATTTGGATGCGCCGCCGGGATCGCATCCGGCAGGCGGTCTCATGGACTATTGCGTCCCAGACCGAAATCTGGAGCCAGAAACCGGGCGAAGCGCCGCAGTTTAATCCTCCGCCGCGCTTTGACTTCGAGCTGATCGATCGACGCTACAATGACATCCTGAACGACGAAACGAGCTGGGAAAATTATTTTTGCCAAAACCAAATCGAACCGCTTGTTCTATTTTACGAAGACGTGATTGTGTCCAACGGCGACGCAGCCGAACGCGCCTTGGAATTTTTGCGGATCCCGTTTCCGGCTGATCTGAAAATCGCAACGCCCTCGGTTGAAAAACAAGCGACCGCCCTTTCAGAAGAATGGGCGACCTCGTATCGCAAGCTCAAACAGGACAAGACCGGGCAAATAATGACGAAGCTCGAATGACGAATAACGAATGACCGATCAATGACGAAGCTCGAAGCCCGAAACAAGCCAATCGCCGAATCTTTGTCATTCGGACAGTCATTCGTCATTTCTTCTGCGTTTCATGCTCTTGCCAACCGGCTGGCAGCGTTGTTCATGAAACTGCTCTTCGGCTGCGTCGCGCGTGTGCGCGTTTTGCGGCCGGAGAATGCAAACCGCGCCGGCGGCTTTCTGGTTGCGTCGAACCACATCAGCCATTTCGATCCGCTTATCATTTCCTCGGTTGTCCAGAGGAAAATTGACTGGATGGCGATGGCTGAATTTTTCCCGTTGCCGTTCATTGGTTTGTTTTTGCGGGCGGTTGACGCTTTTCCGGCTGACCGGGACCGCGCAAACCGGGCCACCATCCGGACGGCAATCGAGCGATTGAAGGCCGGCCGCGTCGTGGGCGTGTTTCCAGAAGGCGGTATTCGCAACGGCAAAGCTTCGCTGCTCGAGGGCGCGCCGCTTCGCCCCGGCGCATCGACGCTGGCGCACCTTGCCGGTGTCCCGATCCTGCCGTGCGTGATTCTCGGCAGCGACCGGCTGTATTCGATTCGCCGCTCGCTCCCCCTGCAGCGCGCACCGGTTTGGATCGCCTTCGGCGATCCGCTCTCCTGCTTTGCCGAGTTGCCAAAAGCCGTCGCGCGACCGCGGATGGAGCACGAACTGACGGCTGCGTTTCAGAAACTTTACCTTGAGTTGCGGGAGAAATTTCAGCTCACACCCGACGATCTGCCCCATTCACCGCAAGAGCGAATGCCTGGTAAGGTCGGCGCGCTGCGCCGACCGGACGGTCCGCGCCGGACTGGCGTGACGGCGCAGCGTCCCTGCCTTGCGCGCGCCCGAGCCAGGACGGTCGATGCACTCGTATGCGCTTCATTCAACGTTCTGCAAGCGCGCCATCGACTGCACGCGCGCAGTCGCGACGAGATGGAGCGTTATGTCGCGGCCTGCGAGCAAATGACGCCGCACGATTACTATGCCGCGCCGGACGATGTCGATCTTATCCGCGCTTTCGGCAACGGCGCCACGATTAGCTGGCGCAGCCCCATCACCACCAAGTTTCCCGCCAACGACATTGCCCGCGCGGACTTTTTTCCGGCCGCAACGAACGGATCGAACGCACCGACTCTGCTGATCCTGCACGCGCTGCTGTCGGCCACGCAGATTGGTTACCGCCGTTTAGCCGCGCATTTCAATTCGCTTGGATGGAACGCCTGTTTCGTGCATTTGCCCTATCACTATTCGCGGACGCCGCGCGGTTACTGGAACGGGGAACTGGCGATTACGGCCGATCTGGTGCGCAATGCCGAGGGCCTGCGCCAGGGCGTGATGGAAGTGCGGCAACTGATCGCCGCATTGCGCGCGCGCGGCTCGCGCGACTTCGGCATTCTCGGCACGAGCTACGGCGCATGGATTGGCGCGTTGCTCGCGCTCGTCGAACACGATTTGCGTTTCGTCGCACTGATGTCGCCGATTGTAAATGTTGAGCACGCCATCTGGCAAAGTCCGGCGTCGATTTTCATGCGCCGTGAGTTGCGCCGCTCAAACATCGATCCCGCTCTGGTCGCGCGACATTTTCACCTCAGCTCGGCGCTGCAAAATCAGCCTTTGTGCAATCCGGAGCGCGTGCTCTTGGCCGCCGGTGATTTCGATGTGATTTCGCGCGCGGCTGATATCGAGCAGCTCCACCAGAAATGGGCCGGCTCGGAATTACTTCGTGTTCGGCAGGGACATTTCGGTTATCGAATGCTGCGCGAAACCGTCGCCCGATTAAAAGAACGCGGTTTGTAGATGTCGAGGAATTCAAGACTCGGCGCGAGATCGTTGAAGGCAGCTTCGGCGAGAACATTGTGACCTTGGACCGAGGCATGCCAACCATCGACGTCGTGTAGCAATTCGGCGCGGCTCAGATCCGCGGTTGCCAACGCATCTGAATAGCGCACCTGCAAGTGGGCGTGGCTCTCGCGCTCCTTCACGAGAGCCCGCAGCTCGTCGTTTATCAGCTCGGCCATACGAACGAGGTTCTGTCGATACTCCGGCCGGAACCCTCGGAAATATTTGTAGGTGGTTTCCAGATGCGGATAGAGGCGCCAGTCCTCTTCGCGTCGGCGCTCTGCCTCGGCGCGACCTTTGAAGTAGGCACCGAAATTAATGAGACCGTAAACCACGATCGCGACGCGGTGACGCTGTCGGCGTGCGCCTTCAACAAGTCGGTGCAGCTGTCGCTCGAAATTGTCGCGGAACAGACGGGCTTGTCGATGTAACCAAGCTTCCGGCTCGAGTAATTCGGGTGGCGGACATCGCCATGTCCAATCGACATTGTTGTGCCCGATCGAGACGAGGATGAGTTCGGGAAATCGCTTCGCCGCGAGCAAGTGGGTGATTTGCCCCGAAAAATCCCGTGTCCCAAGAATACGCCTAAAAAAATTCTGCCGGTCGCGTTCGTGATCGACCATGGCGCCGACGCCCGCGTACTGCATCGCCACAAATGGGCTAAATTCCTCAATTCTCTTCGAAACGCTGCGGACGCCGGCCGGGGAGCGATCATCATCAAAAAACCAGTTGCGCCCATGGCAGCGGCGGCTCCGCCAAAATGTGCTCAGAGCGGACGAGATGTAGAGGCCCGTGCAAACGCTGTCGCCAATCATCGCAACATGAGGGAGGCGACCTATCAATTCGGTCTGCGTAATTTCGCCGTGCTGCCAGGCCAAATAATCGCGGTAGAAACGCGAGGTCGGCTTGGCGAGCCGTTGCAAGAAATTAGCGGTGCTGACGCGAGCCGAAGCCATGAGCGGCGGTCCCGATTGTGATTGTCGATCTTTTAATCGAGCCAGTCCATCGCCGTAAGCAACCGGCGAAACTCCGCGTCATCGGCGGAAAGAGCGGGTAGCCATTCACCGACCGGCTCGCGTTTCCACCAGGCGCGCTCACCGAGCGGCGCGAAATGATATCGATAGAGGCGCGCCCGGATATGGCGCGGCGGGGTATCGGGGAATGGATTGTTCGCGATGAGCGAGAGTGTCCCGCGATCGTTGTGCAAAAGTTTCCAGACGAAATGCAGCGTCCACGGGTAGTCGGCCGGGGAGGCCATGGCGGCGAACCAGATCTGCCAGTCAATGCGCGGCTGATAAGGCGCCACGAACGGTGGCCGGCGATTGGGGTCGCCGGGTTTAGCTTTAAATTCGTACTCTTTCCATTTCGTCTCGCCGGTGATCAGGGCGTCATCGGTTCCCTCAAAAATGATTTCGTCGCGCTCGCGCCCCACTGTGCCAAATGCGCCGTAGGTATTCACTAAATCGAGCGGGTTGAACGAGTAATTCATCAATTGGCGCCCCGAGGCCATGTTGAGCACGGGGGAGATGCTCAGGTACGTGACCAGGATCGCTACCATAGTCGTGACGCCGTTGTTGACGCGCGACGGCTGCGATTGCTCGGCCGCCTGCTCAGCTCGCCGGGCAATTCGCGCCGGAAAGAAGCGGCGCAGGAACGTGTCGTCGAAGCAGGCCAGGAACGGAACGATCGTCAGGTAATTGAGAAACGAGAGATTGCCGCTGATGATCAGAAAAAGCTGAAATGTGACGAGCAACACGCCCGCAATATGCCGTCCTGTGCCGGGCCCAAACGAGAACCACGGTACCACCAGTTCGACAAAGTGGTTCCAAGCCGTCTCGACTTTGTGGAACCAAAACGGAGCAAAATGCAGGTAGCGGCTGATCGGGTTCGGGATCGGCTGCGTTTCGTAGTGATAAAACATGCAGGTAAGATCGCGCCAACAGGAGTCGCCGCGCATTTTGATGAGACCGGCGCCGATCATGATGCGAAAGCCGAGCCAGCGAAATAGCCAGATCACCAGGATCGGCGGCCGGCATTTGGGAAACGGCCGGCCGTCGATGAGCGGGCACAGAAAGATTGACAGGAATCCCGTCTCAAGAAGTTGGATCTCCCAGCCGTAGCCGTACCAAATCTGCCCGATGTGCACGATCGACATGTATATCGCCCACAGAATGGCGAGCAGAATGGCATTGGCGTACCCGCCGAGTACGACGAGTGAGAGGACGAACCCCGTCCAGGCAAAGATCGACAATGCGCCATCGGAAATTCCCAACCAAAACAGCGTTGGCACATTCAGCATGCCGGCGAGGCGCGTCCCGGCTTGCTGCTGGATGCTGGCGAGAAAGTGCGTCGCTGGCGTCAGCCCATGGTCGCCAATTAGCGGCACCAGCTGATTCGCCGCAACGAGAAACGCAATCGCATAAACAAACCCGAGCAGCCGTAGAATAACGAAGCGCGTCAGCCAATAGGAATTGCCGAGCGCGAAAAATTTCTCAATGACATCATTCATCTCAGCCGCGCCACCCTTTATTGCGGCTTTAACGACGTGACAATTTTCTCAAAGCGCGGATCACCGCGCAATGAATCCCAGGTAGGATCTAACTTGAGCTCGCCATAGCTCGGACCGGCTGGTATTCGCGCGATGATTTCCAGCTGCTCAATTGCCAGGCCGGGCTCACCGGTCCACGCATAAACCAACGCGAGAGTGCGGACAAGGTCAGGACCGAGCAGGGAATCTTTGGCAATTGGGCGAAGTTCAACGGCACGACGTGCCTGACTAATCGATTCCTGTTTTTTTCCCAAACCGGCATCGATTGTCGCGGCCTTTGCGATCACAAACTCCTTTTTAGGCGATTCGCCCCATTCCTCGCTCTTTTTCTCTCGAATAGCTGAATAAAGCGCTTGGGCTTTTTCCTGATCGCCGCTCGCGCGTGCCAGGAACGCGTCAGCAGAGCTGTGCGGTGGTTTC
>JBHEMD010000074.1:0-5401 GCA_046262735.1 Chthoniobacterales bacterium | reverse complement strand
GTGTCGTGTTTGTTCATCGCGAACGCGATTTTCAGTTTTGTGCCGACCCCGTCGATGCTCGCCACCAAAACCGGCTCGCGCACGCCGGTAAAGTTCGCTCGAAACAGGCCGCCGAAGCCGCCGATCTTGCCAAGGACCTGCGGCCCGTGCGTTTGCCGAACGAGTTGGTGAACTTTGCCTTTGAGGCGGTTGGCAAGATCGACATCTACGCCCGCGGCGGCATACGCTTTTTTCGCTGCCATCGCTTAAACGCCGCGGGCGAAATGACGAATGACTAATGACGAATGACAAAACGATTCGTGCATTCCTTCGTCATTCCAATCATTTCAAGTCCGCGAACAACGTCGGATGCCGCTCCTGGTCGGCCAGCGCTTTGGAGCGGTTTTCTCGTTTTTCCATGATGAATTTGTCGAGCGCGGGATCGACGGGCAGGGGATAGTTACCGGTAAAACAGGCGAGACAGAATTCGTTCAGCGGTTTACCGGTGGCGCGCACCATGCCTTCGACATCGAGGTAACCGAGGCTGTCGACGCCGAGATATTTCTGGATCTCTTCCATCGACATCTGGTTGGCGATGAGTTTTTGCGGGTCTGGGAAATCGATTCCGTAATGGCAGGCGAACCGGTGCGGCGGGCAACTCACGCGCATGTGCACTTCTTTCGCTCCGGCTTCGCGCAAATTGACGACGCGCGCGCGGGCGGTCGTGCCGCGCACGATCGAGTCGTCCACCACGACAACACGTTTCCCAGCGATCATTTCCTTGATCAGATTGAGTTTCACGCGCACGTCGAAATCGCGGATGAGCTGGCTCGGCTGCAAAAAGGTGCGGCCGATGTAGTGATTGCGGACGAACGCGTGGCCGTAGGGAATCTTGAGCTCTTCCGCAAAACCGAGCGCGGCATAGTTGCCGGAGTCGGGAACCGGAACAACCACATCGGCTTCGACGGGGAATTTTCGCGCCAGCTCGCGGCCCATTTCCATGCGCAATTTGCCGACGTTTACCCCGCCGATGATGCTGTCCGGCCGCGCGAAATAGACGTATTCGAACATGCAAAAGGCGGGTTGCTCGGGCGGAAATGGGAATTCGGAGCGCAGGCCGTGCTCGTCGATGATCAGGACTTCGCCCGGCTTGATTTCACGAATGAACTCCGCGTGGATTAGATCGAACGCGCAGGTTTCCGAGGCCAGCACGTAAGCGCCGTCGAGTTTGCCTAACGAAAGCGGCCGCCAGCCAAATGGATCGCGCACGGCGATGAGCTCGCGTTCGCTCATGATCAGGAGTGAAAAGGCGCCCTGGATTTTGCGCAGCGCCGCCAGCACGCTCGCGCCGTTGTCGGCGGGTCGCGCCAGAAGATGGAGAATGATCTCGCTATCGGCGGTGGTTTGGAAAATGGAACCTTTGCGCTCGAGTTCGTCGCGCAGGATGTCGGCATTGGTCAGGTTCCCGTTGTGGGCGATGGCCATTTGGCCGCGCACACAATCGACCACGAAGGGTTGCGCATTTTTGACCGTGCTCGTCCCAGTCGTCGAGTAGCGGGTGTGCCCGATGGCGCGGCTGCCTTTGAGTTGCTCGAGTTCGGCCTGGCCGAAGACTTGCGAGACCAGCCCCATGTCTTTGTGCAACAGAAACGATGTGCCCGGGCCGTTGCTCGTCACGATCCCGGCGCTTTCCTGGCCGCGGTGCTGCAGCGCGAACAGGCCGTAGTATGTCAGCACGGCGGCGTTCGGATGACCGAACACGCCGAAGAGCCCGCACTCGTGCTGCGGATACGCCTCGCGTTCACTCATCTCGGGAGTGCCACTGTGTTCGGGAACGCTCACACTAAACAATCAACCAAATTGGTTTGCATTCAATCTCTCTTCGGTAGGGCGAGACTCCGTCGAGCCGAAAAATTCGACGGCTCCGCAGAGGCGTCGTCCTACCGACACTATAAACTCGGAATGCGCTCGGTCGATGAGTCGCTCTCCACCGCGCGGCGAATGGTGTTCCACCAGTCGTCGTGAAGGTCGGCGATGGGCCAGCGGAACGTCTCCTCCTTAACTCGGATACGCAGCTCGTTGCCGCCGACTTTGCCGAGCTGCTGAAATGGAACGTCGTGTTCGCGCAAGATCGACAACGTGCGAGCGATATTCTCCAGCGCGACCGAGATGACGATGCGCGATTGCGCTTCGTTGAAAAGTGTAATGGCGGGTGTCCGCACCCGCTTTTCATTTGCGGCTGAGACAGCCGCCTCTACACCGCCAAGGTCGACATCCGCGCCGAACAACTTCTCCCGATTAAAACAGGATTCGGCGAGCGCGACAGCGAGACCGCCGTCGCTGCAATCGTGCGCGCTCCTCCCGACACCGTCGCGGATGAGCTCGCGCACGGTATTTTGGATTTTGACCTCGTGGGCAAGATCGACCTGTGGGCAGGGGCCGACTTTGAGGCCATGGCAAACTTTTAGATAACGCGAGCCGCCGAGGCTGTAGCCGCGATCGGTGATCGCGGTGCCGGCATCATCGATGCCGGCCACAGCCGATGTGATCGCGCCGACAAGAACAATCTCGTCGCCGGCGTTTTTGAACCACTGGTTGGTGATGTGCGCTTCTTTGTCGATCAAGCCGACCATCCCGATGGTCGGAGTGGGATCGACCACTCCGGCGGGGCTCTCATTATATAAAGAGACGTTGCCGCCGGCCACCGGCGTGTCGAACGCGCGGCAGGCTTCGGCGACGCCTTCAACAGCTTCACGCAACTGCCAGAAGTTTTCGGGCTTATACGGGTTGCCAAAATTCAAATTGTCGGTCACGGCCAGGGGTTTGGCGCCGGAACACGTGAGATTGCGGGCCGCTTCGGCAACGGCGATTTTCGCGCCTTCGCGCGGGTCGAGTGCGCAGTAGAGCGAGTTGCAATCTGTCGTGGCGGCCAAAATTTTGTTCGCGTAGCGGACAAAATAAACGGCGGCGTCCGAGCCTGGCTTCACAATCGTGCCGGTCCGCACGGTGTGATCGTATTGGCGATAAACCCAATTCTTTGAAGCGATGGTCGGGTCGCGGAGTAACTGGCGGAGCGCGTCGTGATTGTCGATCTTCGGAAGATCGTTGTAGCCGGGATCGCCGATCCCGGCCACAGAAGAAGGAGCTTTCGCTTCGCGGGAATAGAGCGGAGCTTCTTCGGCGAGAGGTTTCGCTGGAATCTCGGCGGCGATTGTGCCGTTGTTGCGTACGCGCATGATGCCGTCATCAGTGACGCGGCCGATTTCGGCCCAGGGAACGTCCCATTTGTCGAAAATCTCCCGCACGAGATTTTCTTTGCTGCGTTTGGCGATGATGAGCATCCGTTCCTGCGATTCACTGAGCATGATTTCGTACGGCGTCATTCCGGACTCGCGCTTGGGCACTTGATTCAGGTCGATCTCAATCCCGCTGCCCCCGCGGCTGGCCGTTTCGCATGTCGAACAAGTCAGGCCCGCTGCGCCCATGTCCTGGATACCGGCGACCGCATCGTGGGCGAGAAGTTCCAAACATGCTTCGAGCAAAAGTTTTTCCTTAAACGGGTCACCGACTTGCACTGCTGGTCGATCTTTGCGGGATTGTTCCGTCAGTTCGCGCGAGGCGAATGCGGCGCCGGCCAAACCGTCGCGGCCGGTCTCGGCGCCGACGTAGAAGACCGGGTTTCCGACACCTTCCGCTTTGCCGCGCGCGAGCTGGTCGTGTCGCAGGACGCCCAGGCAAAAAACATTCACAAGCGGATTGCCCTCGAAGCTTTCGTCAAAATAAATCTCGCCCCCGATCGTCGGAATTCCGATGCAATTGCCGTAGTGGGCGATTCCAGAGACGACACCGGTAAACAAGCGACGATTCGCCGCTAATTTTGGACTTTGGATTTCCGATTTCGAATTTTCATCTGTGATCGGCCCGAAGCGCAGCGAGTTGAGGCAAAACTCCGGGCGCGCGCCCATCGTGAAAATGTCGCGAATGATTCCGCCGACACCAGTGGCGGCGCCTTGGAACGGCTCGATCGCGCTCGGATGATTATGGCTTTCGATCTTGAACGCGATCGCCCAGCCATCGCCGATGTCGACGACCCCCGCATTTTCTTCGCCGGCTCTGACGAGAATGTTTGGCCCGCTGGTCGGAAGTTTCTTCAGCTCGCGCCGGGAATTTTTGTACGAGCAATGCTCGCTCCACATGACCGAAAAGATCCCCAGCTCGGTGAAATTCGGCTCGCGCCCGAGAATTTTCCTGATGCGCTCGAATTCGTCTGGGGTGAGACCGTGTTTCGCCACCAGGTCAGGCGTGATCGGTGGATCGACAGTCGAGCGGATCATCGACACGACGACATTAGCCGATGTGAATGGTGTCTCAATGGCTCATTTGCCCAAAAAAGGGTGAATAGCGCGGCGCCGTATCAAGTCCAATCTAAGTGGACGGGTCAATCCGTCCCAAAGCTTCGTATCCGCGAGGCTGTTAAGAAGCATCAACCAGAACAGACACCATCATGAAGAAAACAATCCTTGGTTTGGCTTGCGCGCTGATTACGCCATTGGCGTTCGCGCAGACAAGCACGACTACGACAGAACAAACGACAACACAACCAACCACGACAACAACGTCGACCAGCACGACCTACGCGGCTGGTACGGTCACGACTTATACGCCCGGCAAGACGATTGTGGTCAAGAGCACCGAAGGGCCAGTCAGCTTCGCCCTCGGCACGGCCGCGAACATCGTGGACGCCACCGGTAAAGTGGTGACGGCTCCGCTGCGGGCCGGTCAAAAAGTGCGCGTGTATTACGCGGGCACCGGCGACAGTCGCACGGTTGAGCGCGTCCTTGTCGAAGATTAATCGCGACAGCGAAGAAACGAAATTCGAAGCCGCAGGTTCCGAAATGGACCTGCGGCTTTTGTTATTCGGCGCGTTGCCCAGCCGAAAGCCATTGAGAGCATCCGCGGGGTTCGGCAGTCGCGAAGCTTCAAGTAGGAACATCAACCGGAGAACATGCGTATGAAGCGAACAATTATTGCAATTGCGTGCGCGCTGGCTGCCCCGCTGGCGTTTGCGCAGACCACGACGACCGCAGAGACGACCACCGGCACGCATGGGACCGTGACCAAGTACGAGCATGGCAAGACGATCGTCGTCCGCACCGAAAAGGACGAAAACCCGATCAGTTATGTCCTGGGCAAGACCGTCCATTACGCGAACAAAGCCGGAAGAAAGATCGACGAACACCTCATCAAGCCAGGGACTCGCGTGATCGTTTACGGTGCGAGAGGGCAGACGAGTGCGGCCGAGCGTGTGATCGTTGACGAAGATTAAGCGAGCGTAAAGGTTCGTCACTCCAACCCGCGGACTCGTCGGCTCGACAGAGTCTCGCCCCATCAGGGTAGATTTGCGTTTGCCGCGCAAATCGCA
>JBHEMD010000073.1:0-2664 GCA_046262735.1 Chthoniobacterales bacterium | reverse complement strand
GCATCGTGCTCGAGCATCCGATCAAGACAACTGGTGAGCACGAGGTGCCGATCAAGTTGCACTCGGACGTGACTGCGCGATTTGTTTTTCAGGTAAAATCGGCGAGCGAAGAAGCGCCGAAATCCGAAGCAGCCGAGGCACCCGAGCGCGGCCGGCCCACCCGCAAACGCACAGAAACAAAATAGATGCCGAGTTCTCCAGGCGCCCCGAACGGCGAGCCTGAGAAACCTCGAAAGACAGCGAATGGCGCTGGCCGAGGTCCGGCTGAGCGGAATGGCGGAAGAGTTTTCGCCAACTCGCCAACAGGTTCCCCGCAGGATATTCACCGGACGCTGCCGCACAGCGTCGAAGCTGAGCAGGGCGTGCTCGGCTCAATGCTGATCTCGCCACGCGACGCCATCGGCGAATGCGTTGAAAAAATCACCGCCGAATATTTCTACGTCCCGGCGCATCAGACGATCTTCGACGTGCTGGTCGATCTTTGGAATGCGGGGGAGGCGATCGACCTGATCACTTTCACGCAGGTGCTGCGCGACCGAAACCTGCTCGACGCCGTCGGCGGCGCGGCGTTCGTGACCAGTCTCTACACGTTCGTGCCGACCGCGGCCAACCTCGGCTACTACATCGACATCGTTCGCGACAAATACATTTTGCGCTCGATCATCACCGCCGCCACCGAGAGCGTGCGCCGCGCTTACGAGGAACAGGACGAGGTCGGCGAGCTGCTCGACGAAGTGGAGCAGAAAATTTTCGCGGTCGGCGAAGACCGGTTCAAAGGCCAAATGCTTTCCATGAAAGACCAGGTCATGGAGGCGATCGAGTCGATCGAAAAACTTTACGAGCGCAAAGGTGGAATCACCGGTGTCTCGACCGGGTTTGTCGAGTTCGACCGGATGACCAGCGGCATGCACGGCGCGGAAATGATCGTCATCGCCGGGCGCCCAAGCATGGGTAAAACCGCATTTGCGATGAATATCGCCGAGCACGTCGCGATCAACGAAAAACTTCCGGTCGGCGTGTTCAGTTTGGAAATGAGCAGCCAGCAATTGGTGCAGCGTCTCCTTTGCTCGCGCGCCCGGGTCAATCTGCAAAAAGTGCGCGACGGTTTTCTGGGCGAGCGCGATTTTCCCAGCCTCACTGCAGCAGCATCGAAATTGGCGGAAGCAAAAATCTTCATCGACGACAGCGCGAGCCTCACCATTCTCGAGTTGCGCGCGAAAGCGCGCCGGCTCAAAGCGCAGCAGGACGTGCAACTGATCGTGATCGATTATCTCCAGCTGCTAAGATCGACATCGCGCCGCGCACAGGACAATCGCCAGCTCGAGATCTCGGAGATTTCCGCCGGGATCAAAGGTTTGGCCAAGGAATTGAAGATCCCGGTCATCGTCGTCGCGCAGTTGAACCGCCAACCCGAGCAACGTTCGGGCGGCAAACCGCGCCTGAGCGATCTGCGCGAGTCCGGTTCGATCGAACAAGATGCGGACCTCGTCGGCCTGCTCGTGAGGCCGGAGATCTACGAGGAGGATGAAGAAGCGCGCGCCGAAAAAGCCGGCGAAGCCGAACTGATCATTGCCAAACAACGCAACGGTCCCGTCGGCGAAATCCCCCTCACCTTCCTGAAAGAATTCACCCGGTTCGAAGATCGCGCCCGCAACGTCACCGAGCCGGAAGAAGCGTTTTAGAGTAGCGCAAGCGTCTCGCTTGCAAATCCTGTAGAAGGCAAGCCAGAGGCTTGCCCTACTTTAGCGATCTCGCTACTTCGACGCGTAGGGACGTTTATGCCATGGCTGACGGCAGCTCCGCGCCGTAGATTCGTCTGAACAACTGCCGTTTGCGTTCCGATTCCGGTAAGTCGCCCGGCAACGACGCCACGATCATGGCGCGGGCGGCCTCAAACATTTCCGCTCCCATGACAAATCGCTGCTCCGGCGAGCGCGCCATGATTTGGTCGCGTACCCGGCGTTCGATTTCCGGCGGCGTATCACGCATGCAAACACTCCTCCAGCAAAGTATCGAGCCCGAGTTGTCGCGTCCAGCCTCGAAGGTAATCCGCGTCGTACTCAATCGCGAGCAGATTTTTCACGTCGCGCAGCTGCAATTCCGAACGGGAATTTTTCGCCCAAGACAACTTTGAAATGATCAGGTCCTCCTTACTGGCGATATACGTCGTAAAATCGAGGATCGACACCTGAAGTCGCCGCGCGAATTCAACGCGGCGGTATTCGCTGCTTTTGCGCACGATGCAATCGACTTTGATCACGCTTTCGTGGTGGATGAGATTAAAGTTTGATTCGTCGGCCAGCGCCTCTCGCACACTCTCCTCGCTGACGTAATACTCCGGTCGAAATAACTCGATCACGCGTTCAACGTCGTTCCGTGAAATAGCGACGACGACGTCGATATCGCGCGTCATTCGAGGCACGGCGTAGTAGTTCATCGCCATCGAACCGGTAAGCATGTAAGCGATCCCGGCACCGTCGAGGCGCTTGGAAACGTCGCGGACGATATCGAGCTCGTTTTGCATCGCTGCCTACATCCGCTCCGGGACTTCAATGCCGAGCAATGTAAGTCCGCGCCGCAATGTGCGCGCGGTTAGCTGGCACAACGCGAGACGCGAGCTGCGCGCCGGCTGCTCAGATTTTAGGACCGGGCAGGCTTCGTAGA
>JBHEMD010000072.1:0-3025 GCA_046262735.1 Chthoniobacterales bacterium | reverse complement strand
GCGCCAGCATGTAGGGCTCGTCTCCAGCGGTAAGCGAATCCAGGAGTAACGACCTTCCATCCGAAACCACCCGCGGCGGATCGGCATGGTCGCCACGTAGTTTTGCGAGCAATCCGCGTTTGCTCGGGCGCGGGACACTCTTGTAGCCGCGACTCAGAATGGCCACGTGACGTCCGCCATTTTGCAAAGCGCGGGCAAATTTTTCCACAATCGGAGTCTTACCCGTTCCACCGACAGTAAGGTTTCCAATGCTGATAACGAGACAGCCGAGCGCGCGTTCGCGTAAAATGCGTTTGCGGTAGAGATAAAGCCGAAGCTGGACGACGTCCTCGTAAAGCAGGGAAAGGGCGTAAAGAATGCGGCGCAAGATCGCCGCCCGAGTGCCGTGACGCCGCTCGAGAATGACGTCAATCGCGAATTGTTCGAGATTTTCAAGCCAACGCTGCATTCTGATTGCTGGTTTCTAATTGGTAATTCGGACGCCGCGGTTGTCCGCGGCGGTGATGATCACGCGCGACGTAACCGATCTTGCCGCGCGCTGCATTGCAGCCGCAATCCTTTGCGGATCGTTCAACGTGACGGCGCAAATCGTCGAGCCGCTGCCGCTGAGGAACGCGCCGAGCGCACCGGCTTTTGCCGCCGCGGCGATGACCCGGGGCAAAGACGGAATCAGCTTTGTTCGAAAAGGCTGGTGAAGCCGGTCGACAAACGCATTGCGCAAATTGTCGTAGCGCTGCGAGGCGAACGCAGCAACGATTGCGCAGGCGTTCCCGCAACTTTCCACCGCTTCACGACGGCCGATCTGTCGCGGCAAAATCTTTCGAGCGGTTGCGGTCTTGATCGGCGTATCGGGCACGAGGAGAACAAAGCAAAGCCGCGCCGAAACGCGGAAGCGTTGGACGCTCATGCCGCGGGCAACAGTAAAACCGCCAAAGGCCGCGGGCGCGGCATTATCGGGATGACCTTCCGACTGCGCACCCAGACGAAAGATCGACAATGGGTCGAGCGGGCGGCCGCAGAGCTCATTCAGGCTGTGTAGCAGGCCAAGCCGAATTGTCGCGCTGGCGCCCAATCCGCGCCCCGGCGGGATGTCGCCGGAAATGGAACAGGAAAATGGAAACGCAGTTTCCCCGGTGTGCTTGAAGAACAGCCTTGCTGCTGCTGCGGCCATTGCCGGTAACCGCGACTTTTCGCCGCGCCTGAGAGTTACATAATTGTAAAAGCGAAGTGCTACGCCCAGGCAGTCAAAGCCCGGCCCCAGGTTAGAAGTGCTCGCCGGAAGGCGGACCATGACTTGTTGCATCATGAAAAGCTTGCGCGTCGGCGCCAGGGCTGCGCTGAATAAAACCAGAGTCTAATGCGCCTAACGACCGCAGCAACCGCCGCCCTGGGTGTGTCCGCTCTTGATACGATGCGTCTGAAGGTTCCCGCGCCGCGCAAAAAGATCGCCGGCTGGACTGACGCCGCGCTGCTGCGCGATTTCGAGGCGGAAGGAACCGATGCGCATCGGGTGGCCACCGCCGAGCACGGCTGGGTCGAGCGGTTCGGACGCGATATTCTCATCTCGTTTAAAACACCGGTGGCGCGGGAGCAGCTGGTTTTGGAACTGCATTTGTGGGCCGCGGCTGTGGGCTTCAATTTGGGCCGAATCTTCACGCGCTTTGTGCCAAAGAAAAATGAGGAGCGCGAACAGCCGCGCTTCCTCTTTGGCGATGGAGCTGAAAATTTGCAGACGACCGCCACGGAACGGCACCTGAAGTTTGGGATCGATTTTACGGCCGGCTATTCCGTCGGCCTGTTTGTCGATCAACGTGAAAACCGGACACGTGTCCGCAAAGTGGCGCCAAAACGGCTGCTCAATTGTTTTGCCTATACCTGCTCGTTCTCGGTGGCGGCGGCATCGGTCGGCGCGGCGACGGTGAATGTCGATCTTTCAAAAAAATGGCTGGCTCGCGGCCGGGAAAACTTTGGGCTGAACAGTCTGACTACCGCCGAGCATCGATTCATCCCTGACGACTTGTTCAAAGTGTTGCCGCGGCTGGCGCGCAGAGGTGAAAAATTCGATATGATCATTTTGGACCCGCCGACGTTCGCGCGGTGGGGAGGGACCAGAACATTCCGCGTGCAGCGCGATTTCGAGGGGCTGCTGATGCTGGCACTGCAACTCGCCGCGCGTGATGGTCACATTCTGCTCTCGACCAATTGTTCCGAATTGGGCAGGCAAGCCCTCGAGGTGATGGCTCGGTGTTGTCTGAAGGTGGCGCGCCGGGCCGGAAAAACTTCGCACGCACCGGCTCCCGCTGACTTTCCACCGGGCGCCGGCGCCAGCTCGATTTGGTTATCTTTGCGTTGACCAAATGGCTGCGCGCGGAGAAGGATTCATATTCGAAGATTAAATGTATGGACGAATCATCTGCCGCCCCATCCGAGGACATCGCTGAGCGCACGATGCGCTATACCAAAGAGCAATTCGACGCACTGCTCAGCCAAACCGAGGACTACGTCCGCCAGAACCCGGCTCAGGCATTGTGTTACGCTTTTGTGGCCGGATTGATCCTCGACCGGCTCCCGGTCACGCGGATCCTCAACGGCGTTTTCCGGCTCACGTTGTTCGCCGCTAAACCGGCGATTCTCATCTACGGCGCGACCAAGCTCTATCAGACTCTGGAAGAATAGTCGTTCACCCGTTAAACGCGTTGAATCGCGGTGCGAGAATCGATGTAACCCTTTAACGGCTCAACGCTTCAACCGTTATCGAGCGTGAAGCCGACCTTCAGCGTCACCTGCCAGTGGGCGATCCTGCCCTCCTCGATGTAACCACGCGTCTCGGTCACTTCGAACCAGCGCATGTTGCGAACAGTTTTCGCCGCGCGCGCCAACGCATTCTTCACTGCCTCGTCCACACTGTTCGGCGACGAGCCGACCAGCTCGATTTTCTTGTAAATATGATCTGCCATGAGAGCAATGTTCCGGCGCGCGCTCGCGAAAAACAAGAACAAGCCGTCGCCTATGTTGACCGGTCGCG
>JBHEMD010000071.1:0-2676 GCA_046262735.1 Chthoniobacterales bacterium | reverse complement strand
GGCTTCGAATGCGGCTGAATCGCGCAGGGCCGATGCGTCGCACGGTTGCAGCCGCAGAATCTTGAGAAGCAACGGTCGCAAACGAATCGGCGGCCGGATCGCAGCGATTGGGCGCGCGGCGTAAAAGAATGCGCGCAAAAGTCTGGGCGACGTTCGATAAAGCGCGAGCATCCAGCGATAAAGCCGCAGCAACCCGCCCTCATGGGCAAGATCCACAATCGGCGGCGCGCCACTGGCGATCGCAATTGCCCGCACCCGCTCGGGCGATCGCAGCGCGGTCGCGTAGGCGTAAGGCGCACCGCCGGAGATCGCAAAGATGTAGAAGCGGTCGACCCTGAGATCATCAGCCAGTTGCTCCAAAACGCCGGGCCAATCCAGCAGTGTGCGGTTTGATTGAAACCGCGATTCCCAAATGCCGGGTCGATCCGGTGAAATGATTCGCACCCCAAGCTCGCGCGCGGCGCTGTCGGTCAATTGCGCCATCGTTTTGGAGCTCGGCCAGCCGTGGAAGAAAAACACCGGCACGCCGACTGGATCGCCGTACTCCACGTACGCGAGCGAGCCGCCGTTTTTCAGAGGCACAAACTTGGAGTCGATGCGGTTCATCGCGCTTCGATGCGAAGAGATGGTCAGAGATTCTTCGCTTCGCTCAGAATGACAATGGTGGCTGGCTATAGTTTGTCATCTTGAGCGAAGCGAAAGATCTCTGGCTCTCGTGCGCGGAAAATCGATTGAACTCGTTCGTCTCCCGACTCACTCGCCGCTACCCTCGCGGCTTAACCGTTCATGTCGCTCGTCCCGCTCGCTCCATTCTTCGCTTCGCTCAGAATGACAAAAGGGGTTTTCGCTGCACGGTATCGGCGCTCTGTGAGCGTCGCATTAATTTCGTCCGATGGTCATAGACCGCCGCTACAAGCGCGCCGATTCAAAATACACTTTCCGGGCGCACGCTGCCGCGATAAGGTCGTTGCAGACGAAAGGATTTCGACTTTCGTATTATTAGTATGAACGATAAATCCAGGCCCGCTGCCGGCAAGATTTCCCTGCACGGCAATGGCATGGGCGTGCCCTCGCCCGAAGACATCGAACGGCGCGCCCGCGAGATTGCCATGATCGACGAGCGCAATCCGGACGAATTCACCGATGCCGATTGGAACCAGGCGCGTCAGGAACTGATGGGCGTAGAAAATAACAATCCGCCCGAGGAGACGGACGAGAACGCTGAGGTGACCGAAGAATGGAATGTTGTTCCCGGCACGAAAGGGCATCGCGCGCCGCGGCCCGACGCCGAGGAAGAAGAAAGCCTCGGCGAACATCTGGTGAGCGACGGCCGCGAGGAAGCGGCGCACGATCAAATGCTCGAGGCACGCCGCGAAGAGCTCGAAGAGGAAGGCGGCATTACTTGAGTCGCAGCGCGGTCGCAATGCCGATTGAGACTGCGACCGTGCCGAGGCGTTCGCAGCCGCAGCCCTCGGCCCCCGGGGCCTTGCTCGCGCGTTTTCATGACGTCCGCGACTTTACCGCCGGGTTGCGTCGCGATCTCGCCGCGGAAGATTGCGTCGTGCAATCGATGCCGGACGTCAGCCCGACGAAATGGCATCTCGCCCATACGACGTGGTTTTTCGAAACTTTCATTTTGAGGAAATGGATGGGCGGTTATCAGCCGGAGATCCCGGAATACGCTTATCTTTTTAATTCTTACTACAACGCGGCGGGCGATATGCACCGGCGCGATCTGCGTGGGTTGATCTCGCGGCCTACCGTGGACGAGGCGATGCGCTATCGCGCGTCCGTTGATAAGAAAATCGACAATTTGATCTCGGACGCTGACGAAGATCTTTATCGCGAAATCGAGCCGATCCTGACCCTTGGCATTCATCACGAACAACAGCACCAGGAACTGCTCGTCACCGATATCAAACACGTCTTCGCCCAGAACCCGCTCTATCCTGTTTACAGAGTAGCGCAAGCTTCCAGCTTGCGATCTGAAGAAGGCGGCAAGCTGGAAGCTTGCCCTACCTTTTTTGTCGATTTCGACGAAACCACAATGGAGATCGGTCACGATGGCCGAGGCTTTTCTTATGACAATGAAGGGCCGCGCCACCGCGCGTTGGTCCCGGCGTTCTCGCTTGCCGACCGGCCGGTGACCAACCGTGAGTATCTCGAGTTTATTGAAGCGGGCGGATACACGCGTTCCGAATTTTGGCTCTCGTTAGGCTGGATGACGGTTAACGAACAGCGCTGGCGCGCACCGCTCTACTGGATGGAGCGTGACGGCGAATGGTGGAACTTTACGCTCTCGGGTCTGCGTCACATCGAGCCTGACGAACCCGTCACGCACATCAGTTATTTTGAAGCCGACGCTTATGCGAACTGGGCCGGCGCGCGATTGCCGACTGAGTTCGAGTGGGAACGCGCCGCGGCCGATCTGTCGATCGACGGAAATTTCGTCGAAACTGAACAATTTCATCCGGTGGCTGTAGAGTCCGCTGTCTCAGCGGAAGATCGACATCTGCATCAAATGTTCGGTGACGTTTGGGAGTGGACGCGCAGTTCGTATTCGCCTTATCCCGGTTATCGCGCGGAGCGGGGCGCGCTCGGCAAATACAACGGCAACTTCATGTGCCATCAGTACGTCCTGCGCGGCGGGTCCTGCGCGACGTCGCGCACTCACAT
>JBHEMD010000070.1:0-2754 GCA_046262735.1 Chthoniobacterales bacterium | reverse complement strand
CCTCAGCGCTCGTCATTTAGTTTCGCCGCTTAAGACCAGCGACGCTACACCGCTTGCATTGCATAGCTCACTTCCTAAAATGAGCGAATGAAACGCCTGTCGATCTTGGTCGCGATCGGATGCGGGCTGCTCGCCGGCGGCTGCGCCGATCCGCTGGAACAACGCACGACTGAGGAAGTAGGTTCCCAGCTCAAGCGCGGCATTTCCGGCCAGGGGCAACTGGTGCCCAGCCAATCAATAAATAATCCCACCGGCGCCCCAGCTGCCGCGGAGACCCCGCCCGATTACCCACGCCCGTGAAAACACCTCCGGCGTATTCCAAGATTCTGATCCTCGATTTCGGCGCGCAATACACTCAGGTCATCGCGCGTCGGATTCGCGAGCTCCAGGTTTATTCCGAGGTGGTGCCCTTCGATTTGCCTCTGCCCGAGATCAGGAAACTGAATCCCAGGGGTCTTATTCTCTCGGGCGGGCCTGCGAGCGTTTACGATAAAACCGCCCCGCATCCCGATCCCGAAATCTTCTCGTTAGGCATTCCGGTGCTGGGCATCTGCTATGGGATGCAACTGATGGCCCATCATCTTGGCGGGCAGGTCGAGTTCAGTCCACGCCGCGAATATGGCGCCGCGACTCTGCACGTGCTCGACGGCTCGAAGTTATTCGAAGGCCTCGGGCCGCAGCTCGATATCTGGAACAGTCACGGCGATAAAATCACGTCGTTGCCGGCTGGATTTCATGCCGCTGCGCGCACCGAGAATTCGCCCTTCGCCGCCATCGAAAATACCGAGCGCAATTTGTTCGCGGTGCAATTTCATCCCGAAGTCGCGCACACGCCTCGCGGCAAGGAGATCCTGCAAAACTTCGTCTATCACGTCTGCCACTGCGCGATGGACTGGACGATGGGCTCCTTCATTGAAGAGGCATGCGAGCGCGTCCGACGCCAGGTCGGTGACGAAAAAGTCGTGCTCGGGTTGAGCGGTGGAGTTGATTCATCGGTCACAGCCGCGCTTCTGCACAAGGCGATCGGCGATCAGCTTACCTGCATCTTCGTCAACAATGGGCTGCTCCGCGCGCGCGAGGAAGAAAGAGTACAGCGTGTCTTCGGTGAAAATTTCCATATCAAACTAAAATACGTGGACGCCTCCGAGCGTTTCCTGCGCTCACTCAACGGCGTAATTGACCCGGAAGAAAAGAGGAAGATCATCGGTAACGAGTTCATTCGCGTCTTTCAACACGCGACCGAGGAGTTGCTAGCGGAAGACGAAAGTGGCATCGGCTTCCAGCCGACGGACACGGGCAAGATGCCCGTGCCACGTTATCGCTTTCTCGCACAGGGCACACTTTACCCGGACGTGATTGAAAGCGTTTCGATCGGCGGCAACCCCGCCTCGCTCATTAAAACCCATCACAATGTCGGTGGGCTGCCGGAGAAAATGCACTTCGAGCTCGTTGAACCGGTGCGGCAATTATTCAAAGACGAAGTGCGCCAGGTCGGATTGCAGCTCGGGTTGCCGAAGGAAATTGTTTACCGGCAACCGTTCCCCGGCCCCGGTCTGGCCGTGCGCATCCTCGGCGAAGTTACCCCCGAGCGATTGTCGATCTTGCGCGAAGCCGACACGATCGTGCAAAGCGAGATGGAAGCGAGCGACTGGTACTATCGCGTCTGGCAATCGTTCGCGATCTTGCTGCCGGTGCGTTCCGTCGGCGTGATGGGCGACCAGCGCACTTACGAAAACACCATCGTCCTGCGCATCGTGGAAAGTCAGGACGGCATGACCGCCGACTGGGTGCGAGTTCCCTACGAATTGCTCGCCCGCATCTCCTCGCGCATCAGCAACGAAGTCAAAGGCGTCAACCGCGTCTGCTTCGACATCTCGAGCAAGCCGCCCAGCACGATCGAATGGGAGTAAAAGCGTGATAAGTGATCAGTGATCCGAAGCAGAGTCTTGTTTTGTCATTCCGAGCGAAGTCGAGGAATCTCTTACTGTCCTTCTTTTCACGCCTTCAGCGCGCCCGGCGCTCGCGCCCTAGCATTTACCGCGCGCGAGTGACACCTGTTTTCAGTTGCCGATTACTGATTTTCGCTCCTAGTCGGCGTCCATGAATGCCGAGCAAGCGCGACTCGCGGAAAATAGATCGAGCGAGGAGCCGTGGCATTTTTGGGGGCCGTATCTGGCCGAGCGCGCGTGGGGAACAGTGCGCGAGGATTACAGCGCGAATGGCGACGCCTGGAATTATTTTCCGCATGAGCACGCGCGCTCGCGTGTTTATCGCTGGAACGAGGACGGGCTGGCCGGCATTTGCGATCGCAAAGGCCGGCTTTGTTTTGCTTTCGCATTTTGGAACGAACGTGATCGGTTTTTGAAAGAGCGGCTCTTCGGCGTGAGCGGCCCGCAGGGCAATCACGGCGAGGACGTCAAGGAACTTTACTGGTACACCGACTCGACGCCGACGCACAGTTACATGTCGATCTTGTACCGCTACCCGCAGGCGGCATTTCCCTACGAGCAATTGATCGCACAAAGCGGCGCGCGCTCGAAAACCGAAGGCGAATTCGAGCTGTGGACCACAGGTGTTCTCGCGGAAGACCGTTTTTTCGAAATCGCGATTGAGTACGCCAAAGCGGCGCCGCACGACATTTTGATCCGCGCGACGGCGACAAACCGCGGCCCTGAACCGGCAATGCTGCATTTGCTGCCCACGATTTGGTTCCGCAATACCTGGAGCTGGGGCCGCGACAATCGAAAACCGAAT
>JBHEMD010000069.1:0-9613 GCA_046262735.1 Chthoniobacterales bacterium | reverse complement strand
GCTGAGGGCGGTTCGTACGACACGTTTCGCGAGTCACTCGAAAGTGATGGCAAGATCGACAGCTTCGATTATTCGATCGGCGCGAGCCGACTCGACACCGATAACGCGCGGCCGAACAATCAGTACCGAAACAGCGCGGCGCTCGCCGATCTCGGTTGGTCGGCGAGCGAACGACTTCGCATCGGCAGTTTATTCACGTATTCGCTGAGCGACATCGGACTGCCCAATACCATTTTCGATCCGAGACCAATCGACAATTTTCTGACTGAGCGCTGGCTGATCGGGCCGCACCTCGATTGGCGCGCGACCGACTGGTGGGAACACAAGTTCATTTTCAGCTACGATCACGAGCGGCAATTGAACGATCCAAACGAGGACGGCTTCCTCGGGGCGACCCGAGCACTATTTGAACGCACGCAGGTTGATTATCAGAACGACCTGCGTCCGGCGTCCTGGCTCACTTTAACGAGCGGATTCTTTTACAGCCGCTTGAATGCCGGACAGGAGCGGCCGTTTGTCCTGCAAATTTTTGGGCCGCAACCGACCTTCGTGAGCGATCACACCGAAGAAGTCGCGGGATTTCTCCAAGGGACCGCTACGATCAAGAATTTCATCTTTGTCGCTGGCGGGCGCATCGACCACTTCAACCAATTCGGCGATGTCTGGACGTATCGCGTCGCCGGCAGTTATAAGATCGACAAAACAAATACCACGCTGCACTCGAGCGTTGCGACCGGCTTCAGTCCGCCCAGTAGTCAGGATAAAATTTTCGGAATGAACTTCGGGCTCGAGCCGGAAAAGGATCTCGGCTGGGACATGGGCGTCGAGCAGCGGCTTTGGAAAAATCGAGTCACGATCGGCGCGACCTATTTTCACAATGACCTCTCGAACGTCATTGGGTTTAACGGGCTTTTCCAAACGCTCAACCTCGGCGCGGCTGAAACCCAGGGATTCGAAGCCGAGCTGCGCGCCGAACCGGTTGTCGATCTTGTTTTCACCGCCAGCTACACTTATCTGGAAGCGGAGAAAACTTCGTCGGTCGATATTTCTCAGCCGCAGGGCGCGCGTTTGCCGCGCCGGCCGCGCAATGAGGTTTACGTTTCTGGTTCCTACCTTTGGTGGAAAAAATTGCGCACCACAGCCGAGGCAAAATTCGTGAACGCGCGCGAGGAATTAAATTTCGGTGGTCCGAATTTCGACATCGAAGACTACGCTTTCGTCAACATCGCCACTGAATACGAGGTGAACCGGCACATTTCGATCTTCGGTCGGATCGATAATCTGACCGACGAGAATTATGCCGAGGTGTTTGGATTTCCAGCGATTGGCCGCGCCGCGTATGCCGGCGTGAAACTGCGGTTTTAGTCAGCTTTTCATTCCGAGCGAAATCGAGGAATGGAGCGAGTGGGGCGAGCGACATGGACGGTTGCGCCGCGAGGGAAGTGGCGAGAGAGTCGGAAGACGAACGAGTTCAATCTTTTACTGTTAAAACGATGAGAGATGTCTCCCAGCCTTCGCATAAAGCTACGGCGCGGCCAGCGATTCCGCTCGACATGACAGGAAAGAAACTGGCCGTCCTCGGTGCCGGCAAACTTTCCGGCATTCTCGTGCGCGCATACGTGAAGCAACGGTTGTTCGAACCAAAACGCATTATTGCAACGATCAAACACCGGGAAAAAACCGCCGCGCGCGGGAAAGCTCTCGGCGTGACCGTGATCAATGACAACCGCAAAGCGGTCAGAGGTGCCGACATCATTCTATTGAGCGTAAAGCCGCAAACGGTGGGCGAAGTGTTGGAGGAGATTGCGCCTGAGATCGGCCCCAAGACGTTGCTTGTTTCCGTCGCTGCTTCGGTGCCGACGGCCTATCTGGACGAGCAACTCGCGGCCGCCGGCGGCGGAAAGAAGCGCAAAGTGCCGGTCGTGCGGGCGATGCCAAACACGCCTGCGGCGGTCGGCTGCGGCATGACGGCGATTTGCCCAGGTGCTCATGCCGGGGACGCCGATCTCGACATCGCGCGAACGATGTTCGACGCGGTTGGTCGCACGGTGGTGGTCGATGAAAAACACATGGACGCGGTGACTGGCCTTTCGGCGAGCGGTCCGGCGTTTGCCTACATCATCCTCGAATCGCTCGCCGAAGCCGGCGTCAAAGTCGGCCTGCCGCGCGATATCGCGACCTTACTCGCGGCGCAGACCATGAAAGGTTCGGCAAGCGTTGTCCTGGAAACGGGTGATCATCCCGCGCTGCTAAAAGATGCGGTCACGACCCCGGCCGGTTGCACGATCGACGGCATCCTCGAACTCGAGGAAGGCAAGCTGCGCGTCACGCTGATCAAAGCAGTCGTGAAAGCGACCGATCGCGCCGGCGAACTGCTATTTGAGAAGTAAATGAGCCCGCTGCTCTATGTCGTGATCGGCCTTACCGCCGGTGGATTGCTGGCGGGCGTCATTCTTCTCCTGAGCAGACGTGACGGTCGCGGCCGCTCGGATGTTCAAGATGAACTCGTCCGGCGTTTGGAATTGCTCGATCGCGGTTTGCGCGACGAATTTTCGCGCAACCGCGAAGAGGGAGCCTCGATTGCGAAAAGCCAGCGCGAGGAGCTGGGCAAATCGCTCGAAAGCGTGCGGGCGATTGTCGATCTTCGTTTGAAGGAATTGCAGCAGGACAACGCGCAACAAATCGAAAAGGTGCGCGCCACCGTCGACGAAAAACTGCAAGGCACACTCGAGAAACGGCTCGGCGAATCCTTTAAACTGGTGAGCGAGCGGCTTGAACAGGTGCATCGGGGTCTCGGCGCGATGCAGCAACTCGCCAGCGATGTCGGTGGATTGCAAAAAGTCCTCGCCAACGTGAAGGCGCGCGGCGGCTGGGGCGAAGTGCAGCTCGGTGCGCTGCTCGAGCAGGTGCTCACGCCCGAGCAATTCGCGCGCAATGTGCAGACGCGTGACGACACGGCCGAACGCGTCGACTATGCGATCAAACTTCCGGGCGACGACAACGGCGCGCCGGTGTGGCTGCCAATCGACGCCAAGTTTCCGACCGAGGATTATCACCGGCTGCTTTCGGCGCAGGACAAGGGAGACGTCGAGCAGGTGGAGAGCGCGATGAAAGGTTTGGAAGTGCAGCTGAGAAAATCGGCCAAGGACATTTGCGCCAAATACATCAACCCGCCGCGGACAACTGATTTCGCGCTCATGTTTCTGCCGACGGAAGGACTTTACGCCGAGGCGATTCGCCGCGTCGGGTTGGTCGAACAAGTGCAGCGAGATTGTCGCGTCATCTTTGCCGGACCGACGACACTCGCGGCATTGCTCAATAGTCTGCAGATGGGTTTTCGCACGCTCGCGATCCAAAAGCGTTCGAGTGAAGTTTGGAACCTACTCGCGGGGGTAAAGAGCGAGTTTGCGAAGTTCGGCGATTCGCTTTCAAAAGTTAAGGAAAAGCTCGACCAAGCTTCGAGCGATATGGACAAAGTAGCCGTGCGCTCGCGCGCGATCACGAAAAAGCTGCGCGACGTCGAGGAACTGCCGAGCAATCCGCAGCCGTTGCTGAAAAATCTGTTAGGCGAAAGTGACGGTGAGGATTAGATCGACGACCGAAGGGAATTGTAGGGCGGGCGGTCCGCCTGCCGCCCCAAGGCTCTAACTTCGGCAACCGGAGCGGTTGCCCTACAATTGTCCGTGCTGGCGCGTGCAGCTCATAGCACCGCGTCCCACTTATTCTTGTCTTTGAGCATGATTTCGCGAAGGAGGCGAATGGGCGGCATGCCGTGGTTGAGCAGTTCGTTGTGAAATTTTTGCAGCGTGAAATTGGCGCCCTCCTGTTCCTTGTAATCGTCGCGCAATTTCAAGATCTGCAATTTGCCCAGCGTGTAGTTGAGATAGCCGGGATCGAACGTTCCGCGCATCGCCTCGGCGCGCGCGGGCTTTTCTTCGTAATAGCAGTTTTCCTGAAAGAACTTTGTCCCTTCCTCGACCGTCATGTTTTGGGTGTGCATTTTGATGGCGACGCAAAGCCGGCATAAGCGCAACATCGCTTCGTCGGCCTGCGCCATGCGATATTTCGCGGCGCGTTTCTCGTCGTCCGGGCCTGGGCTGGGACTTGCCGAAGCCGTTGGACTCGGTTTTGCCGCCGGCTTTGCCTTTGGGCCCGGTGATGACGATGGCGATGGCGTGGCACCGGTGTAACCCTGGTCGATCACCATTTTCTCGCAGTAATGCGCCCATCCTTCGATGAAGGCATAGCTGCCGAAGGCCTTCTCGACTTTAGTCGCCGGCGAGGCGTTCAGGCGAAGGAACTGCACATAATGCCCGGGGTAAACTTCGTGGATCGAGATGATATCAGCCGTGTAGTAGTTGAACGCCGTGAGCCATTCCTCTTTTTGTTTGTCCGGCCAATCTTTCTCCGTGGGCGTCACGTAGTAATAGGCTTCGGTTGCGCGTTTTTCGAACGGCCCGGGCGTGTCCATCGATGCAAACGAAGTCGCGCGCCGATATTGCGGCGTATCTTTGAGCCGCGGGCGGACTTCCGAGGGGATCATAACCAGGTGATGGCCGATGATGAATTTGCGGATTTGGTCGAGATCTTTGCCGATGTCGCTCAGCAGATTATCCGCGGTGGGATGCTCATGCTGGATTTGTTTGAAGACTTCGGCCGGCGATTTGTCGGGATCGATTTTTTTGGCCGCTTCCGCGAACGCGGCCTGCTCCTGTTTTAGCTGCTCAAGCCCGATCTCAAGGATGTGTTCGGGCGGAAGATCGACAAGTTCAGTTTCGGCGAGGAACCGCTGAAATTTGTCCGCGCCGAGCGCGAAGTCGAGTGTGGCTTTCGGCAATTTCTCACGTTCCAGCCACGCGGCGTAATCAGTGAGTGCGGCGGCTGCTTTGCGATTGGACTCCTGAAACTCGGCGCGGACGCGTTCATCTTTGAGCTCGGCGATTGCCTGGACCAAATCTTTTTTGAGGAAATCAGCTGCGCCGCGAGCGATCCTGATGGCGAGCTCAACGTACGGTTTCGGCAAGGCGTCAGCGAGGTTCGTGCGCGCGGCAATCATGATATTCGCCACTTGCGCTTCGATTGCAGTAATACTGCGCACGCGATCCTCGAGCGGCGCGAAATTTCGCTTGATGTAAACGTTCACGTCGGCCGCGCGTGCATAAACCATCGGATTGCGCTCGAAGATCGACATCTCCTGCATCTCGAAGAGTTCCTTCTTGATGGCCGCCTGAAGGATGCGCAGATCGACCGATTGGCGCGGGCTCAGCTTGTTCGGTTCAAACTTTTTCAGTCGATCGTCGAAGCGGCGGAGGCGGGAAAGCTCGGCATCGAGCGCGAGCCGGCTGTAATCGGTGATCTTGCCGTCGTATTCGTGCAGGCCGAGGGAAGTGGCTTCAAGAGGACGCGCGGCGAAATAACCTTTAATGAACTCTTCGGCCACCGCTTCATATTCGGAATCGGGTGTTTGCGCGGCGAGCGCCAGGGAGGCTGCCAGGCACAGCGTTATGGGGAGCGCACGCTTCCAGCGTGCTGTTCGCGGCATCCTGCCGCAAACGTGTATGCGCCGCGGCCATCCGAGAACCGCAGGCCGTTTGGCAGGATGCCGAAGGCTGCACGCAAGATGCGTGCGCTCCCCATGGATTGCGAAAAGCGGGCCATAGGCGATGGTGCGCCGATCAGATTTCATTCGATGAGACGAAGCATTGTTCTCGGCACCTTCATTTGCCTGTTGTCGTTCATTCTTCTGGGCCTGCGTCTCCGCCACGCCGGGGCGGCGGAGGCGGGCGAGGACAACGGTTACTCGCAAATTTCCATCTTCGCAAAAGCGGTGGAGTTGATCCGGCAGGATTACGTCGATGGAAACAAGACCAGTTACCACGAGCTAATCACGGCGGCGATGAAAGGAATGCTCGGCTCGCTCGACCCGCACAGCCAGTTCATGGACCCGGAGGATTTCCGCGACATGCAGGACGACACCCGCAGCCGCTTCAACGGCCTCGGCATCGAAGTGTCGGTCAAGGGCGGTTTGCCCACCGTGGTGACGCCGATGGAAGATACGCCCGCGGCCAAAGCCGGTATTCTTTCCGGGGATCAGATTCTTAAAATCAACGACGTGTCGACCGAAAAAATGGATTTGCAGGACGCGGTGAATCGTTTGCGCGGTCCTGCCGGGGGCAAGGTGACGCTCACCATCCTGCGGCCCTCTACGAAGGAAGTGAAGGAGTACGCGCTCGAGCGCGTGGAAATAAAAGTGCAAAGCGTGAAAGGCGCGCGCCTGCTCGATCCCGAGCTGACCGGGCCGTTCAAGATCGCTTATGTCCGCCTTATTCAGTTCAACGAACCCACCGCCGAGGAACTTTCGCGCGCGCTCGATGATCTGCAGAAACAGGGGATGCAGGCGCTGATTCTCGATCTTCGCAACAATCCCGGCGGACTCCTGAACAGCGCCGTGGACGTGTGCGCACAATTTTTGCCGCCGAATACGAAGGTCGTTTCGACGCAGGGTCGGGTCGCTTCGCAGCAGCGCGAGTACACGACGCCCGCGAGCGCGAAACCCCGTCCGAATTTTCCGATGGCGGTGTTGTCAAATGAAGGCAGCGCGAGCGGCGCCGAGATCGTGTGCGGCGCGCTCAAAGATTTGCATCGCGCCGTGATTGTCGGCGAAACGACGTTCGGAAAGGGTTCCGTGCAGAACGTGATGCAATTGCCGGACGGTTCGGCTTTGCGTTTTACGACCGCGAAATATTACACCCCGAGTAAACAGGTCATTCACGGCAACGGCGTCGCGCCGAACATTCGCGTGCCGATGAGCGCGGAACAGGAACGCGCGCTGTTCGCGCTGCGCAGCGGCGAAGGCGTCAAGCCCGAGGAAGACAAGGAAATCATCAAAACGCGCGACCCGCAGATGCTCCGCGCGATCGACGCGCTCAAAGGCGTAATGATCTACGCCCAGCAAAACGCAACCAAGCCAGAAAGCGCGAAGAAATAATCTGTAGCGGCGGTCTATGACCGTCGCCGAATTATTGTAGGGCAAGCGCATCGCTTGCCGCGCGCTGATCTAAATTGCAACTAACACGATTGGCAGGCGGAGCGCCTGCCCTACAATTGGTTTGTGACTATCCTCGCGCTCGAAACCTCCTGTGACGAAACCGCAGTGGCGATCCTGCGCGGCTCGGAGTTGCTGGCGAGCGAAGTTGCTTCGCAGATCGCCGAGCACGAAAAATATGGCGGCGTGGTTCCCGAAGTTGCGTCGCGCAACCATCTCGTGCACGCGCCGCGGCTGCTCGAGCGGACGTTGCGCGCCGCGAAGATCGACATCTCCACGGTGGACGCATTCGCCGCCACGAGTGGACCGGGCCTCGCCAGCTCGCTCATGATTGGCGCGTCGATCGCCAAAGGTCTGGCGATCGGCTTCGATAAACCGTACCTCGCGATCAATCACCTCGAAGGGCATCTTCTCTCGCCGTTTTTTCCTGAGGCAGAGATCAGACGGAACGTTTCACTCGTCGTCAGCGGCGGTCATACGATGTCGATCCTGGTGCGCGGCGTGGCCGATTACGAAGTGATCGGCCGCACGGTCGACGATGCCGCGGGCGAGGCCTTCGACAAAGTCGCCAAGCTGCTCGGCCTCGGCTATCCCGGCGGTCCCGAGATCGAAAAGCACGCCGCGGGCGGCGACCCGACGCGATTCGATCTGCCGCGCAGCATGCTCGACTCGGACAATTTCAGCTTCAGCGGCCTCAAAACCGCCGTGCGCTATTTGCTTGAGAAACTTTCCGTCATTCCGAGCGAAGTGAAGCGGAGTCGAGGAATCTCGTCGCGAAAGCGTGAAGGTAACGCCGCGGGATCCCTCGACTTCGCTCAGGACGACAAGCCGCTGAGCGATCTTTGCGCGTCATTTCAACAAGCGGTCGTCGATGTGCTTGTGCGAAAGGCGATCGCCGCCGCGTGCAAGCACGATGTCGATCTTGTCACGGTGAGCGGTGGGGTCAGTTGCAACAAAGAGCTGCGACGCCAATTGCAAGAAGCATGCGACCGTGACGGATTGGAGTTTAAGGCCGCCCAGCCTTGGCTCTGCACCGACAACGCGGCCATCATCGCGTTTGCGGCCTCGCTGCGATTGCAGAATGGCTTTCAATCGAATGTGACCGAGGAAATCGATCCGAATCTAAAAGTAGCGTAAGCGTTCCGCTTGCACCGCAAAGATTCGCGACCGAGACGGTCGCGCTACTTTAGTATTCGCGCTCGAGGAGATAATTGGCCAGCTCGTGCAGCGTGTTGGCTGTTTTGCCGAAGATCGACAATGCAGCGTGGGCTGCGTTGGTCAGCCGCCGCGCCTCGGCGCGCGATTTTTCCAAACCGATGACGGCCGGATAAGTCGCTTTTTGCGCAGCGATATCTTTGCCGGCGCTTTTGCCGAGCTTCTCGCTTGTCTGGGTGACATCGAGAATGTCGTCGATGACTTGGAAGGCGAGCCCGAGTGCGCGTCCGAACTTGGTGATCGCAGCAAGTTGTTTTCTGCTCGCATTGGCGCTCATTGCGCCGAGGCGCACCGAAGTGGTGAGAATAGCCGCGGTTTTGTTTTGGTGAATAAAGCGGACTTGTTCGCGCGTCGTCTTCTTGCCTTCGGCTTCGAGATCGGCGACCTGGCCCGCGATCAGCTTCTGGCTGCCGGCGGCAATGGCGACTTCGCGCAGCAAGATCGACATGCCGTAACGCGGCGAAGTTTTTGCGCGCGAGACGATCTCGAACGCGATGGTGAGCAGCGCGTCACCTGCCAGCACCGCGATCCCGTTGCCGAAGACTTTGTGACAAGTCGGCCGGCCGCGGCGGAAATCATCGTTATCCATGCTCGGGAGGTCGTCATGCACGAGGGAGTAGGTGTGGATGCATTCCAGCGCGCAGGCGAGCGGGAGCGCATTGTCGATCTTGCCACCGCAGGTTTCCGCAGCGGCGAGACATAAAATAGGTCGCAGCCGTTTGCCGCCTGCGAACAAGCTGTAACGCATCGCCTTGTGAATCGTCGCGGGTTTGACGCTCCCCTCTGGCAAATAAAGATCGAGCGCGCGGTCGACGAGTTTTTGGCGTAAGAGGAGATAACGCTTCAAGTCCACGGCAAAACGAGAGTGTAGCCTGAGTGGAGCGGCCCCGAAAGCATCAGGGGTCGCATTATTTTTGCCGACGCGGCTTTGTGCGAGCCCGTACATGATCGGGCCAGCTGCGATTGCGACAACCGCGCCGATGGCAGCAGGAACGCCGTACTCGCCGTCGTGAAAAAAGATCGCGATGGAACGAATCTGTTGGCTACGCGCCAGGCGCGTGAAGCGAGATGGTTGAACGAACCTCTCACTAAATGTTTTCGGCCGTTTCCGTCATCGCGACCGGTTTGGTGCGCATGGCGAGGAAGGCGCCGAGGAGGAGGATGGCGGCGCTCCAGAGTTGTGCGTGGGTAACGCGTTCGTGGAAAATCCAGGCGGAGAGGGCCATTGCGCCGACGGGACAGAGAAGCTGAAGAGTTTGGGCAAGGGCGACGCCGATCTCGTGAATCGCCACATAATAAAGGACATGGGCGAGGGTGATGCAGCTCACGGCCGAGATGATGAGGATGAGGTTC
>JBHEMD010000068.1:0-10337 GCA_046262735.1 Chthoniobacterales bacterium | reverse complement strand
ACATGATATCGAGCATGATCCGCTCGAGCATGGAACGCAGCGCACGCGCACCGGTGCCCTTTGTGACGGACTGCGCGGCCAGTGCACGCAACGCGTCTTTCGTGACCGTGAGCCGCACGCCCTCCATCGAAAAGAGCTTGGTGTATTGCTTGATCATCGCGTTCTTCGTTTCGGTCAGGATCGCCACCATCTCGTCTTCGGTCAGCGCGTCGAGCGAGCTGACCACTGGCAAACGGCCGATGAATTCGGGAATCATCCCGAAAGCGAGCAGATCTTCCGGCTCGACATGGCGGATGGCCTGTTTCCTTTGCGCGTCTTCGAGCTCGAGCGTGGGACTGCCAAAGCCCATCACTTTTTGGCCGATTCGTTTTTGAATGATCTTGTCGAGGCCGATGAACGCGCCGCCGCAGATAAAAAGAATCTTCTCGGTATTGACCTGAATGTATTCCTGATGGGGATGTTTGCGACCGCCCTGCGGCGGCACATTGCATGTCGATCCTTCGAGGATTTTGAGGAGCGCCTGCTGCACGCCTTCGCCGGAAACATCGCGCGTGATCGAAACGTTGTCGGTTTTGCGGCCGATCTTGTCGATCTCGTCAATGTAAACGATGCCGATCTCGGCGCGTTTCACGTCGTAGTCGGCGTTCTGGAGCAGCCGGAGGATAATGTTCTCGACATCCTCGCCGACGTAGCCGGCTTCGGTCAGAGTCGTCGCATCAGCGATGCAAAACGGCACGTCGAGAATTTTGGCGAGCGTTTTGGCGAGCAACGTTTTACCCGAACCGGTTGGTCCGATCAAAAGGATGTTGCTCTTTTCAATCTCGACCTCCGCCAGCGGATCGGGCTGGAAAGCCGAGGATGGATCCGCGCTCGCGGTTGTCGTTTGCAACACGCGTTTGAAATGATTGTGGACTGCGACGGAGAGCGTCTTCTTCGCAACCTCCTGACCGATCACATATTGGTCGAGCGAACGGCGAATTTCCGCCGGCTTCGGCACTCGAATGTTCGATGACTGGCGGCGGGCGTCTTCGTTCAGCTCCTTGTCGAGGATGCTTTTGCAGACGTTGATGCAACTGTCGCAGATGTAAACGCCCGGGCCGGCAATCAACTTGCGCACCTCGGCATGGCTCTTGCCGCAGAATGAGCACATCGTCAGGTTGGACGCGCGAGCCATATTTACCCCCTAAAAAGCAGCTTCTATTCCTCGCCCTTGCGCGCCACTGCCGGCTCAAGCCGGTCGCTCGAAGCGAGCGTCGCGCCGTCAAGCCCCTTGATTTCCTTGCGCGACTTGATCACCTCATCGACTAACCCGTAATCCTTCGCCTCCTGCGCCGACATGTAATAATCGCGGTCGGAATCGAGTCGCACCTGCTCCTCCGGTTTCCCGGTGTGCTGCGCGATGATGCGGATGAGACGTTTCTTCAATTTGAACATGTAATCGACCTGCCGCTCCACGTCGCTGGCCGCCCCCTGCGCGCCGCCCGAGACCTGATGGATCATGATGTCGGAATTTGGCAGAGCGAAACGTTTGCCCTTGGTGCCGGCGCATAGCAACACTGCGCCCATGCTTGCCGCCATGCCGATGCAGTAGGTCACGACATCGCAGGTCAGGAACTGCATCGTGTCGTAAACCGCCAGCCCTGCCGTGACCGAGCCACCGGGCGAGTTGACGTAGATGTTGATGTCCTTTTTCGAATCCTCCATCTGCAGGAAGAGCAACTGCGCGATCACCAAATTGGCGACGTGATCGTCGATCTGCCCGACGAAAACGATCCGATCCTTGAGCAAGCGCGAGTAAATATCGTAGCTGCGCTCGCCGCGCCCGGTCTGCTCCACTACCATCGGAACGAGGATCGATTGCGACACGTTTGCGTTGGATTCACTCATGATTCTTTTTCCGCGGCAGAATTTTCTGCAGCCGGCTCGACGCTAACATTCGCCTTCAGGAAATCAAGAGCCTTGCCCAGCAGGATCTGCTCAGCGAACGCATCGAGCCCGGTGTGTTCTTCGATTTCTTTGCGCATTTTGTCAGGCGAAAGGTTGTAACGCGCGGCCTCCTTCCGGATGCGAAGATCGACATCTTCGCGCGTGACCTTGATCCCCTCGTGCTCCGCGATCCGGTCGAGGATAAAATTGGTCTTCAAGCGGTGCGCGGCGACCGAGCCGGCGCCTTCGATCAGCTCTTTCTCCTTTTCTTTCAGGACCTCGTCCGGAACGCCGCGCTCGCGGTTGCGATGCACCAGCTCGTTGAGCGCGCGGCGCGTTTCATTTTTCAACAGCGCTGGCGGCAAATCGAAAGTCGTGTGCTCGCCGAGAAACTTGAGTATCTGCGCTTCTTTTGCCCTCTCGATCTCGTGCTCCTTCTCGTGCTCGAGATCGTGCCCGATCATCTGACGAAGATCGACAAGCGATTTGCCCGGCACGAGTTTCGCCGCCAGCGAGTCGTCCACCGGCGGCAGCACGCGCTCCTTGATCTCGTTTACCGTCACCGCGTAATCGGCTTTTTTCCCGGCCAGCTCGGTCACGGGAAGATCGGCTGGGAATTCCACCTGCACGCTCCGCGTTTCACCCGGTTGCATCCCGATGAGTTGCTCGCAAAAGCGCGGCAGAAAATTCTCCGGCTCGAGGTGCAGCCAGAATTTTCTGCCACCCTGAAGATTTTTGCTCGCGTTTGGCGCGATTTCGCGCACCGGCCGGCCATCGATTGCGCCGTCAAAATCGAGCACCGCGAAATCGCCTATCTGCAAAGCGCGCCCGGCAACATCGACAAAATCGGCCGCCTGCTCGCGGAGACGCTCGAGCGCCGCGTCGATCTCGGCTTCCGACACTTTCGTGTCCGGCAATTTCACCGAAATAGTTTTGTAGTCCGGCAATTCAAATTCAGGCGCGGTCACCACCGTCGCGCGAAAGCGCATCGATTTGTCCTCGCCAAACTCTACCTCTTCGACATTGCTCACTGCCGCGACGCGCAGTTGCTTCTGCGCGATCGCGTCGTGATAGCTTTTCGAGACGAGCTTCTTCGTAACCTCGTCCTGGATTTCCTTGCGAAATCTCTTTTCGATCACCGAGCGCGGCGCTTTCCCAGGCCGATATCCCGGAATCTTAGCGTGGCGCGCGAAGCTATTCGCGATCGCGTCCCATTCCTTCGCGACCTCCTCGGGCGGCAGCTGAATGTACAAGCGCGAGGTCGAATCCGGCTGCTTCTCGACGTCAACTTTCATGCGGGAAGCGACGTTAAGCCGCGCGCAATTGTAGGGCAACCGCTCCGGTTGCCGAATTGGCAGGCGATGCGCCTGCCCTACAATTCTGGTTTGTGCGGGATTGGCGCGAATTCGCGCGAGAATCAAACTACCCGTTCGCCGCGCACGTAGACGGAATGCGTCTGCGGCATGCCGAACCAGTACCCGATCTCGCGATAATCCTGGCAATCGAACACCGCAACATTCGCCAGCTTGCCGGGTTCAAGCGACCCAATCTTGTTCGCGCGGCTCAATGAATACGCCGCGTTGATTGTCGCCGCCGTGATCGCTTCAGCCGGCGACATTTTCATTTGCGTACAGGCGAGCGACAGGATCATCGGGATTGATGGCGTTGGCGACGAACCTGGATTAAAATCAGTTGCAAGCACAAGAGCCAGACCGGCTTCAATCATTGCACGCGCGCGCGGATAAGATGTCGATCCGAGCGCGTAAACTGACCCTGGCAAAAGCACCGGCTGCACGTTCCCCGCGTTCAAGGCGGCAATCCCCTGCTCATCGGTTTTCTCCAGATGATCGGCTGTGGTCGCGCCGAGCTCCGCCATGAGCTTCGCCCCGCCGGAGTTCGTCAGTTGATCGACATGCCCGCGTAGTTTCAGCCCAGCGTTCTTCGCCGCGCTCAGAATTTTTCGCGATTGCTCCATATCGAAATACCCGCGCTCGCAAAATACGTCGCAGAACTCGGCCAGCTTTTCCGTCGCCACGCGCGGCAGCATTTCATCGATCACAAGATCGACATATTGCTCGACACGCATGTCACTCGGCACGGCATGCGCTCCGAGGAATGTCGGAACAATTTCCAACGGTGTCTCACTATCCAATCGTTGAAGGACGCGCAGAATCTTCAGCTCGTCTTCGAGCGTGAGTCCGTAACCGGATTTCGCTTCGATCGTCGTCGTACCGCATTTCAAGAACCATTCGACTCGTTTTTTCGCCTCCTCGAAAAGGTCCGCTTCGCTCCCGGCGCGTGTTTTTTCCACGGTCGACCAAATCCCGCCGCCGGCTTTCGCAATTTCCTCGTAGGTTTCGCCCCGCGCGCGCCGCTCGAAATCTTCGAGCCGGTTTCCGGCGAAAACCAAATGGGTATGCGCATCGACAAAGCCCGGCAGCACGACCCGCCCGCCAAGATCGACAATCTCCATGTCGCCCGCATTTCTTTCGATCTCATCACTGGCGCCGACGATGTCGATCTTGCCGTCGCGGATCAGCATCCCGCCGTCGCGGATAATTGAGAGGTCGGACATTTCGCGGCCAACGCGCGGTTTTTTTTGCCCAGCCAGTGTGACCAGTTGTGATGCGCGAATAATTGCGAGGGAACTCATATTTGGTAGATCGAGAACAGGATAGTCATTCTGAGCGAAGCGAAGAATCTCTGATCAATTCCGGAGTCGCGAGAAATAGCCAGAGATGTTTCGCTTCGCTCAAGATGGCAAGGATGGACTTGCCGCTTCAATGCTTCGACGCGTCAACGAAGCTTTTGCTCGACCACTTGATTTATCTTCTTGCACTGCGCCTCTGAATCGGCAGTCAGCTTTCCAACTTTGTTCAACATTTCCGATTTGAATTTCTCATCCTTGAGTTGTCCAAGATTGATCCGCACGTTTAGCGCCGCGCCTTCGATGCACGCGCGCGTGGCGAGGGCCCCCACGCCGACATCGGAAACTGACGCCGGATTGCCCTTGTCCGCCATGTGGGAAAGAAGCTGATAGGATTTTGACGCGGTCTCCATCACCTTGAGGGGGACTTCAGCCGCACGTTTTGTTGCTTTTTCAATCGCGATGGTGCGCGCGGTTTTTTCTTCCGCCGATCCTTTCGGCAATCCAAACGCGTCCATCACCTTGTTAAACGCTGTCGCGTCTTCATCGACGAGCGCGAGCAATTCATCCTTGAGCTCCTGCGCCTTGACCGCCCAGTCGCTGAAATATTCGAGTTTATCGTCCCAGCCGCGTTTGCCGGCGGAAAGGTTCGCGACCATTCCGCCGAGTGATGCGCCCAAAGCGCCCATGAGCGCTGCAACCGAGCCGCCGCCTGGCGCGGGCGATTCGCTCGCCACTTCGTTGCAAAATTCATGGACGTTCATTTTGACGAGCGATTTTTCTGAACCGCTCTCGATCTTGAATTCAATCACCTTTTCTTTCGGCTCGAAAGGTTTCAGTTCGCTCAGGCCCATCGAGCGAATCGCCATGTCGATCAACTCCTCCGCGGAAACGCCTTCCGACCATTTCTGTTTGCGAAGAAAATAGCGCCCTGCATCGACCAAACATTTCTTCGGCACCATGCCAACAATCTCCGAGCCGGTGACGCGCAACCCCCGCTTTGCCGCGGATTCCAGGCAGGCGTCGAAGGCAACATGCAACGGTGTCTCTTCGATGTTCGTAAGGTTCATGGAAACCTGAGCGACTCCGTACTCCCTCACGAACCAGCCAATCGCTTTCACGTGTTTTAACATGCCGGGGATCCGCACCGGTTCGCCCTTTGCATCCAGAACCTTTTTTCCTGACGGCGTGCCGTCTTCCGTTTTGAATCGCCCCTGTTCGCGCACGTCGAACGCGACCGAGTTGGCGCGCCGCACCGATTTCGTGTTCAGGTTCACATTGTAAGCGACAAGAAAATCGCGAACGCCGACCACAGTCGCGCCCGCTTTTTCATTCAAAACCGCCGGACCGAAATCCGGTTTCCATTCGGGTTTTTTGATTTTCTCGAAGAATCCTTCGTATTCGCCTCCGCGAATGATCGAGAGATTCGACCGCGACTTAGCCCTGGCTGCTTTTTCGTAGAGATAAACGGGAATCTTCAGCTCTTCGCCGACGCGTTTTCCCAGCTTGTTGGCGCAAGCGATTGCTACCTCCCAACTGACATTGCTCACCGGAATGAAGGGGCAAACATCCGTCGCACCCATGCGAGGGTGCGCGCCCTTATGCTTGCGCATGTCGATCAGCTCCGCCCCTTTTTGGATTCCGCGAAACGCTGCTTCTACCGCTGACTCCGGACTGCCGACAAAAGTCACGACCGTCCGGTTCGTGGTCACCCCTGGATCGACATCGAGCAGCGAAACGCCATCGACCGATTCGATCGCATCGGTGATCTGACGAATGATATTTTGGTCGCGCCCCTCCGAAAAATTCGGCACGCATTCGATCAGCTTCTGCATGTCAATCGCGTGCGCGCGGTTGCATTGGAATGTCGATCTTCTTTTTGGAGGCGAAATCGATCGCCGTCGAATAGCCAGCGTCGGCGTGGCGCAACACACCCATCCCCGGATCGCTGGTCAAAACTCGTTCGAGACGGCGTGTGGAATTCTCGCTGCCATCGGCGACGACGACCATGCCAGCGTGTTGCGAATAGCCGATACCGACGCCGCCGCCGTTGTGGATCGAGACCCAGGATGCGCCGGCTGCGGTGTTGATGAGCGCGTTGAGCAATGGCCAATCGGCAATCGCATCGCTGCCGTCGAGCATGCCTTCGGTTTCGCGATTGGGCGATGCGACCGAACCAGAATCGAGATGATCGCGCCCGATGACAATTGGCGCTTTGATTTCGCCGCGCCGAACGAGCTCGTTCATTGCCACGCCGAACTCCGCGCGCTCGCCGTAACCGAGCCAGCAAATTCGCGCGGGCAAACCTTGAAATTGGATCCGCTCCTTCGCAAGCTTCATCCAGCGGGCAAGTGTCTGGTTTTTCGGGAACAACTCGAGAGCCAGTTTGTCGGTTCGGGCGATGTCTGCAGGCTCACCGCTTAGCGCCACCCAGCGAAAAGGGCCGCGGCCTTCACAAAAAAGCGGACGAATGTATTCGGGCACGAACCCGGGAATATCGAAGGCGTTTTGCACACCGGCTTTCTTCGCCTGAGCGCGAATGTTGTTGCCGTAATCGAATGTGACCGCGCCCTTTTTTTGCAGCGCGAGCATCGCTTCAACGTGCATGGCCATCGATTGCATCGCGCGCTCGATGTATTCGTCGGGATTTTTCCGACGCAGCGCGAGCGCGTCCTTGAGCGGCATCCCGTTAGGGACGTAGCCGTTGAGGGCGTCGTGCGCGCTGGTTTGATCGGTGAGAACATCGGGAACGATTCCGCGACTCACGATTTCCGGCAGCACGTCGGCACAATTGCCGACGAGGCCGACCGAGAGCGATTGTCGATCTTTGCGAGCTTGATCGATCAACTCAAGCGCTTCATCAAGCGACCGCGCGATCTTATCGCAGTAACCGCTCTTCAATCGTTTTTCAATCCGGGCCAAATCGACATCGATGCCTAGAAATACTGCGCCGTTCATGGTCGCGGCAAGCGGTTGCGCGCCGCCCATACCGCCGAGACCGCCGGTCAAAACAAATTTGCCTTCGAGCGATCCGCCGAAATGTTTTCGCCCCGCGGCGGCGAAAGTTTCGAATGTTCCCTGCACGATTCCCTGGCTGCCGATGTAAATCCAGGAACCGGCGGTCATCTGGCCGTACATTGTTAGCCCAAGCCGCTCGAGCCGATTGAACTCGGCATAATTGTTCCACTGGCCGACAAGATTCGAGTTCGCGATCAAAACGCGCGGCACTTCATCGTGCGTCCGAAACTTGCCAACCGGTTTGCCCGATTGCACGAGCAGCGATTCGTCGTTCTCGAGTTCCTGAAGCGAGCGCACGATCGCGTCAAAAGCTTCCCAGCTTCGCGCGGCGCGCCCGGTGCCGCCGTAAACAACGAGGCGGTCCGGCGCTTCGGCCACGTCGGGATCGAGATTATTCATGAGCATCCGCATCGCTGCTTCCTGGTGCCATCCTTTGCACCTGCGCTCGGCGCCGCGCGGGGCGCGAACGATTCGTTTACCGCTCATGATTTTTCCTCCTCCGTGTCAAAGGCGCCGTGTCGAAGTGCGTCGGCCACGCGTGCAATATCGGGCGAAAGCGACCGGTCTTCGCTCAATGGCGGTGCAATTTCTCTCACCACGGCAAAGGCGCGTTCGACGCCTGCTCCGGCCCTAAGCGGGCGCCGGTGCTCCAACCCTTCTGCGCCGGCCAGCAATTCGATCGCGAGCAAATTTTCCGCAAGATCGACAATGGAACGGAGCTTGAGCGCCGCAGTCATGCCCATGGAGACGTGGTCTTCCTTGCCGCCTGAGGTTGGAACGTTGTCGATGCTGGCCGGGTGCGCGAGCACTTTGGCTTCGTTGAGCAATGAGACCGCGGCGACATGCGCGATCATGAAACCCGATTGCGTTCCGGGTCGAGCTGCGAGGAATGCCGGCAGACCCTCGTTCAAATCCGGATTCACCAGTCGATCGATTCTGCGCTCGCCGATGCTCATCAGGTCGGTCACGGCGATCGCGGCATAATCAAAAGCCAGGCCAAGCGGCGCGCCGTGAAAATTGCCGCCCGAAATGACATCGCCATTTTCGGTAAAGACGAGCGGATTATCCGTGGCCGACGCGGACTCGATAAGGAGCACGTTCTCGCAATGATCGAGCGCGTCGCGCACGGCGCCGTGCACCTGCGGCATGCAACGCAGGCTGTAGGCGTCCTGGACGCGCGGATCGTTTTCGCGATGCGATTCGCGGATTTCGCTGCCCGCCAACAGCGACAAGAGATGTTTGGCGACGGTTTTTTGACCAGGATGCGGTCGAGCTTCCTGCAGACGCGAATCGAACGCGGCCGGTGTTCCCTTGAGCGCTTCCAAACTCATCGCGCCGGCAATATCGGCGACCCGGGCCAGTCGTTGGGCGCGCAAGATCGACAATCCCCCGACGGCGTGCATTGCTTGGGTGCCGTTGAGCAAGGCGAGACCTTCTTTGGCTTGTAGTTCGACCGGCCGAATACCCGCAGCCCTTAAGGCCTCAGCTCCGGTGACGCGCCGGCCATCAAAATACACTTCGCCTTCGCCGATCAAAGTGAGCGCGAGATGTGCTAGCGGCGCGAGATCGCCGCTTGCGCCGACTGAACCTTTCTCAGGAATCACTGGACGCAGGCCATGATTCAGCATTTCGCAAAGCAGCTCGATGACTTCGATACGAATCCCGCTGAACCCGAGCGCGAGGACGTTGGCTCGGAGCAACATCATCGCACGCACTTCCGGCTCGGAAAGCGGGTTGCCGATTCCGCAGGCATGGCTGCGCACCAGATTGAGCTGGAGCTGACGCAGTTCATCGCGGCTGACACGAACGTCAGCGAGTTTTCCAAAACCGGTGTTGACGCCGTAAACAGGGGCGTCGCGCGTGCTGATCTCTTCAATGATCTTGCGCGAAGCGAGGATGCGCGGCCGGGCCGAACTGGAGATGCTAACTGGCTCGTCGCCGAAAGCGACCGCAGCGACATCGGCGAGTGTCAGCGCGCGGCCGTCTAGTTCCATGCGCGCAGCTTAATTTGAAACGAAGAGGATTGGAAGGAATCGCGCATCACTCGCAGCTGTCTGCTCGATCGCGTGCGACAAATTCAGAAAAGGGAAAAGGCCAGGCCGAAAGCGACCTGGCCCTTTGGTTAAAACCATCCGCAGGCTGACGGCGCGGATTTACTTCGAGTACCCGTGCGTTGCCGTCGCGCCTGTGGTCATCGTCTCTTTGTGTTGAGCGCACGCGCCCAGGCTCAGGGCGCCGGCCAAAAGAGCTACGACCATTATCGCTTTCAATAGTTTCAATCTATATCGCCTCCTTTCCGAGCTAGTTGCTGCAGCTTTTTAGACAGATAAAACGAGGGGACGCAACGCTTTTCTCACGCTTTTACAACGCGCGTGAATCGCGGCTAGGATGTGTCAAAAGAGCACTTTATGCACGAATGACTACGGGCGTGCCTTCCTCCACCAGATCGAACAACTCGATGATGTCCGCGTTGCGCATCCGGATGCAGCCGTGGCTGTCCAGTGTGCCGATGCGGTCTTCGTGTTTGGTGCCGTGGATGTAAATGTAGCGGACGCGGCTGTTGGCGTTGTCGGCGTCCAATCCGTCGAGCCAGAGGATACGCGAGGTGATCAAGTCTTCCGTCTCCGGCAGCGGATCGCTCGGGTGGAGCGGAACCCGCGCTTTAAAAATTGTGCCCGGCGCCGCGGTATGACCGATTTTCTCGGCAATACGAAACCTGCCGAGCGGTGTTTTGAAGCTGCCTTGT
>JBHEMD010000067.1:0-23287 GCA_046262735.1 Chthoniobacterales bacterium | reverse complement strand
CTCGATTCATTTTTTTGGCGGTTGCGCAGGCGGTGAGGCCGCAGCGGCGGGAGGCGGCGCTGGCGATCCGCCCGGCGGCGCTGCTGCCGGCGCTCCGGTGGATTTAACTTCTGGCAGTGGATGGGATTGATCGAGAGACATCAAATACGCGACGAGACACTGGGCGTCGTAAGTCGGAACGATCTCCCAACCTTCGGGCGGCGCGTCAGGACCGGTCAGCTGGAGCCCATCGGCAGCGGGCTGGCTGCCGACCTGACGTTTTTCATAAAGGAACCGAAACGCCGGCATGTTGGAATCGATCGTGATACTGCGCGGCGCGTAAAGATGTCGATGATGCCAGACGGCGGAGTACGGTGGCGGCTCGCCGGTCGCGGGATTGGGTGAAGTGATCGGCGCAGGTGGAGCATTTGGCGCAGAAGCCGATGCTGGCTGAGCCGGCGAAGCAGCCGGTGGTGATTGCGCTGCTACGGCGGGCGATTGCGCCGGTGACCCCGCAGGCGGCGCATTCGGCTGCGGCACCGGTGATTGCGCGGGCGCGGCTGCTGATTGAGCCGGCGAAACAGCGGGCGCGGCCGGCGAAACGCCGCCGGCCGGCGCAGTGGTGGCGGCATTTGCCGCGCTTGGTGTCTCGCCTTCCGCAGGCGCGCGTTTTCCGACGTTGGCGAGATCGGGGCCCATGCGTTCTTTCCCGAGCAATACCGGACGATCGAAAATGTAATCGCGCGGCGCGCTGCGGCGCTCGCCCCATTTGCGGTCGAGGTCGGCGGCGGCGTAATAGGCTCGGACTTGCTGCGTGTGGCAGTAGTAGCAGCCGTTCGTGGTGTAAACGCGCCGACCACGCTCGGCCATGCCCGATCGCGGGACCGGGTACACGTCGGTGCCCTCCTCATCCATCTGGGGATTCAAATGGCCGATTTGATAATTGGGAATGAGAATCAGACCGATCCAGGAAAAGCTGAACGTGCCAAAGATTCCGAGGATGAGCGAAACGAGTCCTTTCATAGTTTCTCTCCCGAAAAATTCCGGCTACCCTCGGTCCGAGCCGGACTGGCATTGCTTTGCCGTGTATCTCGCTCGTCCCAGCTCGCTTGGTTCATAAGTGCTCCTCGGAACCTTCCGTTTCGACCGGATTCAAAAACGTCGGGACGCTCGATGTTCGGCCGAGACCGAAAAGCATCAGGCCGAAATGATAGGCGAAGACAAAATGCGAGACGGTGAGCAAGATGCCGGAGATACTGCGCGCGCGCAGGTAAGGGAGGATCGTTTGCACGCTCTCATTGAACTCAAGCGTTGGATTTTGCGTGTTTGCGCCTTCAAGAAAACCGCCGGCCAAAAGCATCAACGTCATTAACCCAATGCCGTAGGCTGAGCCCCAGAAGTGCAGTTTGATAAGCGAGGCGTAGCGCCACTCGCGGCCAACGAGCCGCGGCACGATGTAATACATCGAGCCAAACAGAATCATCGTGACAAAGGCGTAGAGGCCGAGATGCGAGTAGGCGATGCTCGCCTGAGTGAAATTGGCGTAACGCGCGATTGAGCGGAGCGAAATTAAAATGCCCACCGCGCTGAAGACCGTGTAGGACATCGCGCCGAAGACGGTGAAACGCAGGGTCGGACTGTAACGGAGCAGCGGGAAATAGCCCAGCATCGTCATGTGATGATTGAGCCCGACGGTCGCCACCGGAATGATGGTGAGAATGGTCGCGGCGATGCTGGCGGTAATCATCCAGGCCGGAAACGGGCCGTCGACCAAGCGCTGCATTCCGGTCCAACTGGAGAAAAGCGCGTAAGTCCAAAAACCGATGGTAGCGAGATGATAGCTGTAGACCGGACGGCCGATTACTTTGGGGATCATGTAATAGGCGGTGCCCAGAGCGATGGCGCCGAGCCAGAGGAACATCACGTTATTGGCATACCACCACGTTACGGCCGCCTGCATCACACCCTGGACCGGCACGACGAAGAGCATTAGTTGCGCAGCAGCGTAGAGCCAGGGGAACCAGAGAAAAGCGCCGAGCAAATACCATTGCGTAATGTAAATCTGCTCGCCGCGCCGGAACCGGAACATGAGCACCGCCCACGACAACATCAGCGTGTAAGCGACGAAGAGGACGACCGCGGCGTAGGGCGGAACCTCGAGCCATTGGTAGCCGGTGCTTTCGCCAATTAAAATCCCGACCACGCCCATCAGTACGCCCAGATTCCAAAAAGCCGCGCCAGCCACGATGACCAGCGGATGTCGCAAAACGGTGCGGCACAATCGCGCCATGATCCAGACAGCGGTGCCCATCGCGGCCATCGACGCCCAGCCGTAAACCATGATGTTCATGTGCGCCGGACGCAGCCGCCCCCAGGTAAGATAACTGATCCCGGACAGCAGATCGGGCATGTGCGCCTTGAATGAGACGAGCGCGCCCAACAGTGTCCCGATGATCAACCAAACAATCGCCGAGGCGTAAAACATCAACACAGGGACGCGCGTCGATGCGTCGATGAGCGCGCGTTCGTACTGTTCGGCCTCCGTCGCCGGCGCGCTGGTCGGAAGCGATGGCGCTTTGAGCGGAATTTCAGTGGCGTCCATAGAGGCAGGGAAAGATCGACATATTCATCCCGGTGAATTCATCGGTCTCCGGGCGGCGTTGTGCCGCGCACTGGCAAAGGACTTCCCGGCGGCGATGGCGTTGCACTCGACGACGGCGAAACAGCTGGTTGAGCAGCCGAAGATTGCGGCGAAGCCGCTGGTGTTGCGGCGGCACCCGGTTGTGACCCCGGCGGCGCTCCGGCAGGTTGCACCGCGGCTGCCGGTCTGCCCGCCGCCTCCGAATTCGGCCCGGTGATCGAAGTCGGTTTTGGCGTGACGCTGGGTGATGGCGCGGGGGAAACAGTCGGCGATGGCGGCGCGGCTCCAGCCGGTGCGGGGGCGGCGGCCTGCGGACCGGCCGCAGCAATCGGATCTGCCGGAGCGGGCCGCTGTCGCGCCAAGTCGGCGACGGTCAGCTGCATCGCCCGCTCGATTGGGATGCGAATGACTCCTTTGTTTTTGTCTACCCAGCCGTAACCCTCCAGCTCTTTGGCATCGGCTTCACGTGCGGCCTTCAAATTATCCAGGCGTTTTTTCGCCCGGATCTTCTCGAAAGTATCGCCGCGCGGCGCGGGTCCGACGACCGCGAGCACGATGACACCGAAGAGAAAGAAAAGAGCGACGACACCGACCCAGGTCGAGAATGGCGCGTGGGCGCGCACGGCTTCGCGGATGGATTCGGCGTCGGCCATATCAGTTCACGAGACGCAAAGATTCAACCAGTCGCGGATCGCGCACCGGAAAGAGCGACGCTTTGCCGACAATGCGCAGGTAAACGAAAGCGAGCGTGCTGCCGATGGCGATAAGCGTGACAAAATCCCACAGGCTCAGGTGCACTCCGGTGCCATGCAGCGAGGGCAGGACAACCAGATAAATGTCGAGCATTTGCATCAACACGATCCAGCCGGCGATCAAACAAAGCTGGTGCACTTTCTTTTTCACCGAGCGCAGAAGCAAAATCGCGAACGGCCCGAAAAAACGCCCGATCACCAGCAACATGCTCAGCAACCACCACGATTCGGTGTTTCGGACGAGGAAGTACTGCGTTTCCTCCGGTATGTTCGCATACCAGATGAGCATGTACTGGCCGAAGCCGATGTAGGCCCAGAAAATACAGAAGGCCAGCATCCATTTTCCCATGATGTGGTAATGCTCCATCGTCACCACTTCCTTGAGATAACCGGCGCGGCGCAGCGCGCTGATCACGAGCACGAGCAGCGACATCGAGCTGCCGGCGGTTCCTGCGAAAATGTAAACGCCGAACATGGTGGAGAACCAGCGGTAGTTCAGACTCATCAGCCAATCGAACGCCCCGAAGGTGAGAAAGAGGGCGAACATCGGGAGACTGGCGAAGGAAACTTTGCGCAGCCAGATGGTGAACTTCGGATTGCCGTCCTTATCTTGCAGCACGCTGAAACGGCGGAGCAATTGCGAGGCGATAATGAAGAAGCCGAGGAAAACAACCGCCCGGATGATGAAGCAGGTTAAATTGAGATAAGCGCGCTTGGAATCGAGCGTCTCTTCCGCACCGGGCGGGATATTCATCCACTCGTAAAGATGATGACGCAGGAGAAGAATGGGCACGAAGAAGATGGCCAGAATGCCGAGGAGCACGGAGATGTTCTCGAGCTGGCGCCGCACGACCACGGTCCATTCGGCGTCGGTCGCATAATGGACAATCGTCCAGAAGAAACAGCCGGCGCAGAGCGTAAAGAAAAACGCGAACGCGAACAGCCACGAAAAGCTGAGTTGTTTCGGATCGATGGCGGCGCCGACTCCACAGAGCGCGAGCGTCACAAACGCAATCACCCCGAGTAAGATCGAAAGACCGGTGAACCGGTTGGTCTCGAAATATTCGCCCTCCGGTGTGGGCAATGTATGTGGACGATCGCTCATTTTTTTGGCGGCTGGGGTTTGGGCGGTTGGCCCGGCGGCGGTGGTGGTTCGGCCGGCTTCTCCAAATCGGCCCGATGTTCCGGCGGTACATCGACAATCGACGCGGCATGACTGCGCTGGAGCGCGCGCAGATAAGCGATGATGGCCCAGCGATCGGCCACCGTGACGTTCGGGCCATAGGCCATCATCGTGTTCTTGCCGTGCGTGATGGTGTCGAAAATCTGGCCGTCGGCCATTTTTCGGATGCGGTCATCCTGGAGAGTGACGACCGTGGTCAGGCCGTATTGTTTGGTGATGCCGTTGCCGGCGGCGGTCGCGCCGTGGCACATCGCGCAAGTGATGTTGAAGCGTTCCTGGCCGCGCTTGAGCAACTCGCGCGTGGCCGGCACCGGCATCCCTGTGCCCCAGCGGTCGCCCATTTTGCCGGTGTTGTAGTAATCGGTCCCTTCGCTGAAAGCGAGCCTCGGCTGCGCCACGGCCGGGACCGCCTGCAAGTGCGACATCCGCGCGTTCGGCATTTCATAGCCGATCGGCACCGTGCCTTCGACTGGTAAACGCGGCCCGCGTCCATCGGCAAAGAAACCAAGCGGCGCTTGCGCACGCACCTTCATCTGGCGCACCATGTCGGGAAAAATCTCGAGCGGCGACCCGGTGCTTTTTTGCCCACGGAACCCAAAAACCGCCACCAGCGCGATGCTGAAGAGAAGAAAGATGAGAAGAAAGCCGCGGAGCATAATCAGTCTTCGTGGATGATGGTGATGTGCTGTCCGCCGCTGCGTTCAAGGAGCTCGCGCGCTTCCACTTCGGTAAAACGCGGGTCCCGCGCTTCGATGACAATGAAGAAGCCGTCGTTGGTCGCGCGGCCGAATCGTTGCCAATTGAAAATCGGATGATGCCAGCGCGGCAGACCATTCATGATTTGCCAGGCAAAGAAAGCGGCAAAGGCGGCGAAAAGGACGGTCAGCTCAAACATGATTGGAAAAAACGCCGGTACCGTGAAGAAGTTGGTCGGCTTACCGTGGACGACGAGCGGGTAAAGAAATGAGGATGGACCAAACTCGACCAGAGCAGCGGTGAGCAGACCGGAGACGCCGCCAAAGAGGACCCAGCCGCTCAGCCACGATTTGCCCAGCCCCATCGCCTCGTCCATTCCATGGATCGGAAACGGCGAATGGACGTCCCAGCGTTTGAATCCGGCGTCGCGCACCATTTTGGCGGCGTTATAGAGAGCGGCCGCGCTCGGATACTCGGCGCCCATGCCGTAGACCTTGTGCCCTGCGGGCGTTCTCAGATTGTTCATGTGCGCTCCTTTCCGCCCGCCGCCACGGAATGATGTTCAACCGGCCCGGCGTAATGCGCATCGGCTTCGGGCACGACTGTTTTTATCTCCGACATCGCGATCATCGGCAGGTAGCGGACGAAAAGCAGGAAGAGTGAGGTAAAAATCCCGAGCGTGCCGATGAAGGTCCAGAGGTCTACCCATGTTGGAATAAACAAGCCCCAGGCCGATGGCAGAAAATCGCGATGCAACCCGCCGACGATGATGATGAAGCGCTCGAACCACATCCCGGCGTTCACGCACATGCAGACGAAGTAGACGACATAAATGCTACGGCGACACCAGCGGAACCAGAACAGTTGCGGCGAAAGCACATTGCAGAACAACATGCCCAGCCACCAGTACCACCAATAGGGACCGAAGACCCGGTTCCAAAAGGCGAAGCGCTCGTAAGCGCTGCCGCTGTACCAGGCGATAAAAAATTCCATCGCGTAGGCGTAACTGACAAACGAGCCGGTCAGCAAAATGATCTTGGCCATTTTGTCGATGTGCTGCGGCGTAATGATGTCGTGCAGCTTGAACATCGCCCGCGCCGGTAACATGAGCGTCAGCACCATGGCGAATCCGCCGAAGATGGCGCCGGCGACGAAGTAAGGCGGGAAAATTGTCGTGTGCCAGGTCGGCACGATTGAGGTGGCAAAATCGAACGACACGACACTGTGCACGGAAAGAACCAGCGGGGTGGAAAGGCCCGCCAAAAGCAGATATGCCATCTCGTAGTGACGCCAGTTGCGATTCGAGCCGCGCCAACCCAGCGCGAAAATACCGAAGAGAAATTTTTTGATCTTGGTCGTGGCGCGATCGCGCAACGTCGCGAGGTCGGGAACTAAACCGGTGTACCAAAATAAGACCGAGACGGTGAAGTAGGTCGAGACCGCGAACACGTCCCACATCAACGGGCTACGGAAGTTTGGCCAGATCCCGTAGTTGTTCGGCAGCGGCGCCAGGTACCACGCCATCCAGACGCGGCCGACGTGCACGCCCGGGAAAATCGCGGTGCACATCACGGCGAAGAGCGTCATCGCTTCAGCCGAACGATTGATCGAGGTGCGCCATTTCTGGCGCAGCAAATACAAAATCGCCGAGATGAGTGTGCCGGCGTGACCGATACCGATCCAGAACACGAAGTTGGTGATGTCCCACGCCCAGCCCACGGGATGATTCAGTCCCCAGGTGCCAACGCCAGTGGAAATTTGATAGCCGAGACAGAACAGGCCAAACGCCGCAATCCCGGCCGTGATCGTGAAAGTGACCCACCACCAGCGCGGCGCCGGTTGTTCGACCACGCCCGAAATCCGTTCCGTCAACCAACTGAAGTTGCGCTTGTTCAACACCAGCGGCACCCGCGCAAGCGGTTGCTCCACGCTCGTGGACGCTTCGGCCGCAATGATTTCGGGTGCTGTGGGTGTTTGGTCCATTAATTTTGTGGCATGGACTTCCAGCCCATGTCCCATCGGCAAGATGCCGGTGCCACGACTTGCAAGATCGACATCTTGATCATGCTTCCTTCTCCGGGCTGGCCACGGCGATGTTTTCGGCGTCGGGCATTCGCGGGTTTGGATTGCGGATGCGGGCGAGATAACTCGCGCGTGTTCTCACGTTCAAATACTCGAGCAAACGATAATTGCGGTCCTGCTGTTTGAGTTTGGAGACGCGCGTTTCGGAGTCCCTAATGTCGCCAAAGACGATCGCCTCGGTCGGGCAGGCCTGCGCGCACGCCACCGTGAACGAGTCGCGCGGGATGCGCGTGTTGCTCGAAGCGCCCGCGCGCACGTGCGCGGCGATCTTGGCTTCCTCGATCCGCTGCACGCAATAGGTGCATTTTTCCATCACGCCGCGCATGCGCACAGTCACGTTCGGATTCTTTTGCAGCTTGGTAACATCGGGCGCGCCCTTCTCAGTGAGCGGCGCAAAGTATTCCTTATAGATGGCGAATTGGCCGGCGATTTTCTTTTTCCCGAGCGGGCGCTGGTTGTAATCGAAAAAGTTGAACCGCCGCACCTTGAACGGGCAATTATTGGCGCAATAACGGGTGCCGACGCAGCGATTGTAGGCCATGACATTGAGTCCGTCCTCGCTGTGAACGGTGGCGTTGACCGGGCAAACCGTTTCGCACGGCGCGTTCTCGCAATGCTGACACATCATCGGCTGATGCACGATCTCCGGCTGCGCGGGCCAGTCGCCGTTGTCCTGGTTAAATGGTTTCGCGCTCGCGAAGTACCGATCGATCCGGATCCAATGCATGCTGCGGCCATGCGCGACCTGAAGCTTGCCGACGATCGGAATGTTATTCTCGGCCTGGCAGGCGATGACGCACGCGCTGCAGCCGGTGCACACATTAAGATCGACAACCATCCCCCACTGCTGCGCCGCGTCGAGCGGCGGATGATTGTAAATCGATGGCAAATGCGCGGGCGCTTCATCGGCGCCCGCGGCTTTTTCGACGAAGTGATTGTCTTCGCGATAATGTGCGAGCGTCGCTTCACGGACGAGGCCGCGGCCTTCGATGCTGAAATGCTCCTGCGTGATGGAGAGCGGATATTTTCGGCCAACTTTCGTCACGCGTACGCTTTCAATCGCTTTGCCGTCGGCGACGGTGAAATGCGGATTGGCGTCGGTCCGCAGCAGGTAAGCGTTGAAACCTGCTTCCTCGCCGATTGGGCCGGTCTTTTTCCGGCCGTAACCGAGCGGGATCGTGACGGAATTTTCGGCATGTCCCGGCAGGACCAACGCGGCAATGACAAGCTCGCGTCTGGTCGGCTGATTGTTCGCGTCGCGGAAGCCTTCGGTGATCGTGATTTGAACCAGATCACCGGTTTCGACTCGCAGTTGTTTGGCAAACGCCGGGCTGATCAGCGCGGCGTTGTCCCACGTCAGCTTCGTCACCGGGTCGGGTAATTCCTGCAACCAGGCGTTATTGGCGTAGCGACCGTCATCCATCGCGTAACTGCCAACGAGCACGATTTCTGGCGAATCTTTACTCGGCGCGAGCTGCGGCGCCCAGAGCCCGGGGAATTGCGCCACAGCCGCAGCCGCGCCGGCATTGAACGCCGGCGGGCGGTCGCGCAAACGAATGTGCGTCGCGAATCCATCGTGGAGGAATTTCGACCATGCGGTCGCAAAATCGCCCGGCGGCCCCGTGGCGCGAAAGGTTTCCTGGACCAGCTCGGGCCCTTTCGGCGCCGGCGCGCCGAGCAGCATGTTCAACAATTCGATTTCCGATAAGCCGCCGAAGAGCGGCAGGATCATCGGTTGGATCGACAAGTGGGCGCCGGCCGAGCTGAGCGCGTCGCCCCACGTTTCCAAATAATGTGCCATGGGGACGTGCCAGTGACTCAGCTCGGAGGTTGCGTCCTCGTAGTAGCCGAGCCGCACGACTTCAGGCACTTTTTTTTGCAGTTCTGCCCAATCGAGCGGCAAATTCGCCGCCCGATCCAACACCAGCGCCCGATGCGCACTGTAAACCGGGTCACCACCGAGAATGAAAAGTTGTTTGATCCGCCCCTCATTTATGTCGCCGGCCAATTGCACGATGTTTTGCCGTTTGGGACTGGGCGGCAACTCGCGCAGCAGCAGCGTTGCGCCGAGATTTTTCAGCGCACCGTTGATGGCGAAGCTGAGCAATTGCACCATGACGGTCTGATCGGGACCGGCCAACACCACGCTTGCGCCCGGCTTCGACATCAAATCGTTGGCCGCTTCGTTCAGCCATTGTTCGTCGAAACTTCCGCCGCCGGGCGCGAGGGCGGCGAGTAATGTGCCAAGCGCCGCGTCGTTTGTTGCCGCCGCAATTTTTCCCGCGAGCGCGTGCGTGAAGGCAGGGATTTGGCTCGCCGGGCAGCGCAGGCGATGATCGGCCATCGCGCCGGTGAGACTGAAACGGTTCTCCACCACGTAGAGCCGGTTCATGTTGTCTTTTGCGCCCCGCACCCGCCGGCGCGAAGTAAATGCCCGCGTGGAAGCAAGTCCCCCCTGCCCGCAATCGAGAAAATCGCTGTCGAGCGCAAGCACCACATCGGCGCGCTCGAGCCGTGGAATCAGACGTGCATTCGGCCCGAAAGCCACTTCGGTCGCGTAGTTCACGGTGTCGTTTACGAACGGCTCGTAAACGCACCAGCGCATGTTCGGAAAAATTTTCTGCAGTTCGCCGCGCAACCTTTCGCGCGTCGGCGAGAACGTTTCTTCAACCAGAAACGCGAGGCCGTCGCCGCCATTTGCCGCCGCCTCGCCCCGCACCTTGTCGATGTAGGCACGGAAGGAATCGGGACTGGCTGTTTTGCCGCGCTCGATGAAACGTTTCGAGCGCGCGGGATCATAAAGGTCGAGCACCGACGCTTGCGCAAACATGTCGGTCGCCCCGCCGCTCGCCGGATGCATCGGGTTGCCTTCGAGTTTGATCGGCCGGCCATCCACGGTGGTCGCGACCAGCGGGATCGCGCCGGTGCGGCGCGGCATCGCCGTCGCGTAGTAGAGAAATTTGCCCGGGATCGTCCATTCGACGCTGTTTGTGAACGGGACAAGATGCGCTTCCGGCCGACGGCAACTCGTCAGCCCGACACCAGCGAGCGCCATCGATGCGCCCATCAGCTTGAGAAAATTGCGCCGAGACCATTCATCGCCGTTCAATTCTGCCGCGCCGCTGGGGAATTCGCGCTCGAGCCACTCGCGAAATTCGGGCGTCTCGCTCAGCTCGGTGAGGCTGCGCCAGTATTTTTTGCCGGTCAGCGGCTCGGGCGGATGTTGAAAGACGCGTTTCATGGGAGCATCGCGCCTCTGTTTCGGAAGTCAGGCAAGACGCCTGGCTTCCGATCTTGCTGGCTCGGGTTGTGCATCGCCTTCATCGATGGCACCCCTGGCAATTGGTCGGCGGTTTGATGTCCCATTTCGCTTTCAACGTCTGGCCGATTTCGTGTTGGCTGAGCTTTTTCTTTTTCGCGAACTGCGCTGGATCGATATCGGGCGGCGCGCCGTATTTGGCGACAAATTCGGCAGGTTTCACGTCATCGGGTTTCCAGTCGAGATTGAAAACCTGATCGTCCGGCCGCAGAAAATTTTCCGGATGCCGGTGACAGTCGAGGCACCAGGCCATGCTGTGCGGTTTGGCGTGGTAAACGACCGGCATGTGATTGACCGGCCCGTGGCAGCTGAAACAACTGATCCCGCGGTTGACGTGGGCGGCGTGATTATAAAAAACGTAATCGGGCGTGCGATGCAGTTGCACCCATTTGATCGGTTTGCCCGTCTTCCAGCTCACACGCACCGGCTCCAGTTTCGGGTTCTCTTTCTGCACCTGCGAATGGCAGTTCATGCAGGTCTGTGTGTTCGGCAGGTTCGAGTGCGCCGCCACCTCGACAAAGCTGTGGCAGTAACGGCAGTCCATCCCGAGCTGCGACACGTGAATATCGTGCGGAAACGGCACCGGCTGGACCGGCTCATAGCCCACCCGCGTGTATTTCGGCGTCACGTAATACCAAGTCCCAGCCGTCAGGGCGCAGACAACGATGATCCCGCAGATGGCGAGTTTGAGCGGCAACCAATTTGTCCAGCGCGGGAAAAAATTCGCCATAAAAAATCAGCGGCCCCGCTCGAGGTGGCGCCGGAGCCGCCAACCTGAAAACGAAATAGCTGGAAGATTAGGATGTCCCGGGTTGAGACGGTGCACAGTTTGGTGTTGTTCCGCGCCTGAGGGGCGCGCAAAAGTCTATAAATGCGCGTCCCAGTGGCAAAACAAAATTCTCTCCTCTTTTTCACCGGCATCGTCTGCTTCCTCGTTTCGACCAGCCGCAATCTGAACGCGACCGACATGGCCGATCTGATCTTATTCAACGGCAACATCTACACGGTCAACGAGCGCCAGCCGCGCGCCGAGGCCCTCGCCATCAAAAAGAACAGCATCATCTTTGTTGGCTCGAACGCGGAAGCAAAAAAGTTTGCCGCGCCGCAGACGCACATTGTCGATCTTGCCGGAAGAACGGTCGTGCCGGGCTTGACTGATTCGCATTGCCACATCTTCGGGATTGGCGAGCGCGAGCTGGGTTTGAATCTCGAAGGGACAAACACGCGCGAAGATTTTCTCGCCAAAGTCGAAGAGCGCGTCGCGCAAAGCGCGAGCGGCAAATGGATCGCTGGTCGCGGCTGGATCGAGACCTTCTGGGAACCGCCGCAGTTTCCGACTCGCAAGGAGTTGGACAAGATCGCGCCGCACAATCCAGTTTATCTCACTCGCGCCGACGGCCACGCTTCGGTCGTGAACACCGCCGCCCTCAAGCTCGCGAAGATCGAGAAGCACACGCCCAACCCGTTCGGTGGTCAGATTTTGAAAACCAAGGGCGAACCGAATGGAATGTTGCTCGATCACGCTCAGGATTTGGTCGCGCAAAAAATTCCGGCGCCGACCCGCGCCGAGCGCGAACAGGCGCTTCTTCTCGGGGTCGAACGCGAAATCAAACTTGGCTGGTGCCAGATCCAAAACGCCGGCAGCCACGCGGAGGATATCGATCTTATCCGCAACGCATTTGAATCCGGCAAAATCAAAATTCGGTTCATCAACGCCGTTTACGGGCCCGGCGAAGACGCAAACGCGGTTTTGCGTGCGCGGTTAATCGTTAACGCCTACGAACATCATTTCACCCAACGCACTATTAAAGTCATTCTGGATGGCGCGCTCGGCTCGCGCGGCGCGGCCTTGCTCAAGCCCTACAATGACGCGCCCGGCTCCTCCGGTTATCTGACGGCGAAACCGGAGGAGCTTCGGCCCATGCTCAAGGAAGCTGTGCGCCGCGGTGTTCAGGTCGAAACGCACGCGATCGGCGACCGCGCGAACCGGCTCATTCTCGATCTTTATGAGGAGGCATTTCGATCGACGCCAGATGAACAAAAAACCATCCGGCAGCCGCGATGGCGCGTCGAGCACGCGCAGATTGTTGATCCTGCGGACATTCCGCGCTTCGCCAGGCTCGGTGTGATCGGGTCGATGCAACCGTCGCACGCGATCAGCGATTTGTTTTTCGCGCCGGCCCGCCTCGGGCTCGATCGGCTCGCCGGCGCCTACGCGTGGAAAAGTTTGCTCGATTCGGGCGCGATCGTCTGTGGCGGCTCAGACGCGCCGGTCGAGCGCGGCGAACCGATGATCGAGTTTTACGCCGCCATTTCTCGCAAGAGCATCAAAGGCGAATCCGGCGAGGGTTGGCACCCCGAGCAAGCCGTTTCGCGCGAACAAGCGCTGAAAATGTTCACCATCTGGCCGGCCTTCGCCGTATTCGAAGAAGCCGAGAAAGGCTCAATCGAGGTCGGCAAGCTCGCCGACTTTACCGTTCTCTCACGAGACATCATGAAAATCCCCGAGTCTGAGATTTTGAACACGCGCTGCGAGATGACGATTATCGGAGGCGAAATCGTTTTCGGTAATTGACAATCGAATCGCTTCGGCCATCGACGCCGCCGGCGAAAGCAAAATAGACAATCGACCAAGGATCAGTCTTCCGCGACCGCCGTCTCTTTCAGTCGCCAATGCGAAATGCGGTCAAACCAACCGCGCGCTGCGTCGCGCACATCTTCGGCCCGGGCAAGCCCGCCTTCGACCAGGGCGCCGCCGGTGCCCTCCCAAATCTTTCGCGTCACGAGGGCGCCGTTCCCCCGCACAATTCGGCCGAGATGTTTCACGGCGTCGGCGGTGGCTGATCGGCGAATTGTTTCCGGGGAGGTGTCAACCACGAGGGCGCAGTAGCGGCGCGCGACTTCGCCGACTCGCAAGGTGAGGAAGGCGTTCGCCGCGCCGGTCGAAATACAGCGCACCAGCAGCGCGGAAATCCCGCTCAGGCCCGGAATGCCGCCCTTCAGCGCCGGGACGATGGAAGTCGCAAGCGGCGCGAACATTTCGCTGAGATCGAGCGACTCAAGACCGCTCGCGACAAACGCGGTCCCGGCGACGTTGCCGTAAAGACGCAGCAATTCGCGCGGCGACGGCCGCTGCGAATAAATGCGCGCGATCCGCGCCACCATGCGAATTTGTGTCAACAAAACAATCAACGCGTCGAGACGGCCGTTTTGCATCAGCGCCGTGCTCAGAAAAACGGCGCTCGCCGTGTTGCGAATCACCGTGTCCGCTTCAGCTGACAATTCGCCGAGTGCCGCTTCGAGCTCCTCGAGCGTCTCCACCGGTTCGCCTTTCGTTCGCGGGTTGGCGCGCAACCGGGCGCGCAACGTGTTAAGATACGCTTCGTATTCCGCGCCGAAAAACGCCTTCGGCGGAACCAGACCGCGCGGCAGTATCGCGTAACCGATCGCGGCATAGAACAGAAAAAGCCCGAGCGCCAGACAAAGCGACCAAAATACGATCTGGCCAGCCAGCGGATGGATGCGATCGGCCAGCGACACCACGCTCATCAATCCGGCAATGATGACCGAGAGCAGGCAAGTTACGGCAATCATGACGACAATCATTGCTGTCTTTCGGATGCTGGAATTTCGAGAGGACCGGGGCTTCACCTGGGTTTAACAGTCGTATCGGCGACGGAATATTCAACGCAGCGACGGCATCGTAAGAAACGCAACCGAGGCGCCGGGGACGTGGCCGCTTGGTAACGAAGCGGTCGACGCAATCAAGCTTGACTGGCCTGGTTAATCAAGCCATTCTAGCTTGATGACGACAGCCAGCATCACCGAGGCGAAAAACAACCTCAGCAAATTGATCAAAAAGGTCCGTCATGGCGAGTCCGTTCTGATCCTGGACCGCAACATTCCCGTGGCCCGGATCGAGCCGCTGCGGGCGGATAGCCCCGAGGCGGACGAAGCCAAGCTGGCTGAGCTGGAGGGCCGCGGTTTACTTAAACGGGGCTCGGGCAAGTTGCCCAGGGAGTTCTTCAAAATGCCGCCACTGAAGTTCAAGAAAAGCCTGGTCGAGGCGGTTTTGGAAGAACGGCGCGACGCGCGATGGTAATTTATTGGGATGCCTCGCCGATTATCGCCCTGCTCGCCGGCGAGCCGGCGGCGGCCAGTTACCGCCGTTTCCAAAACGAGCGGATTGTCACCTGGTGGGGCACATCGCTGGAATGCATTTCGGCCATAGCGCGACGCCATCTCGAGGGCGCCGACGCAGCGATCGTCGCGGAAAGTTATCGCCGCCTCCACGCAATGCGCGATGGCTGGCAGGAGGTTCATGCCAGCGAGAGTTTGCATCGCACGGCCGTTCGTCTGCTCAAGACGCATCCGCTTCGCGCCGGCGATGCCCTCCAACTGGGTGCCGCTCTTATCGCCAGCGGTTTTGAACCGCATTCGGCGCGCTTTCTAACGCAGGACGTTCGACTGAAAGAAGCAGCCGAACGCGAAGGCTTCGTCATAGACTAATTACGAGTAGAGATACTCGTCGTGGTACTCGCGTTGCGGTGCGAACTCGACGCGTTCGTTCCCGGTCTCGGGATACTCGAAGATTTTGCCTTCGTAATTGCGGATGACGATTTTCTCCTGGTCGTGGTAGAGAATGTAACCGGGATTGATCGGGACTTTGCCGCCGCCGCCGGGCGCGTCGATCACGTATTGGGGCACGGCGTAACCGCTCGTGTGCCCGCGCAAGCCTTCGATGATCTCCATCCCCTTCGCGACAGAGGTGCGCAAGTGCGATGAGCCGTTAATCAGGTCGCATTGATAAAGATAATATGGACGCACGCGGCACATGAGCAGTTTGTGGACGAGCGTTTTCATGGTCTCAACGTCGTCATTTACGCCGGCGAGCAGCACGCTCTGGTTGCCGAGAGGGATGCCGGCATTGGCCAGGCGATCGAGCGCTTCCTTCACTTCAACTGTCAGCTCGCGCGGATGATTCACGTGCACGCTCATCCAGAGCGGATGATATTTAGCCAGGATCGCGCACAGCTCGGGCGTGATCCGTTGGGGCAGAAAAATCGGGATGCGCGTCCCGATGCGAAGAAACTCGATGTGTGGAATCGCGCGTAACCGCGCCAGCAACTTGTCGATCTTGTCGTCGGAAAAAATCAGCGCATCGCCGCCGCTCAGCAGCACGTCGCGGACTTCGGTGTGTTGTTCGAGGTAGCGGAATGCCTCCTCGAAATTGGTGTGCAGTTCCTGTTCGCCCGCACCGCTCACGACACGGCTCCGCGTGCAATAGCGGCAATATGCTGCACAGCGGTCGGTCACCAAAAACAAGACGCGGTCGGGGTAGCGGTGCACAAGCCCTGGCACTGGCATATGCGAATCTTCTCCGCACGGATCGGCCATGTCGTAAGGTGACGTCCACGTTTCTTCGATCCGGGGGATGACCTGGCGCCGGATCGGATCGTCTGGATTATCCCGCGGGATCAGGTTAAAAAAGTGCGGGGTGACGGCGAGCGCGAGCTTATCCCCCGAGAGCAAAACCCCGGCGCGCTCCTCCTCGCTTAACTCGAGATGTCGCTCGAGTTGACCGAGCGACGTGACCCGGTTTTTGAGCTGCCATTTCCAATCGTTCCATTGTTCCGCGGTCGCATCGGGCCAATAACCCGGCGTATGCGAGACGAACTCTTTCCCCATCCCTGCTGCAGAAATACCCATTTTGTGTGAAGAAAAACGCTAAGAGTCGCGCGATTGCTGTCAATGCAGGCACTGTAAAGTGCGTCGCGCACACGGGATCGCGGTAGACGCGTCGAGTTGAACGTTGCAAGTTGCACGGTGTCCAAATTCGAACTGATGCGTTCACTTTCCGTCTTAATTTTGCCCTTCGCGGCAACGGCGATCTCGATGTTGGCCGCGCCACCCGAGGTGCCGCAACCTTCGCCGCCGCCCACGGTCGCCCCGCAGGCCGCCGAGCAGGGCAAGGATGTCGTCCACGCGCTGAACAATGCTTTTGCCAAGGTATTCGAAGTCGTCGCGCCGAGCGTGGTCATCATCGAAATCTCGAAGAAAGATGACGGCAGCGATGGACCTTCGCTGGAGGATTTCTTTTTCCAAGGGCCGCCGGACGAGAACAACCCGCGTCGAAGCCCAAGAAATTCTCAGCCGACCCAGAGCGAGGGCTCCGGCTTTATCGTTCGGCCGGACGGTTACATTTTCATGAATTTTCACGTGGTCGAAGCAGCCGACAAAATCGACGTGAAGTTGAAGGATGGCCGCGGGTTTCCGGCGAAAGTCGTTGGCACGGATGAAAAGACCGACATCGCGGTGATCAAGATCGATGCGAAAGATTTGCCGGCGGCGCAACTCGGCGACAGCGATGCGGTGCGCGTGGGCCAGTTCGCGTTTGCGATCGGCGCGCCGTTCAAGCTCGATTACACTTTCACCTACGGCGTGGTGAGCGGCAAAGGCCGGAGCAAATTGTTCACGACCGGCGGATACTCGATCTCAGATTACTTGCAGACCGACGCCTCGATCAATCCAGGCAACAGCGGCGGACCACTTTGCGATATCGACGGCAAGGTGATTGGGATGAACACGCTCATTAACGGACTCAATCGCGGCCTCGGCTTTGCCATTCCCATCAATATGGCCAAGGATATCGGCGCCGAGCTCATTGCCGGCCACAAAATTGTTCGTCCCTGGCTCGGCATCCGCATCGAGACACTCGGCGACGACCCCTCGATCCGCGACATGTTCAAAGGCGTCGATAAAGGCGTCGTCGTCCGCACGATCGAAGCCGACGCGCCCGCGTCAAAGAGCGACCTGCGACCATTCGACCTCATCACCAACGTGGATAGCGCACCGGTCGCTACCGATTCACAGCTTCAGCACGAGATCCTGAAAAAGAAGATCGGCCAAAACGTCGAGCTCGCCGTCTGGCGAAAAGGACGCACCCTGAAAATTCCGATCAAGACCGGTGAATTACCGAGCGAGATCGCGCGCGCCTCAAATCAACCCATTCAGCCCGGCCAACCGAAGCCGGAAGACACGGGCAAGTTCGGATTGCAGGTGCAGGAGATAACCAAAGAAGTGGCCGAACGCCTGCACCTCGATGTTGATCACGGCGTGATCGTGACCGATGTGGCCGACAACAGCATCGCCGCCGCGCAGGACATTCAGCGCGAAGACATCATCACCGAAGTCGACCAAAAACCCGTCAAGGACGTCGCCAGTTTTCGCGAAGCTCTCAACCAGGCCGACCCGAAACGCGGCGTGCTGCTTTACCTCGACCGCAAAGGCACCAAGACCTTCGCCGTGCTCAAAGCCAGCGGTTAAAATCGATGTCGCCGGCTGGCTCAAACCGCACCGCGGCGTCCGCTGACCAGCAGCAGAATTCCGCCTACGATACAAACCCCGCCTACGATTGGGCCGATCGGAACCGGATGTTTTTCCTGCTTGTTGATTTCGAGCGGGCCGAGCTTGGCGACATTTTCCTGGGTCGTGTAGTAACTGTAGCCGCCGTAGGCCAGCATCACGATGCCGACGACGAGCAGAATGATGCCGATAATACCACCTGGTTTCATGGCTGGTGATTGTCGATCTTAGAGCGGGCGTCGCCCCTGGATCAGTTGGATGATCAGCACGACGACAGCGATGATGAGCAACAGATGAATGAGCGCGCCACCAAAATGGCCGATGAAGCCAAGCAGCCACAGCACGAGCAGAATAACGAAGATAGTCCAGAGCATAGAGATGTTCCTTTCGGTTAGGTCTTTACCTCTTTTCGTCTCACATACGGCAGCTGCGCTTGTCGAATTAAAAATTTTCGCCGAAAAACTTCGTACCTTTCAGCGGCTGACATACAAATCTGTCTCTGCAGCCACCGGCCTGGGCCGGTCGGAAACAAACGAAAGCTTCAAACGACGGTCCACAGGGCCGTGGCTACAGCTCCTGCAATACGGCGCGCAAATCCCAGCCGTTCGCTTCGAGCCGTTGGCGCGCCGAGGCGTAATCCGAGCCCGTAAGGTCCGAAACAACGCGCGTGGCGCGATTGCGCAGCTTCGCGCTGGCGGCGTGTAGATCGATCATGAGGTTGCCGCGCACTTTGCCCAGCGCGACCATCGCGCCGGTGCTGATAATGTTGAGCGCAACCTTGGTCGCGGTGCCGGCTTTTAAGCGCGTCGAACCGGTCAGAATTTCCGGGCCGACCGCGAGAGCGATCATAAGATCGATTGTAGCCGGCGTCGCTGACGCCGGACCGGGATCACCGACCCCGGCTACAGAAGCCGGATTGCAGGTCAGCAAAATCGTCTTTGCGCCGAGCGACTTTGCTTTGCCCAGCGCGCCGAGCACAAAGGGCGTGCGGCCGCTCGCTGTGATGCCGATCACAACATCGGCGTCTTTGACGCCGCGCTCGACCATCGCCAGCGTGCCAGCGCTCTCCTCGTCTTCCGCGCCTTCGACACTGCGATGGAGCGCACGCGCGCCACCGGCCATGATCCCCTGCACCAACTCCCGCGATGCGCCGAACGTCGGCGGGATCTCGCTCGCGTCGAGCACGCCGATCCGGCCGCTGCTGCCGGCACCGACATAAAATAACCGCCCCCCGCGGCGCAGCGCGCCCGCGACGAGCTCGACCGCCCTGGTAAGATCGACAATCGCCCCGCGCAAGGCCTCCTGCACAAATTTCTCTTCCTCGACAAAAAGCTCGACCAGCTCACGCGCGCTCATCTTCTCCAGATTTTCCGAGCGCGGATTGCGCTGCTCGGTCAAGGCCACGGCGAGCTCGTCGATCTTTTCAACATCAGGATGAACGCGGATTGTCGCGAAATCCGCTATCTCCACCGCCAGCCAGGCCGCACCGAGTTCCGGCGCGCGCTCGGCAGTTGCCACGCGCGCATCGGGCAGGTTTTTCTTGAGCCGGCGCCGAAATGCATGGGTGTAAATCGAATCGCGTTGAAATAGACCGCCGATCAAAATCACTTTGGGTGCGAGCAGATGCAGCCGCGTGGCGACGACCTCGACGTACTCGCTCAGGCAGCGCGCGCCTTCTTCGACGATCTCCATCACCCGCGCGTCACCCCCGCCTGCCGCGTCGAAAACAACCGGCACAAGCGCGGCGATTTCCATCTTATCTGCGGTCTGCGCCCACCGGACGAGCTCGTCGAGATTATTGAGCGCCAACGCCTCCAGCACTTTGGTTGCGAATTGCATTTCGCCCCGGTGGAAATCGTGTTCGCGCAGAATCAAACGCAGCGCCTGGACCGACAGAAAATATCCGCCGCCGGCGTCGCCGAGGATATGGCCCCAGCCACCGGCATTCTCGATCTTGTCCCCGCGACGCCCGGTAACCGATGAGCCGCTCCCGGCGTTCACCACAATCCCGTCAGCATGTCCAAGTGCCGCCGCCATGCCGGAGTCGCGATCGCTTCCGGTAAGAACTTTCGCGCCCGGCCAAATCTTTGCGCAAAGCGCGGCGAGCGATTGTCGATCTTCCGCCGTCGCGCAGCCGGCAAGAAAGACACCGGCGCGATTGATGTCCTTTGGAAGCTCAGCGAAAATCGCGCGCAGCCGCTCCGGCGAAGTCAGCCGGAGATTCGACGGCGACAATTTGCCCTGGTCGAGAATGCGCAGTTCGTCGCCGTCGCGCTCGACCAGCACCCAGGCGGTTTTCGTTCCTCCGCCTTCGATACCCAGGATCCGCTCACCTGCCACGAAAGATAATTGTAGGGCAGGCGCTCCGCCTGCCAAGTTAACAATGGCAAGCGATGCGCTTGCCCTACAAACAACTCTGAGCGTTGCCGAGTTTTTTCTGGTTCGTATCGTGGCGCATGGCGGAAAATGAACTGTCGACGCGCAAACGTCTCGCCGAATTGGGCGAGAAAATCCGGGAGCACGATCGCCGCTACTACGAAGAAGCGGCGCCGACAGTCAGCGACCGCGAATACGACCGGCTCTACAATGAACTTGTCGATCTTGAAGCGCGTTTCCCAGAGCTGATCACACCCGATTCGCCGAGCCAGCGAGTCGGGGGCAAACCGCTCCCGGCATTTGCCCAGATCGCACATCGGACGCCGATGCTTAGCCTCGATAACACTTACTCGGAGACCGAGGTCGAAAATTTTCGCGCGCGACTCACTCGCTTGTTGCCTGACGAAAAGATTCCGGTCGTGATCGAGCCAAAAGTGGACGGCGTTGCCGTCTCGGTGCTCTATGAAAACGGCAAGCTCCGCCATGGCGCCACCCGCGGCGACGGCGTGGTCGGCGACGACATTACCCAAAATCTTCGCACGATTCGCTCGATCCCGGAGCGCTTGCACGGCTCGGCGCCGAAACTCTTTGAAGCGCGCGGCGAAGTTTATATGGATAAACGCGGCTTTGAAAAACTGAACGAAGATCGAAAGAAGGTTGGCCTGCCTCTCTTTGCGAACCCGCGAAACGCCGCGGCCGGTTCACTCAAACATCTCGACCCGAATATCGTCGCGCAACGTCCGCTCGGGATCGTTTTTTACGGGACCGGTGCGACCGAAGGAGTAAATGTCGATGTTCACTCGGAGATCTTTCCGTTTTTCAAAAAACTCGGTTTGCCGACGCATGAGCATTGGTGGCGGGCCGATTCGGTCGAGAACATTCTGGACGCAATCCGCAAACTCGACGAGGTGCGGCGCGGGTTTCCATATGAGACCGACGGCGCGGTCGTAAAGGTGGACTCATTCGCGCAACGCGAGCGTCTTGGGTTCACCGCGAAATCGCCTCGCTGGGCAATCGCTTACAAGTACGCGGCGGAACGAGTCGAGACGCGGCTGAACGACATCGTTGTGCAGGTTGGTCGCACCGGGATTCTCACGCCGGTCGCGGTGCTTGAGCCGGTGTTCGTAAGCGGTAGCACGGTCGGCCGCGCGACCTTGCACAACGAAGACGAGATCAAACGCAAAGACATCCGGATCGGCGATACCGTCGTGATCGAGAAAGCCGGCGAAGTAATTCCGGCGGTGATCGAAGTCGTAAAATCAAAGCGGCCGCGCAACGCGAAGCCGTTCGATTTTTTCGAGCACGTGCACGGCAAATGTCCGGTTTGCGGCAGCAAGATCCGTCGCGACCCGCAGTTTGTCGCCTGGCGCTGTGAAAACATTGCCTGCCCGGCGCAAACCACTCGCCGTTTGGAATTTTTTACCGCGCGCGGCGCACTCGACATCGAAAGCATCGGCGGGATCGTGGCGGACAAACTGGTCGAGCGCGGTCTCGTGCGCGAGCCGCTCGATCTTTTTGAGCTCAAGACAGAGCAGCTCGCGCAATTGAACCTCGGCACAGAAGAAGCACCGCGCATATTCGGCGAGAAAAACGCGATCAAGGCGATCACTGCAATCGAGCGCGCGAAGACGATGCTTCTGTCGCGCTGGCTTTACGCGCTCGCCATCCCCGAGGTGGGCAAAACAACCGCAACGCAGCTCGCCCGCTTCCACGACAAGATTGATGACGTGGCTAATTCGGAGCTGCTGCGCGGAATCGTTGAATATCACGAGCTGCGGGAACAGAAAAAAAAGGATGAAGCATCCAAAATCGCCGAGCGGCTGATCCGCACCGGATTTGCCCAGCGCTCGAAAAGCAAAGCCGGCAAGGCCGGCGATATCGTGACGGAGGTTGGGCCCGTTGTCGCGCAAAGTGTTCTCAAATTCTTTGCCTCGTCGAGCGGAAAGAAAATCCTGCAGCGGATCGAGCAGCTCGGAATAGAGCCGAAGAGCGAAAAAGTGTCGGCTAAGAAAGCGGCCGAACTGCCGTTAGCCGGGAAAACCTTTGTGCTCACCGGCACGCTGCCGTCAATGACGCGAGAAGAAGCCACCGCCAAAATCGAATCGCTTGGTGGCCACGTCATGAGCAGTGTGAGCAAAAAGACCGATTACGTCCTGGCCGGCACAGATCCCGGGAGCAAGATCGACAAGGCCAAAGAGCTCGGCGTTCGCATTCTCGACGAAGCCGCGTTTCGAAGCATTCTGTGAATAGCAACGAGTCAGCCGCTGAAACGCGAATTAGTCGCTGGCGTTGGTGGATTCACCTGACACTTATTGGCGGCTACATCGTTCCCGGAATATTGCTTCCGTTCATTCAGTTCACGAGCGGCGAACTTTTGTGGACTACGCGCGGTTTGCTCATTGTTTGCACCACCGAAATACCTTCGTTCACAGCCGACCACCCCTGGAACGAATCGTCGATGTTTCGGCAATGCGATATGATCGCGCTTATTTTTAGCTGACCGTCACACTACGAAGTTTTGTCGTCGCCGCGCTGCCTGAAGAAATGTGGCGAGCGGGCAGCTTAGCTGCAATGAAGGCGCTTTGGCCCGACAGTTTCGGTGACCGCGAAGGCCAAATTGCCGCAATGGTAGTGATTGCGACCGTCTTTGGAATGGCGCATCTGGCCATGGGTGTAGTGGCAGCCGTAATGGCTATTCTACTTGGGTTCTTCTTGGGGATCCTCATGGTCGTGCACCGATCGATCTGGCCTGCGGTGTTCGCGCATGGCTTTTTCAACGCAACAACTTTCGCGGTACTGCCTGATTTGCACTACCTCCACCAACCTCGTTAATCCGGCATGGCGTTTCACAGAAACGCCCTACAAAATTATTCCGCTCAGGGCTTGCGCTCGAC
>JBHEMD010000066.1:0-5038 GCA_046262735.1 Chthoniobacterales bacterium | reverse complement strand
GAAGAACGTGATCGAAGAAACCTTTTTGCAATGCGGTGGTGGAACGCCGCGTGTTCGGAGAATTTCTGACAGAGCGTTCTTCAGCGATTTGCCCCAATTCGGTAAGTTGATGCGTTCATCATCCAACGCGACAAACGCGTGCAGATGATCGGGCATAAGCACGTAAGCGCCGAGCCAGGCGCCGTGAGCTGGACCTTCATTGGCGAATTCGATTAAGCGGGCGTGAGCGTCGTTATTATCCAAAATCTTTCGGCGGTCATGCGCGTTTGCCGTGATGAAATAGATTGGGTGGCGCTGAAAAACGAGCTCGAGTCTTCGCAGACGCTCAGGCATGGCGGCGTCTCGTTTCCATTAATGCGACGGTCATAGACCGCCGCTACAGCGCGCTCGTGATCAGCGCGAACGGTAGGACCGATAGCGCATCTGCGACATTGATCCGGGCGTCGACGAACTGGATGTGTCGATTCGTGAAAAGCTCGCGCACATTCCCCAGCGGAAGCGATTCCGGGAGTTCGATTGTCGTGTCTTTCCACTTCTCGCCGATCGGCGGGAAACCGACGCGGGACGAAAGGCGCGGTGCGATCACGATGATCCATTGGCCATTGAGCTCTCGGGCGAAACTGACGCAGCAATCGGCGAAGATGCCGCTCGCGCGCAGTGGCACGTAATTTCCGCGCCGGAAAAGATCGACATGTTCGTGCCGGAAGCGCAGCACGCGCTGGGTGAGAAACATTTTGATCCGGCCGTCGGGCCAATCGCGCAGCAGGTCGTCCGGCTTCGAGCTGCTCATACAGTTGAGCAGTTCGCGGCGCTTCGCGTAATCGACGGGGCGGCGGTTGTCGGGATCGACCAGGGACAGGTCCCACAGCTCGTTCCCCTGGTAAATGTCGGGCACCCCGGGTGAAGTGAGTTTGAGAAGTGTTTGCGTGAGGGAGTTGATTGCGCCGAGGCGCGCCATCTCTTCGGCGACCGGAAGAAACAAGGGTAGAAATTTATTTTTCGGTCCGGCATCCAGAATTTTCGCAACGAACTCGCGCGTGGCGGCGAGCCATTCTTCGTTAGGCTGGATCCAGCTGGTGTTGATCTTCGCTTCGCTGAGCGCCTTGTGCATGTAAGCCTGGATGCGGTCGAGATATTCCGGTCCCGGATCGCGCACCGCCGCGCCCGACTGCTCGGTTGTCCATGTGCCGAGCAGCGTCTGGTAAAGCAAATATTCTTCATTTGCATCGGGCGCTTCCGCGTCTTCGATCCGCTTTTTCCAACGGCGATTCACCGCGCGCCACCGCGTGAGCGAACGCCGCCACAGGTCCGGCAATTCGGAGATCGCAAGGATGCGCGCCCGCACATCTTCGCTGCGCTTGGTGTCGTGGGTTGAAGTTGCGAGCAAACTCGCGGGCCAGTTGCGATGTCGATCCAAGTTGCGTTCGTGAAACGCATCTACGCTTATGCCGAACTGCTGCGGCTCGCCGCCGACTTCGTTTAGCGCCGTGAGCCGGTTGTAAATGTAAGACGCGGTGTCCTCGACGCCCTTGGCCATGACCGGCCCGGTGACCTGCTGGAATTTTAAAACAAAGTGCGCGTGCTCACCGCGCGCTTGCTCCTCGACGTTTTCTGGAAAATGCAGCAGCAACACGTCGCGAAGAAAATTGAAGACCGATGCTTCGATGCCGGGGTTGCGCCGCTTGGCCGCGGTGATGGCGCGGTCGATTACTTGTCGATCTTGATCGCTGATCGGCCGGCCCGGTTCGGCGTAAGTGCGATAGACCGGGAAACAGGCGATCGTTTCGCGCACCGCCAGGATGAGCGCCTGCAGAGTGAAATCGCGAAACCACCGGTTTTGTTCCGACAAACGATCGACCATGTTGCCGAGCACGTTGACGTCGTTGGCGAGCGCGAGTCGCATCACGAGCAGCTTCTTGTCGTAAACGAGATGGCCGTAATGGATCGAGTGATCGATGAATTTTCGGAACGCGTTGGTGATGACGGTTTCAGCCCCCTGATCCACCAGCAATTGCGCGACCTGACTGGCAAAATCGTAGCCGGTCGTGCCATGGACCGGCCAGTCGCTGCGCAACGGCTCGTCGCCGGTTAAAATTTTCTCGGCGATCATGTAAATGGCGCGGCCCTCCTGCGGCTTGAGGCCAAGCGCACGGGCGCAACGCTGCTGGAGCTTTTGGCAATACGCGCGCGGAAGGTAGAGCCCGTCCGGATGATCGCCGCGCAGCCCCGTCACCGCCCCGGCGCGGACAAGATCAAGAAGGCACTTGTGCGTGGCCTCAAATACCTCCGGTTCCTCCTGACGAATCGCGGCCAGATCGTTGACGTCGAAGAACCGGCGGTAATTGATTTCGTCCGCCGCCACGCGCCAAAACGCGAGTCGATAGGCTTGCGCGTTGAGTAATTCGTCGAGCGTATCGAAACTGCGCGGAGCACCGGGACGACCGTTGATTTCTTCGACCGCGTGCTCGATTGCCTGCTGCACCTGCGGCGCTTGCTCACAACGCCGTTCTAGCCGGCGCTTGATGATTTCCTTTTCCCGTGCGCGCTCGGCGATCTTTTTCGGATCCGTCTCGTTGCGGCGCGGCAAATATTCGAGTGCGGTGCGAATGCTTTGCAGCTCGGCGTAGAAATCTTCCGATTTGTGCTCGGCCAAAATCTCGATCGCGCGGTCGAGGATGAAGCGGTACGTGCCCGGCGCGATCGGGAATTGATGTTCGTAATAGGTGAGATAAAACGCGCCGGAATCGAAGTGCACCTTGAGTTCGCCCCGTTCGAGGACGCGCCCGTATTGATCGCCGAGGATGGGCAAAAGCACGCGGTCATGCAGCTCCGATTTGAGTGGCCGCCATTCGATGTCGAAATATTTCGCGTAAGGCGAGCTGGGCCCGTTTTCGAGCAGGTCCATCCACCAGGTGTTGAGCGGCTCGGCGATGCCCATGTGGTTCGGGACAAAATCGAGCACCTGGCCCATGCCGTGCGCGTGCAGCTCCGCGATCCACGCGTCGTAGTCGCCGCGCGACCCGATCGCGGCGTTCAGTTTATTGTGATCGGTAATGTCGTAGCCGTGGAGACTGTCCGCGCTCGCCTGAAAATAGGGCGACGCATAAACGTCGCTCGCTCCGAGCGCATTCAGGTAGGGCACGATCTCGCGGGCCTGCGCGAAGGTGAATCGCCGGTTCAGTTGCAGGCGGTAAGTGCAAACTGGGATGCGCGGATGCTCCATTCTCACAGCAGCCAATTTCCTGTCATTCCGGGCGAAGTCGAGGAAGCCCGTGGCGATAGGTTCGGTTTTGCTGCCGGATCTTTCGAATACCTTCGGGCCGCTCAGGATGACACGCTGGCGCGTGTCACATTTTCTCCGGCACTTTGATCCCGAGCAGATCGAGCCCGCGCTCGAGCACCCGCCCCGTCAAATCGCACAAGGCGAGCCGCGAGCTGCGCACAGGCTCAGGCGCTTTCAGGACGGGGCAGGCTTCGTAAAATCCGTGAAAGCTGTTAGCCAGTTCGAATAAATAATTGGCCAGAATGTTGGGGCGGAAATCGTTCAGCACTTGCGGGACGACTTCGGCGAACTGGCAGAGCCGTTTGGCCAGACCGATCTCGGCTGGCTGGGCTAAACCCATCTTGCCGATTTTGGGAACGTCCTCGCCAGCTTTGCGAAAGATCGACCGGATCCGGACATAGGCGTTCTGCAAATACGGCGCGGTATTGCCGTGCAGCGCGAGCATTTTGTCCCACGAAAAAATGTAATCAGTCATTCGGTATTGCGAGAGGTCGGCATACTTGACCGCGCCGATGCCGATCTTGCGCGCGATGTCGATCTTCTCGTCCTCGGTGAGATCGGGATTTTTTTCTTCGACAATTTTCCGGGCGCGCGAAACCGCTTCTTCGAGCAGATCGCGCAACGGCACGTTTTCGCCAGAGCGCGTCTTCATGAGTTTTCGGTCGTCGCCGAGGATGCTGCCGAAGGTGATGTGGCGAAGATCGGCCTGATAACCGGCGCGCCGCGCGAAGGCGAAGATTTGTTTGAAATGCAAAATTTGCGGCGCGCCGACGACGTACCAGAGGGTGTCGCGTCTCAACTCGTTGATCCGATACGCGACCGTTGCGATGTCGCTGGTCGCGTAATTGAATCCGCCGTCGCGTTTCCGAATAATCATCGGCTTGTCCGCCAGCTCGGGGATATCGCGAAAGAAAACCACAACCGCGCCTTCGCTTAGCTCGGCAATGCCTTTTTTGAGCAACTCGTCTACGACTCCGGGCAGCCGATCATTGTAAAAACTTTCGCCGCATTGGATGTCGTAATGAATATCGAGCAACCTATAGACATGCTCGAAGTCCTGCATCGAGAACGCGACGCACTCATTCCAGATGTCGAGATTCTCCTTGTCGCCGGCCTGGAGTTTGACCAACTCCTGACGGCAGGCCTCGCGCACTTCCGGATCGGTTGTCGATCTTGCATTCGTCTCTTTGTAAATGCGGACGATCTCGGCGAGCGGACCGCGCCCGAGCGCGTCACGGTCGAGCAAATTTTTCCAGCCCCAAATCACCATGCCGAACTGCGTGCCCCAATCGCCGATGTGATTGTCGCGGATGACGTCGTGACCGAGAAACTCCGCGATGCGCGCGAGCGCGTCGCCGAGCACGGTGCTCCGAATGTGACCGACATGCATCGGCTTGGCCACGTTGGGCGAGCCGAAGTCGATCACGATGCGCTTTGGCGATCCTGTGGGCGCCACGCCGACGCGGTCGTCGCCGAGCAGATCGCGAGTTCTCTCCGCCACGGCGTCAGCGAGCAACGTGAAGTTGATAAAACCCGCGCCGGCGACCTGCGGCGGCTCGCATAAATTTGCGACATCGAGCTGCGCGAGAATCTTGGACGCGACGTCGCGCGGGGTTTCGCCGCGCTGTTTTCCGAGCACGAGCGCGGCGTTGCTCTGGTAATCGCCGAAGCGCGTGTCGCTCGCCGACGTCAGTTCGCCCGTCTCCGGCAAACCAGCTTTCGCGAGCGCGTCGCTAAATCTGTGCGCGAGGAGCG
>JBHEMD010000065.1:0-11649 GCA_046262735.1 Chthoniobacterales bacterium | reverse complement strand
CAGGGCCCATGAACACCGCAAAATGCTGTAGCGGCGCTCTATGAGCGCCGCATTAATTCGTCCGACGGTCATAGACCGCCGCTACAGGACCAAGGCGATCGGTGAAGCGAATTGTGGTCGCTCGCGAATCAACTCGGTCCTCGTTACGCGGCGTTTGCGAGACTCCGCAATCCCCGCACGGAAGATTCGAGCGTTTGGGCGATCTGCGACCAGCCGGTGCGATCGTTTGAAACAGTGGCGAAGTGGAGCGGTCGGCCAATGACGATTCTGATCGGAGCAGGCCGCGGAATCTTCGCGTTCGCAGGTAACGCGGCGAATGTTCCGGCGATAAAACAGGGAACGATCGGCACGGCCGTTTCCGCCACCAGCATGCCGAGGCCGGGCTTAAAGGGTTTCATCGCGCCGTCGCGGCTGCGCGAGCCTTCCGGGAAAATGATGTAGATGCATTTTTCGGTCTCCAGTTTGCGCCGCAGATCGGCCAGCGCATGCGGCCCGCAATTTTTTCGCCACATCGGCAGCGCGTTCAACACGATCGCCGAAAAGATGCTGCTCGGACTGGTTTGAAAGAAAACGTCGCCGGCCGCAATGGGGAACGCGCGCTTACGATGGCGCGGTCGAAGCACGGCAACCAAACTGAGCGCGTCGAGATGGCTGCAATGGTTTGCCGCGAGAATAAACGGGCCTTGCGCTGGCAGATGCTCGTGGCCGCTGATTTTTAAGCGGTGCGCGACGCTCAGGTAAGCTTGGATAATTGCGAACGCGAGCTGATGCGTGAGCGCCTCGAGCAGGCCGCTTTCGCGCCGCACGCTGCGGAAGCGCTCAGCCGGCGCGAGACCGGTGTCGTGCGCGGGTTCAAGTTTCCACGGTTCCATCGCACTTTAGAATCCGGTGAAAATTCTCTGCGACTGGCCGGCGCCGAACCCGACGAAATACCCGACGTAATGGAACACGGCCGGCGCGACCAGCAACAGACTGTCGAAACGGTCGAGCAATCCGCCATGCCCTGGGATTAATTTCGCGGTGTCCTTGAGACCAAGATCGCGCTTGATCGACGAGAGCATGAGATCGCCGAATTGGCCGACGGTGCTGATGAGGACGCCGAGACCGATCAATCGCACCGGCGTATCGAGCGCGCTGTCTGTCCAAATGAAGTGCGCGACGCTTGCCACCAACGGCGTGGTTAAAACGATCGCGCCGATTGCGCCGCCGACCGTTTTGTTTGGGCTGGTGTTCGGGATGAATTTGCGACGGCCGAAAAGATGGCCGCAGATGTAGGCAAAAATGTCGTTCAGCTCGACGCCGAAAATGATGAGCAAAAGAATTGGCCGGTACTTCCAATCGTTGGCGACGTAACCGAGGTGACCAAGCGCGCACCCGAACAAAGCAAAACCGAAAACACCGAGGCCGACCCGCTGGATGTAACCCTTCGGTTGATCGGCCACGAGCGCGCCGGTTGCGATCAAGGCGACGGTGAGCGGAAACAACGCGAGGAATAATCGATACCAATTGTCGAGCACGGCGAAGGTGATGAGGAGAATGCCGATGACGACGATGACGCTGATTGTTCTCTCGCGAAACAGCCCTGTGATGCGCGCATATTCGCGATAGCAGAGCACGCTCAGGAGCGCGACGGCGGTGATTGTCCAAAACGCGCCAGCCAGGATCGGGAGCAAGATCGACAGCGCCAGCCAAATCCATGAGCGATACCGGTCCCATAGTTCGGTTCTGCGCGCCGCACCGGCGTTGCCAAACCGCGTCGCAAGCCCAATCAGCAATGGCGCGAGCAAGAGTAGCGCGACCGCCGCACTCGTCAGCGCGATGGTCACGCGATCGTCAAACGCGTGCTGCCATCCAAACAATCGCTCCCGAGTAATCTCATTCATGGCAACGCGCGGGCGATCCGTTTCAGCCGGCGAAAAACCGTCGGCACGCAGCCGAGGATGATGATGCTCAAAGCCAAAGTCATGAGACCGATCGCCGTTTGGCCAACGCGAATCGTTTGCCACGAACGCGGCGTGATCGTGGAGTAAAGAGCGATGAGGGTGATTACCAGCATGCGATGTTGTTTGGCCATCGGCCCGCAAAATTCGTTCGGCGCGCCGGCGATCTTGCCGGCCGCGCGCACATAGGCGGTAAAGATCGACAAGATGGTCGCGACGTATCCGAGGGTTATGTTTCCGCCAAAAGCAAAGCCGGCGCCAATGAACACCGCCGCATCCGATATGCGGTCCGGGATTTCATTGTAAAGCTCACCTACTCGCGAGGCGCGGCCGGAATTGAGCGCGACCATTCCGTCGAGCATGTTGGCGGTCAGCCGCAGTTGCACGAGCACAGCCGCGGCCAGCCATTCGAGCGGGCAATAAACGATGGAAGTCAATGCGAGCGAGATTCCCGCCCCGATGCAGGCAAACATCCCGGCGATGGAAATGGCGTTGGGCGAGACGTTGTGATCCGCCAGCCATTGCGCGCTGGTCTGCGCCCACTTGCGTTTGCGTGTCGCGATCGGTCGGCGATCCCGGTGACTCTGCGCATCGCTCTCCATTGCAACGCTAGCTCGTACAGGAATAGTAACCGGAATGAAAGCCCGTGGGAATCGCGTCCGACAGCGGCTGCGAGAGCTCTTCGCGTGGCTGCGGGTCGAACACGCACGGGCGGTAATTCGCAAAACGGTCGTCGCCGTCATCGGCACGACTGTGCTGCTGATCGGGATCGCGCTCATCGTTTTACCCGGCCCGGCCATTATCGTCATTCCGATTGGGCTCGGCATTTTGGCGACGGAATTTATTTGGGCGCGACGCGCGATGAAGCGTGGCCGAATTTTTGTAAAACGCGCGAAGCGCGCGGTCATGGGTCACCCGGCGAAATGACAATCTGTGACCGCGTCCACCAGTTGATCGAAGCGTTCCCGCGGGTTTATCCCGGCGCGCATTGCGAGCTGACCTTCCGCAATCCGCTCGAGTTATTAATCGCCACGATCCTCTCGGCGCAATGCACGGACAAGCGCGTCAACATGGTCACGCCGGCCTTGTTCAAAAAATATCGGACGGCCAAAGACTATGCGAAGACGCCGCCGACCGAGCTGGAGAACGCGATCAAGTCGACTGGCTTTTATCGCAACAAGACAAAGAGCATTCGCGCGGCAACTTCCACAATCGCGCAAAAATTCGGCGGCAAAGTTCCCGATTCGATGGAGGAACTGCGCGAGTTGCCGGGTGTCGGCCGCAAAACGGCGAACGTCGTCCTCGGCAATGCCTTTGGGAAAAACGAGGGAATCGTCGTCGATACGCATGTCATTCGGCTGTCGCAGCGGCTCGGACTGACGAAACACACAAGTCCGGAAAAGATCGAGACGGATTTAATGAAGCTGGTACCGCGCAAACACTGGACGAACTGGAGCCACTGGCTCATCTGGCACGGCCGCCGCCGCTGTTACGCGCGCAAACCCGATTGCGCGAACTGCGAGATTTTTCGGCTTTGTCCGAGCGGCAAAGTTTTTCTGCGCACGGGCGTGGCGCGAAAGCCGGAGGACCCCGCGTGAGCTGTTTGATGCGATCGGTCCTTCGCTTTACGCCGTGTAATTGTCGATGTTGCGAGTGAAAATAGCCCAGCGCTTGAGTGCTGGGAACTTCGTGTTCGTCGTTTTGTGCGAGTCCCGCCAGGGACGAAAGAATGCTTCTTCCGTCCTGCCGGACTCTTCCTTCCGCCGAATTTCTGACCCAGCGCTAAAGCGCTGGGCTATTTTCGTCGCGTCGCAAACTGAAAGATTTTTCGGCTTTGTCCGAGCGGCAAGTAATTCCTCCGCAGGGGCGTTATGCGAAAGCGCGACGCTTAAGGCGCGTCCTCAGCGAACTTCGGTCGGCTCGACGTGGCGCGACGGCTGAGTTCTGTCCTGCTCGGCCCGTTTGCGAAGCCGCCTGAATTGGCCCTCCAATTTCGCGAGGTCTTCGTCAGAAAGCTCTTCCAGATCGACAAGTTCGTTGCGGGCGCCTTTGAGCGCTCGAATGATTTCATCCAGTTTCAAATGGACCGCCTTGGCGTCGCGGTTTTGCGTGTTTTGGATGAGGAACACCATCAGAAAAGTGATGATCGTGGTCCCGGTATTTATGATGAGCTGCCAGGTATCCGAAAAATGAAAGGTGGGGCCTGTGATGAGCCAGACAAGAATAACCAGCAAAGCGCCGGCAAACGCCCAGGCGCTTCCGAGCATCCTGGAAGAGCGCCGCGCAAAAATGCGAAAAGCATCGCTTACGACACAAAAAACATCGCGTTTTTTTTCCTGCTCTTTTAGCTTTTCCCTCTGGGTTTGCTGCGCCATGTCACTTTAACTTCGCACCCGATTTGGAGGCCGCGTGCATAAGATCGACAATCGCCGCTGCACCGAACCTCAACCGCAAGATTGCTTCTTCCGCTGCTTCCATTCAGACTCCAGCCTCAGCAAGCAGCGGGAAGGAGGTGGAACCCCATGACCGACGAAGAAGTGCTCGCGAACCAGAAAATGATCCTGGAGAACCAGACGACGATTCTGGATAACCAGAGAATGATCACGGCGAATCAGGCCGAGATCAGATCGAACCAAAGCAAGCTCGACCAGATTCTGGCCAACCAGAAGCAAATGCTGGCGAATCAGGAGAAGATTCTTGCCAAGTGAGTTGGCTTTGGCCGGCCCCGCTGTGGCCGGCCCCGCTGTTCATCTCAATCTGGACGACGCCTGGCTCGAGGAACCGCTGGGCCTGCCGCGGCTGGATGCACTGGAGTGGGGGCGCCCGTTGCGGTTCTCCGCGCCGCCGCGCGTGGTTGAAGAATTTTTCCAGGAACACGAGACGCAGCTCGCGTCGTTTGTTCTCTACGGTTCAGGCGACCTCCATTACCTCACTGCGCTCTGGCTGCGGCGTGTAGGCGACCCGCTGACCGTTGTTTCGTTCGATAATCATCCAGATTGGGACATTCGCCCGCCAAAGTGGGCGTGCGGCGGCTGGGTCAACCGCGCGCTCGAGCTTCCGCAGGTCGAGCGCGTGAGTGTATGGGGCTGCGGGAATTTCGAATGCTGGTGGCCGCACAATATCTTCGGGAACCGGCGGGCCGAGCGTTCCGGCAAACTCGAAGTGCATCCCTGGGCCGACGATCGGCCGATGCAAGATCGACAACGGCGCGGCGCGATCTTGCGCAACAATTGGCGTGAGCTTTTCGAGAATTTCGCGCGCGATCTGCGCGGACGGAATATTTACGTCACAATCGATCTCGATTGTCTGCGCGCCGAGGAGGCAGTCACAAATTGGGAGAACGGCCGCTTTACGATTGTCGATCTTACCTGGGCGCTCGGGCGGTTGCGGGAAAGCGCGCGGATTGTTGCTGGCGACATCTGCGGCGCGTATTCGCCTCCTGCGTATGCGCGCTGGACCCAGCGTTTCGCCTCGGAATGGGACCACCCGAAGCTCAACCTGCCCAGCCCGGGTGAGATTCGAAGAATTAACTTCTCCGCGTTAGAACAACTCTGGCCGGTGTTGATCGACCAGAGCACCTGTAGCGGCGGTCTGTGACCGTCGCATCAATTCGTACGACGCTCATAGAGCGTCGCTACAGAACCGAGATCGGGAGCAAACTGCTTCCCCTGCGGTCGATTCTGCCGTTGTAGCGCAAGCGTTCCGCTTGCCAAGTTTTGCGCGGCAACCGGTGCGATTGCCCTACAATTTCTGTTACGTCGATGAGACGAGCGCAACGCCTATCGTGATCAGGATCGCCCCGATCGTGACACGCAGTGTCAGCTTTTCGTGCAACACGACCGCGGCGGCGAGCGTGATGATGATCACACTCAGGCCTTGGAACGGATAGAGGTAGCTCAGATCAAAGTGCTGCAGCAAACCGAGATTGAGAAAGAATGAAATCGTCATCGAGAAGATTCCCGCGCCGAGAATTGAAATCGTTTTGCGGTTGCGAAATCCCGTCGCGGTGAGCAATTCCATCGCGCGTTTAAAGAAGAGCTGACCGGCCACGAACGTGACCAGCCAAATGAAAATGAGAACGAGCGACGGCCAGGTCATAAGCGCTCGCCTAATCGAGCGGCTGGTTTGGCGACAATCGCCAACCCCATGATCACCAGCGCGATGCCGCACCAACGCAGGGGCGAAATTCCTTCCTTCAGGATGACCCAACAACTGATCGGCACCAGAATGTCGACGAGACGCGACAACGGAAACGCGATCGAGAGCGAAATGTATTTCAGGATGTAGAGCCAGATCACCAAATCGATCATGATCAACGCGATCGCCATCCATGTGAACGGTGAAGCCAGTCCGGTGATGCCAATCCACGACCAGGCGTGCGACAGACCCGTGGTCGCGTTCGCGCCCGCCTTCAGCAGCAATTCATACGCGACGACGCCGAGCACATTAAGGACAAGCTGAAACCAGGGATTAAAAAATCCGCGAGGATACTTTTCAGTCATGAGCGCTCGCCACGTTGTTGTAGGGCAAGCGCTCCGCTTGCCAATCTAAAAATAGATCACAGCTGATCAGCGTTAGGAAACTGTCGCAAAACCGGATCATGCCGGGTCGGCTCAAGAAATTTGAGTGCGAACCGAAACAGCGGGTTTAACCAGGCGCGCGTGTGCCGGACGTAAAGATCGAGCGGCGCGAGCTCGTGCCGCAGATGGAGTTTCGGGTCGTAATTAAGCGGGCCGCTGTAATACCAGCGGAGCCTTTGTCCTATCGCCCAAATGAGCACGTCGCGCATCGTGTAGAAATAAAGGTGCAGATCGAGCGCGACGCCGTAATCGAGCCCGAGGTACTCATCGTAAATCGTGTCGCCGCACACGAGGCAAAGGCTGAACGCGATAATGCGCCCCGATTGCCGCCACACAAAAAACCGCGCTTTGTCCGGCATCTCGCGCCCGACGGCGCAAAAGAATTCCTTCGTCAGATGCTCGAACTGCATTGGCGACCGTTCATGTACCGCGAGATAAAGCGGATAGGCTTCATCGACGTGCGGCGAGATGTCGGTGATCACCCCCATGTCGATCTTCGCGACGTGCTCCGTCTTCCGGAATTTTCGGCGTAAACTTTTCCGGGTGATGTACCCGATTGTTTGCAAATAGGCATCAAAGTTCCCGTGCTCGAGCGACAACCGTGTCATCGGCATACTCGGCACGCGCGTGAATCCGGCGTCGGCAAGAATCGAGAGCGTCGGTCGATATTTGGCCGGGAAATCCTTGAACACGATCAGCGACGCTTTGTTTTGCCGCGCGTGACTCGGCAAAACATCGCGCAGCGCTCGCGCGACCCACACCTCGTCTTCCGCTTCGCACGCGCCCAGCTCCGCCGCGCCCGCCGCGCATCCGACCATCAAGATCCGCATGGTCAAAAACCGCGGGAACATTTTGCGGACAAGATCGACAATCCTGCGGAACTTCGGTACGCCTTCGAGCAAATCCTGCCGCACAAAAAACACGGGCTGAACCGCTCGTGCCTTCCCGCTGCAATCTTCCAGCAGCAGATACCGGTACTCGAACTCATTCGCCAGCGTCCGCTCAACGATCTCGTAGTACCGATTATCTTTACATCGTCCGGCAAATGCCCGTTTCCAGCACTCGGAGCTTTGCAGGTCCGCGAGTCTTAGGATTTTCGCCGTGCCTTCGGCAAAGGAAACAGCGGTGTCATCGAGCATGTTCGTCGCGGCCAATGCGCGGTTCTGTCGATTGATCTTGGCCGTCGACGTTTTGCACTTGGAGGATGTCGCTGCGGATGTGGAGGTCGCGCTGGGGATTGGGGATTTCGATGCGGGCGGCGCGGAGATGTTTTTCGATCAGGTAGTTTAAATCGCTTTTGAACCGGCGGGGGCGATAGCTCATTTCTTTGCTCCAGACGACGAGCTCGAAATCGATTGAACTGCCGCCGAATTTTTCGAGGAAAGCATTTGGCGGCGGGTCCTTCAGCGCGGCGGGATGTTCCGCCCCGGCGGCGATCAAGGCTTCGCGGACTTTGCTCACGTCGCTGCCATAGGCGACGCCGACTGGAACGCGAAAACGGACACGCGGATCGCCATAGGTCCAATTGGTGACGGGTGAATCGATGAATTTCGTGTTCGGCACGATCATGGCGATGTTGTCGTTGGTCATGATGACGGTGCTGCGGGCGCGGATTTGCTGGACCTGACCGGCGATGCCTGCGACCTCGACCCGGTCGCCGATTGTGATCGGGCGCTCGGCCAGAATGACAAGGCCGCTGATGAAATTGCTCGCGATGTTTTGCAGCCCGAACCCGACACCGACGCCGACCGCGCCGGCGAAGACGGTGAGCGCGCCGAGATGGATCCCGGCGTTGTCGAGCACGATGAAAATGCCGACGATCAGGACAACGTTGGCGACGATCTGGGAGATGGCGTATTGGAGCGAGCGATCGAGGCCGCTGTCGGCGAGGAAGCGATTGAAGAGGAACCGTTTCGTGCGCGAAGAAAACCAAAACACGACCATCAACAGCCCAATAAGCAGGAAGAGCTGAACGAGGCTGAGGTGAATCGCGGGTAACGGCGCGTTCCAGGCCAACGGGATCCCGGCCCAGTTGATCGCGCTGACCGTGAAAAAGACGAGCGCGGCCAGGCTGAGAATGGTCGTGGCAACGTTGATGATGTTGGTGTCGACCTTGAACCGGGCGAGAAAACGCCGCACCGCCTTGCTTTGGAGCACCCGGGTGATGCACAGCCCGAGGGTGAAAATGATCGCAAACGCGATCAGACCGAGAAAAGAAACGTAATGGCCGCCGACGTAAAAGAGCGGTTGCTCCAGCAGCGTTAAATTCACCTAACTAGTGTGGACGCCTCGGTGAGCTTGGCAACCGCGAAGCGTTGGGCAGAAAAGCACCAAACCCAAATCTCCAAACCCCAGGGAAACTCCAATCACCCAGCTCCAACGGCGTAGCACACGCGGATTTGAATATTGGAGCTTCTTGGGGCTGGGGATTTAATGCTTTCGGCGGCGCGTAAAAGTTAGCGCGGAAATAACATCTAGGACCCGCCCGCACCGCCGCCATCGCCACTTTCAGCGCCGCCACCACCGCCACTTTGTTGCTTGGCGCGCTCTTCGATGTAGCGGATGACGTCGCCCCCAGTCTGCAATTTCTCAGCGTCTTCGTCGGGCAGCTCGACTCCGAATTCTTCCTCGAATGCCATGACGAGCTCGACGATGTCGAGTGAATCCGCGCCCAAATCTTCAATAAAGGACGCCTCCGCCGTGACCTGTTCGGGATTCACTCCGAGTTGCTCGACGATGATGTCCTTGACCTTCTCTTCGATTGATTTGTCGGCCATAAAAATTGCTTGGGTTGAGGGCAAGGCTTACCCCACCCGTCAGCGCACCGCAAGTAAAAGAATTGTTAACAAATCGGGCAGCCGCGCGGCCATTTTGTGTGCCCTGAATCAGCTCAGCGCGGTTTACTTCGGGCGCGCTTCGCGGTACAACACAGGCATGCCCGCCGAGAGCACTGAGCTGGTCGATCTAGCCGATCTCAAACTGCTGCCGGCGTGGGTGAAAGAACCCCGGCCCGAAGCGTTCCGCGAATACGAACCGGAGGCGGAGGAACGCCCGCGGAATCGGCGTCACGAGCGTCCAGTGCACCGCGAGCGCGCGCCGCGTCGCGAGCGCGCCGAGCGTCGCGAAAAAGGTCGTCCGCCGCGCCATCGACCAGGGAAAAATCAGCTGCCGCCCGCGCAGAAGCGGCCGGAGCACACCACCGCTCCGCCACCTCCACTCGAAGTGGGAGTTCGGTTTCTCCCGCAGCCACGCGTCTTCGACGCGGTCGCCGCGCAAATCAAATCCGAGGCGCTGGCCTATTCGTTGTTTTCGCTTGCCCGCATGTTTTTGCAAAAGCCGGAGCGCTATGACGTGCGGCTCAGTGCCAAACCGGAATCGCCACTCTACCAACTCGGAGAAAACGGCGCTCTTTCGGCGGACCGCCCATTTCTTGAGGACAACGCCTTTCGCTTTGCGCAGAAGAAGTTTTATAAGATCGACATCACGCAGTCGGACCCAATCAAGGGCAATTTCACGAGTGTGGCGCGCGATCCGCTGAGCCGGACCTTGCTCGGTCCGCCGAATTACCACACCTATCAGCCGCGTCTGCGCACGCTTTACGAACAGCGCTTCAGCCGCCGGATGAGCTTCGCTGATTATCAACGGCAGATTGAGATCGTGACCGACCCGGCGCTGGTCGAAAAGTGGAAGGAAGAAACGCGCACCGTGACGACATTCACGACCCTGGGCGAGGAACCGCCAGTCACTTTTAATAGCGCGGCCGAGGCAGAAAAACATTTTCGCCAAAAATATCTGTCTGAAGTGATTCGGCCGGCCGGGGAAGTATCGCTCGATGGCAACACGAGCAGGACTCTGGCTGATCGAGTGTTGCGCCGCCGGATCGAAGATGATTGGTCGACCGAGACGCGTTCACCGTCGAAGACGATGCAGGAACTGGCGAGCCGATTTCGCGAAGCGGGTTTGCATGTTTTTCGTCACCGACGCGGGATGTTGTTCGTTTCGCCCGTGCGCCCGCACGGCTTCGCGCATGAGGGAACCAGCGTCTCAGCGCATGTCAAAGCGATCCTCGAGGCGATCGCCACGAATCCGCAGATCAATCGCAAGGATTTGGCCGACAAATTGATTGTCGATGTTGCGCCGGAGGAAATGGAATCGCGCAAACTCGCGCTCGCCTCCGATCTGCGGTGGTTGATCGGCGAAGGTTACGTGATCGAGTTCAACGACAGCTCGCTCGATCTCCCGCGGGTGAAAACGAAAGCAACTGTAGAGGCGGCTGTTTCAGCGCCGGACGGATCGGTCACAACCGGCGTGGATGAAGTTGTAGCGGCGGTTGTGTCAACCGCCGAACCACAAAAACAGGCGCTTGGCACAAGCGCCTCTACAACCGAAGAACTCGAAATCGGTGGCGCCTAAATCGCGCCGGCTTTTTTCAGCGCGCGATAAGCGCCGTTTTTATTGATTGTTTTCAGACCGCGCGCGGTAACGCGCACCCGGACGAACCGTTTCAGTTCCGGCACCCAAATGCGGTGCTGGTGCAGGTTGGGCGCGAAAACGCGCGGCACATTCTTGGTCACGTGCCGGCCGACGCCGCCCTTCTTTTTGGCCATACCGCGCCGGTGAATCACGCTGCCACGCACCGCTCTGGAACCAGTAATGCTGCAAACCTTGGACATGTTTTTGAAAAAGCCGCGCAATGTGCGGCCCATGCGCGTGTTGGTCAAGCGATTCCTCAGGACTAACCACGAATGAACACGAATACGAACGACAGGAAAAGATCGGAGCGGGGCAGCACAATTGCTTCTTTGTTCGTGTTCATTCGTGGTTCGCTTGAACGGCCCGAGGCAATGATGGTCAAAACCTATTCTTATTCGTGTGCATTCGTGTCCATTCGTGGTTGAATCGATCAGGTGATGCAAAAAAATAATCACAAGCTGCGGATCGGGATCGTCGGCGCCGGCAATATCGTGCGCGCGCGCCACTTACCCGCTCTCAAGCGCAACCCGGATGTCGAGATCGTCGCGGTTTCGAATTCGAGTTACGAGAGCGGCGAGAAATTTTGCGCCGAAAATTGCCCGGAGGCCACGCCGATGCGCAACTGGGCCGACCTGCTCGCCCTGCCCGACCTCGAC
>JBHEMD010000064.1:0-8794 GCA_046262735.1 Chthoniobacterales bacterium | reverse complement strand
TTTTTTCCAAGGCCAGCGTGAGAGCGCCGACGCCGTCAGATTGGCGGCGAGCAACACCAGCCAGGCGTTGAACCACGGTGCGCCGTAAACGTAGGCGCGCGCGACTTTCGCATCGAAGCTCGACTCCCAAATCGTGCCGGCGATCGCTGCGACGATCAGGACGGAGAGCAAAACGACCGCGAGCTTTAGCGAGGCGAAGAATTCGAAGACTCCGTTGCGTTGCCAGTGTGGTTGGTCGGAAGAATTCGATCGCGTCATTGAAAGACCGAATCTTCCGCGAGGAGGATACCGCCTTCAAGGATCGACTGGAGCGAACAGAAACGTCACCGCTCTCACCTCAATCCTGTCCCTGAGGGAGAGGCGAACCAGCCTTCGCTATGGGTACGGCTCGGCAAGCGCGACAGCGCCGGTGAGGGTCAGTTCGTTCACCTCCGCCATTTTTCTATCTAACAACAACCGAAGCCGCCGACACGGCGGCCGCTACAGGCTCAGCGGGTCCAGTTTTTCCAGCGTTTCCGGATCGGTTTGGTATAGCGGTGAACGTCGATGTTGCGGACCCGACCGACGCCTTCCTTTACCGCGTCGGCTGAGTCCACGTATTTTTCCTTCACCGATTTAAAGAAAGGCCACAGGAACGGCAGGGAGAGAAAACCCCACGAGAAATCTCCCAGTGGCGTTTTCACTTTGACTTCCTTTTCGTCCTCGTGAGTAGAGGCATAACGGATCGCGAGCCCGATTCCCAGACCAACGACGAGCGCACCGAGGATCGTGGGCACGGGATTTTCGCGCAGAAATAACTCCGCGCGCTCGCGCGCGTTGCCGGCGCGCTGTTTCGTCTGCGCCCAGCTCTCGCCGGCCGCGGTCGAAATTTTCTGCGCGGTCCGGCGCGGAGCGCGGCGTGTTGCTGCTGTTTCGCCTTGCTCCTGATTTTCTGCCGAAGGCGCGTTGAGGGGTTCGTTGTCGTCTGGAAAATCGTCATCTGGATTGATCATACAAATTTAATTCGCAACTCGGGCCGGAGTTGCGTTTGCCGGCTCTTGCAGCGGCGTGCGATTACGGGAGGACGTCCGCGCTGTCGGCGCCCAAAATTAGGGACACGACGGCGCGTGTCCCTCCAGAATCTACTGATACGCGTCGAAGATTTGCTCGCTCGAGACGACGAAAATTACCTTGTCGATGTTGTCCTCCGTTTTCAGGAAGTTGCGCGTGGTTTCGACAGCGATGCTGGCAGCTTGAGGAATTGGGTAGCGATAGGCCCCGCAGCTGCTCGCCGGAAAAGCGATTGACTTTATTCCGCTTTCGACAACCCCGGAGCAGCGAATTGTTGTAGCAATTGGCCAGGATCTCGGGCTCGCCGCGGTTCCCGCCGTTCCACACCGGGCCGACGGTGTGAATGACGAAACGCGCGGGCAGGTTGTAGCCGCGCGTGATCTTCGCTTCGCCCGGCGCGCAATCGCCCAGGGGGCGACATTCTTCGCGCAACTGCGGCCCGGCGGCGCGATGGACCCCGAAAGCTTTCGGGGCTCCACCCCCGCCGATCAGGGTCGTGTTCGCCGCGTTGACGATTGCGTCTACATCTAATTTGGTGGTGTCGCCGCGGAGGATGTCGATCTTACCGGATGGGTTGTTCACGTTCAGGGCGCGAGGCGATCGATTTGCCAGGAGCCATCGGGCTGAAGCGTGTAACGAAACCGATCGTGCAAGCGGTTCGAGCGGCCCTGCCAAAACTCGAAGACGTCCGGCTTTATCACATAGCCGCCCCAGTGCGGCGGCAACGGAATGGGCCCGTCGCCATAACGCTCGGTCATCTCGGCCATCCGCGCGTCGAGGACACGGCGGGCATCGAGCACTTCGCTTTGACGCGAGGTCCACGCGCCGAGCTGGCTGCCGCGCGGGCGGGAATGAAAATAGCGCTCCGATTCTTCGCGCGACGTCTTCTCGGCGCGGCCCTTTACTCGGATTTGGCGGTCGAGCTCGATCCAGTAAAAGACACAGGCCGCGTAAGGATTCTCCTCAAGCTGCCGGCCTTTTTCGCTCTGGTAATTGGTGAAGAAAACAAAGCCCTCATGATCGAATCCCTTGAGCAAAACGATCCGCACGGACGGTTTGCCGTCGCGTCCGGAGGTGGCGAGAGACATCGCGTTGACATCGCGAATGCCGGCCTCGATCGCAGAGGTAAACCAGTTGGCGAATTGCTTGACCGGGTCCGGATCGAGGTCGCGCCGGCGCAGCTCCATTGCCGGGTGCTCGTAGCGCGTAGCGATCGGATCGCGCGGAGTTTCCGACATGGTCGCACGATATGCGCGCGCCGGAGATTGTCGATTCGAGCGACGATCATACACCGCCGCTACAGAAGTTAAGCCGCGGCAATCTCGTGGACCGAGGAGCGCGCTGTTAGTTCCCAGCCGAGAATGACGCGCTTGCGAATTGGGTCCCAACGATAGTTTCCAAGCACGCCGGTCTCGCGAATCACGCGGTGACACGGAATGATGAACGCGATTGGATTTGCGCCCACCGCACTCCCAACCGCGCGTGCGGCAGTTGGCTGGTTAAGTATCGCGGCCAGCCGGCCGTAGGTGATGATCGCGCCGGTCGGAACACGGAGCAGCGCGCGCCAGACGCGCAATTGAAAGGCCGTCCCGCGCACAAAGGCGCGCAACCGCGGAGACGATTCGTTTTCAGACGGACGCGCGAAAATTCTTTCTGCCAGTTCGCCCGCGCGGTGATCGGCCCGATGCATCTTCGCGTTCGGCCATTGGGACTCGAGCAAATCGCGCGCGCCGTCACGACCTTCTCCATTAACGAAGGAAAGATGGCAAAGGCCGCGCATCGTCTCGGCAATGAGCGCTTGACCGAACGGCGTTGGCGCGAAGCCGTAATCGACGTCCAGGCCGGCGCCACCGCTTTTCATCTCTCCGGGCGACGCGGCTTCGAGCGTGACGCACAGATCATGCAGCCGGCCCGGCCCGGAGAGTCCGGCGTTCAGCGCGGTATCGAGCACCGAGTCGTCGTCACGCAATAGCGTCTTTGCGTATTCGAGAGTTAAACATTGCAAAAAATCTTTCGGCGTCACACCCGCCCAGCTCGAAAAGAGCCGATGAAAATGAAACGGGCTCAAGTCAACACTTTGGGCGAGGGCGTTTAAGTCGGGCTGATCTGTATGATGTCGATCTAAATAGCGGATAACGCTGGCGACGCGTTCATAATCGTTCATGCCCGCAACATTCTATCACGTTCGCGCGGCTCCCACCCGGTTCTTGCTGCGATTTTGTTAGCTCTCAGCCGCCGCGGACGAGCCGTTGCAACTGGCGCTCCAATGCCGCGTCGGCCTCGGCGTCGTCATGATAGCCCCACACGACGAGCTCGAGCACGGCGCCGATTTCGGGGCGGCCCTTCAGCGCGGCGCGCAATCGACCGCGCGCGGTCCAGTCTTCCTGTTCGGCGCTGGAAAGATTTTCGCGGTCGGAGCGCACATCGCCGTAGCAGTACAACACGTGTAGCGGAACCCCGCGATCTTCGAAACGATAAGCGTGCACGTGCAGGTCGACGCCGTTCACGCTGAGACGGCGTGCGCCGTTGTCGCGCGTCAAAACCATTCCCGTAGCCGGAAGACAAATATCCGGGCGATGAATTTTGACGGAAAGGCCGGCGGTTCGTCCCGGTAACCAGCGGAAGAAGTACATCAACCACGGATGACCATCGTCGCCTCGCCACATGCCGGCAGCCCCCTGGTGGTAGCGGAGAAGATTGCGTGTTTCAACCGGGATTGTCATTGGCTTGTAAGTGTTCTCAGCGGTGGGCCATTGCACGTCCCAGCGCGAATTTGCGATCGGCGCCGGGTGAACCCGAGCCCAGACCTGCACCGCGCTCTCGGCCAGGAGGACCCAAATGGTAACGAAGAGAAGCAACGGTGCAGAAAAGCGACCGGCACCAACCTTGCGGCCATCTTGCGGCAAGTTCCGCGACGATTGCGACTGGCGCTGCATGCGCAAACTGAGAAACCACAATGCGAATAAACAGATCACGAGAATGGTAATGCCGGCAGGATCGTGCCATCCCGCAATCGCGCTCGTGCCGCGTTTCGCGCCGACCCACACCAAAATGGCCGTGCGCACGAGATTGCAAAGGAACGCGAGCAGCGCTCCTGCAGCAATGAGCAGAACGCGGCGCGCGGCAGTGAAAGAATAAAATTCACCGAGGAACAGCGAGATCATGAAAGTGGCCTGAAATGAGCGCACGCCGCTGCAGGCTTCCTCGATCCCGATGAAGCCGTTGCCGATCTCGATCACATTGCCATGCTGAAGCGCGGGAACACCGGCGAGGTTGAGCAGCGAAACATTGATCGCGCTGACGGCGCGCATCAGATCCTGAATGACGATTTGCTCGAAACGGACCGGCCAAGGGACAGACACGAGCAAAAAACAAATCGGAAATGCGAAGTGACGAAGCCAGGGCAGGCCGCCGGTGACGAAACAAACACCCAGGGAGATGAGCACGATTGAAAGGGCCAGCGCCCAATCGAGCAGGCGCCAGTCGGCGTTGCTTTGCGCGACGAAGCGAATCGGCAGCAAGAGGGCGGCACAAAAAATGACGAGCGCGATGGGAAGAAAGCGCGTCGGCGGTGGCGCCGGAGCGGGCCGTTGCGTCCAGCGTTGCCGAAGCAAATAGAGCGCGAGAAACGGTACGCTCCAGGCATAGCTGTATTGCGGATTGAACGACCATTCCGGGCCGAGTTGAACAACAAGCTCGGCGAGCAGAGTGACGAAAAAGAGTCCCGCGAGAGCGAGAAGCCATAACGTCGCGCGGTCAGTTGTCGATCTTACGACGTCGACTTGGGCGGCGGCGGTCATCTTCACTCGCGCAATAGGCTAGCGGAATCCGAGCAGGTTGCGAACCGTCGGCGCGGAGTTGGCTCGACTCGCTTTTTCGACAAGCACGTTTTATCTGTTGGAGCTTTGGACGAGCCGATCGAAAGAACGCAGCGAACGTTCATCAGACTTTCACTGGGAATTCTCTGCGGAATCTTCCTGCTGATCCTTTTTGGCTGGGGCGGTTGCCGCGCCTATCGCAGCTGGGAGGAGGGCCAGCAGATACGGCATGCGAATGCTTTTTTGAGCGCGGGCAAATTGAATTCGGCGGCGTTGAGCGCCCGGCGCGCTTTGCAACTCAACCCCAATAGTGCCGGCGGGATGCGGATCATGGCGGAACTGGCGGAAAAGGCGCGCGACCGCGTCGCGCTGGATTGGCGCCGCAAAGTCGTGGACCTGCAACCGCGCTCGACCGCGGATGCCATCGCCCTGGCGAATACGGCCTTACAATTTGGCGATGTTCGGACGGCTGAATCGAGTCTGCTCAATATCGCGGAGCGCGCGAGGGGCACGCCCGAGTTTCACGCGACGGCCGCGCGTCTGGCCAAGGCGCGAAAGAATCCGGCGGAAGCAAAAGCGAAGTTCGGCGAAGCGCTGCGGCTGGCGCCGAACGTTGAGTCCTATCAGATGGAGTATGCGTTGGCGTGCCTGGAACAGCCGGGCAAAGACGAGCGCGATGAGGGACTCCGCATCCTGGAGAAGCTCCGGCACTCGCCAACGCAACGCGCCGCAGCCACGCGCTCGCTTCTTGCCGATGGCGCGGCGCATCATCACGATGCGATTGAGTTGCGCGACTTCGCGCGGGAACTGCAGAGTTACCCGGAAGCGCCGTTCACGGACCGCCTGCTCTACCTCGATCTACTGCGGCAATTACGCGATTCGCAATACATCGCTTACCTCACGCAGATCGAAAAAGATGCAGCGGCCAAACCGCCTGACCTGGCGGCGCTCTTCTCGTGGATGAACACGAACCAGATGAGCCTGGTGGTGATCGATTTCGCGCGCTCGGTCTCTCCCGACGTATTGAAACAGTGGGCGGTGCCGTGGGCGCTGGCCGAAGCGCACGCGAAAATGAGCGACTGGCAAGGTTTGGAGAAATTGGCCGCGACCGCAAAGTGGGGCCGTTTCGATTATCTTCGCCACGCTTATCTGACTCGGGCGTTTCGCGGCGAAAACAACGTGGTGGCAGCGACACGGGAGTGGACGGCGGCGACAAAAAGCGCGGCGGCACAATCGCAATCACTGCTCGTGCTCACCCGGGTGATCGGCGACTGGGGTTGGAAAAATGAGGGGACCGATCTTCTCTGGCAACTGGCGAAATATCCGGAGGTGCAATTTGAAGCCTTGCACACGCTCTACCTGCAATACGCCAACGCCCGCGATACGCAGGGATTGTATCGGGTGCTGTCGCGGCTGAACGAGATCGATCCGGGCGATTTGAAAGTGCAAAACAATCTCGCCCAAATTTCCCTGCTCCTGCATGTCGATCTTGAGCGGGCGATCAAACGCGCGACCGATCTCTACACCAAGGACCCCCGCAACGCGGCCTACGTGTCCACCTACGCATTCGCGCTTTACGAGAAGGGCGATGTCAATGGCGCATTGGCGGCGATGAACAAACTGCGCGACGACCAACTGCGCGATCCCGCCCTCGCCGCCTACTACGCAATTTTTCTCGCGGCCAGCGGCGATAAAGAGAAAGCGCGCGAGTACCTGGAACAGGGAAAGCAGGCAAACCTCTTGCCGGAAGAAAAAGCCCTCGTCGAACAGAGCGCGGCGCGGCTCTAGCGGGAACCCAGCGCAGAGTATTGCGGGCACGATCCTAGCTGCTGGTCATGGCCGCGCGATGGACCGAAAAATTGCCGATGACCTTCTTGCCGCGATGGTCCAGCAAGGCGAGGACGTCTCGGACCTCCTTTTCATGGAGGGCAAGCCGCCGCTGGTCGATATCCACGGGCGGTTGCATCCCTTTCCCATCGGTAGTCCGCAATCGGCAACCACGCCGGAATTGATCGAAGAACTGAGCAGCTACATCATCAACGGCAACCCGCGCTTGATGTCGATGTTCCAGGTGAGCGGCTCGTGCGATTGCAGTTACACGGTTGAAAACGTGGCCCGGTTTCGGGCAAACATTTACAAGCAGAACGGCCGGCGCGCGATCGTCATGCGCAAATTTCCCTCGAAAATTCCGACGCTGGATGAACTCGGCTTGCCGCCGGTCTTCCGGGAGATCATAACGGAAAACAACGGGATCGTGCTCATTACCGGCGCGGCAGGAACGGGAAAAACAACGACGCTGGCCGCGGTCGTCAATGAAATCAACCGCACCCGGGACATTCACATCCTGACCTTGGAGGACCCGATAGAGTTTGTGCATCCGCACGGCCGGGCGGCGATCAGTCAGCGCGAATTGGGCACAGATTTTCCAAGCTTTGCCGACGGTTTACGAGTGGCATTGCGACAGGCGCCCAAAGTGATCCTGGTCGGCGAAATCCGCGATCGTGAGACGATGGAGATCGCCATGACAGCGTCCGAAACCGGTCATCTTGTCCTGAGCACGCTGCACACGGTGCACGCGGGCCAGACGATCAATCGCGTGCTCGGGTTCTTCGACCGAAGCGAGGAGGAACAAATCCGGCAACGGCTCGCCCAGACGGTGCGCTTCATCGTAACACAACGGCTAGTCGATAAGATCGGCGGCGGCCGACTGCTCGTCACCGAAGTACTCGGCAATAATTTGCGGACCCGTGAGGCAATCGTTTACGGCGAATCGGAAGGAAAAACATTCCACGAGATCATCGAAGCTGGCTCGACGCGCGGGTGGCAAAGTTTCGATCAATGTCTGTTGAAAGCGCGCGAGGCGGATCTGATCAGCGACGAAACCGTGATGCTGTATTGCACTCACAAAGCGAAAACGAGTCAGCAACTGGAGCTGCTTCGCAAGCGACGCGGCATTGTCGAGACCCAGGTGTCTTCGGGATTAAAGCTCGACATCGTGCAACCGATCAGGGTCAGAGACGAATCGAACGATCCAACCCGTTCGATGGCCAAAACCGGGACGCCTGGTTGAGCCGCGGCCAATTCTTATCTGTTGTCCGATTGCCGCTCGTCCCCCGGGTGGCATGGTGAAAAAGCTTGCCTGGACTTTCCACTTGACCAGGGACGCTGTCTCTGGCATCAGAACTGACGCTAAACCAACGGGAGGAAAACATGGTCACACGAGCTGATTGGGTAAAAATAATCGCGGCGGTAGCGGCAGGCTGCGTCGCACTGAGTACAAATGCCATGGCAGGCCAGCGGGGCTCAGCAGGACGATCGCGGGATGCTGGTTCACGCCAGCAGGTCGATGACCGCTCGGCCAATCGCGATTTCATGGATAATCGCGCGGATCGATCACGAGATGACGAAGCAACCGATCGCACGGATAGCCAATCCGATCGAGCAGGCTCCAGGCAGGACGGGTCGGATCGCGGTGAGCGCGGCAGTTTCTTTAGTCGCCGCGGCGATGAAAGAGTCGTTGAAGCGCGCGAAAAAAAGGCCGAAACGCGCGATCACGAAAAGTCCGAAGCTCGGAGCGAAAAGAGCGAAGTCGCCAAGAAATTCGACTCGAGTCTCCTGTTAGCCGACGTGAGTGGCAAAGCGGACGAGAAACAAAGGCTCGACGGCGTCAAGCAGCGTCTCGACGCACAGCGCGACAGCTGGGAGGCCGAGAAAGCGAAGTTCCTGAGCGAAGGTGCCAACATGACCGAGCAGCAAAGGCAGGAAGCGAGGGACAAACTCGAAGCTCAGCGGGCAAAAATCGAGGCGGAGAAGCAAAAATTCGACGCGCAGAGGGAGAAATTCGAAACCCAACTGCACAAATTCGACGGGCAGAAAGAGCGGTTCGAGGAAAAGAGCGGAACCTAGGGCAAGACGGAATTAGGCCA
>JBHEMD010000063.1:0-8258 GCA_046262735.1 Chthoniobacterales bacterium | reverse complement strand
AATGCCGTACCAGCATCGACCGATATTTGTTGCCTAGGTTTCATTTTAGCGAGCAACTCCTCACGCCGTGGATCAGGCAGGGATTTGTTGACGAACCCAAACACCACCGGCAGGCAAAACTTAGCGGGGATGGTAGCCAGTTGTCTGAGAGCTTCCCGCGCCTGGTCTTGCGGATACGTCCGTCTGTCGAAAGGCGTTCTGCCGGTTCCATGAAAAAGGTCTGTCGCGTGAAAAGAAAAATTATCTCTGTGCTCAGCGGGAACGAACTCGGCGATAAGATCATTAATTTCGCCCGCAATCTTCAAATACTGCCGCTTCGGATCGACTACCACTCCGGCGAAAACTAGAACTTTGTCCTTGGTCGAGATGCCGCTCTCATCGATGTAAATATGCACCGCAATGGAGTCTCCATTGAGGGGGCCACCTGACAAGCTCAGAGGGCGATTGCCGATGGCCTCACGTTTGTAATTCCCATAGGGAACCGACCCCAACACCAATAGCTTGGTGTTGCCTCCGATTGAGTATGGGAAATTAGATCGAAATCTACTTGTTCTGTGAAGAGCCGAAGCCTTTCAGCTCTCTACTTTAGGTCGCGGCCAGAGCGGCGTCGACATGTGGAAAGACCGAGAAAAAGTCGATCAGGTGCGCGTTTTCCAGAATCGTGCGCACATCTTGTTGCACGCCGGTGAGCATGAGCTGGCCGCCGTATGTCTCGACGTTATTCGCGGCTGCGATCAGGACGGCCAGGCCGGAGCTGTCGATGTAGTTGACCTTACGAAGACTGACAATCAACCGGGATGGTTGCTGATCGATGACCTTGGCGAGCGATGCGGCTACTTCCGGTGAGACATGCAGGTCGATCTCGCCTTCGAGGGCAATGACTTCTGGCGGATTGAGCAAAGACATCGCTCCTCGAATGCAGCAAGACGCGTGCGCGATGACCACACACGACGACGCCGGCCGCGCGACGCGGTCATCTCAAACGTTGCTCCCGCTCCACTTCAATTTCTGGCGGACGACGCTAAAAAACGAGGTGTCCGGCATGACCGCCAGCGGCAGAGTCTTGGCGGCTTTTGTGATCCTGACGATCGCGCCCATTTCCAAGCGTAACGGGTCGCGGCCATCGACCGTGAGATAAACCGGATAATCCGACTCGGTCGCCTCGACTTCGATAACCGAATCGTCGCTCACAATAATGGAGCGATTGGTTAAAACGTGCGGACAGATCGGCGTGATCACCAAAACGCCCGACTCTGGCGACATGATCGGACCGCCGGCGGAGAGCGAGTAAGCGGTCGAACCGGTCGGCGTTGCCACAATCAGCCCATCGGCATTGAACTCGGTCAACGGCTCGCCGTCAACCCGGGCGCGCAGCCGGATCAGGCGCGACAATTCGCCGCGGCTGAAAACCGCATCATTTAGAGCAATCATTGGCGGGCGCCGCGCCAGCGTGACTTCGAGCAATGTTCGCTCGGTGAAGGCGATTTTGCCCGCGGCGATGCATTCAACGGCATCACGAAACCCCGGCGAGCTCGAGCAGGTCAGAAACCCGAGCGAACCGACATTGATCCCAAAAATCGGTTTGACCACATCACCAAGCTGACCGGTCACGTTCAAAATGGTGCCATCGCCTCCCAGAATGACGAGCAGATCAGCTTTCGCCCCAAGTTGCGCGATGCTGAAGTCGGAGCGGCGACCAGCCAGCGCGGCCGTCTCTTTTTCAATTAACACCGCGATGGAAAAGCGGGCGAACTCATCGGCCACGGCGCCGACCAATTCGGCGACGCCGCTTTTTCCGGTGTGCGCGATCAGGCCAATGGTTTTCGGAGGCATATGAAAAACTCCTGGTTACCATCGGTGCCGGTGATTGTCGATGGAACGAGACCGACGACGTAGTAATTGGCGTCTTTGGCGAAGCTCACGATCTTCTCCTGCGCCTTTTCGTGCAGGGCCGGGTCGCGCACAATCCCGCCGCGGCCAACATCGCGGCGCTGCAATTCGAACTGCGGCTTGATCAACGCCAGCACCATACCATTTGGCACCACCAACTCGAAAACGCGCGGCAGGATCAAAGTCAACGAGATAAACGACACGTCGATCACGCAAAGATCGACAAGCTCCGGGACATGGTCGCGTGACAAAAACCGCGCATTAATTTTCTCGAGAACGACCACCCGGGAATCATTGCGGATTTTCCAGGCAAGCTGTCCCTGGCCAACATCAACGGCATAGACCTTCTTCGTGCCGCGCTGGAGAAGGCAATCGGTAAACCCGCCAGTGGACGCTCCGACGTCGAGCGCAATCCGATCATGGACATCAACATCGAAATGCTCGAGGGCGCCGGCAAGTTTCAGCGCGCCGCGGCCCACATACTGTGCCTGAGACGCGAGTGAGATTGGCGCATCGATCTCGACCATCTCGGATGTTTTCGCGATGGCGCGATCCCCTACCCTCACTTCACCGGCCATGATCGCGCGCTGCGCGCGTTCGCGACTATCGAAAAGCCCGCGCTCAACGAGCAAAGTATCGATCCGCGTTTTTTTCTGGCGTGTCGCTTGCACTATCTATTACTCGCCGCGTTTGCAAGATCGACAATCGATTCTCCAATCGCCCCGATTGCTGCAGAAAGCTGTGGTGGAGTGATGCAAAGCGTCGGCATCAGCACGATCACGTTGCGCAGCGGCCGGGTAAGCAGACCGCGTGTGCGCGCCGCCGAGCAGACATCGCCCGCCGCCTGCGACTCCTTCAGTTCGACCGCCGCGATGAAACCACACTGGCGGACATCCGCCACGCCGGGCAACGACTTTAATTTGTCGAGCTCGGCGCGCATTTGCTCGATCTTTGGCTGCAATTTCTCGAGCACATTTTCCTCTTCGAAGACCTCAAGACTCGCTTTGGCCGCGGCGCAACCGAGCGCGTTCCCGGTGTAACTGTGGCCGTAAGCCAGGGCTTTTCCTTCGGCGACGGAGCCGTCGAAGTGCGAAAAGATTTCTTCAGTCACGAGCGTCAGCGCGAGCGGCAGATATCCTCCGGTCAATCCTTTCCCGAGCACCATGATGTCGGGAAGGATCGATTCATGTTCGCTCGCAAACATTTTTCCGGTCCGTCCGAAACCCGTCATCACTTCATCGACAATGAACAATGCGCCGTTGCGATCGCACCAGTGCCGAATCGCGCGCAGCGTTCCTGGCGGCCAAAGTTTCATCCCGCCCGCGCCTTGAATCAGCGGCTCGATCACCACGGCGGCGATACCCGCCGCATCAGGACCGGAAATTTGCTCGAGTGCATCTACAGTCGGGATCTGGATCGCCGGGAAATTCCAGCGATTCAATCCGATCTGGAATATCGCGCCCGCGCCCAACGCCGCCGCCCCGGCCGTGTCGCCGTGGTAGGCGTTCTGGAACGCGATGAATTGGTTTCGATCCGATCCTCGCAGCCGCCAATATTGATCGGCGATGCGCAATGCGACCTCGATGCCGGTCGAGCCGTCATCGGAATAAAAGACGCGAGCGAGCGTGTCCTTCGGGAAAAGATCGACAATCGCACGGGCAAGCTCGATGGCAGGCGCGCTGGTGAAACCGAGAAACGACGTGTGCGCCACGCGCTCGAGCTGCGCCCGGATCGCGGCATTGATATGCGGATGGTTGTGGCCGTGGATATTGGTCCAGATGGAGGAATTGCCATCGATGTATTCACGCCCGCGGCTGTCGCGCAGGATCGCGCCGCGGCCTTCCACAAGCACGATCGGCTCGTGCTGGGGGGCGCACCATTCGCGCATGTTCGTGAACGGGTGCCAGACGAATTTCTTGTCCGCAGCTACGAGAGATTCCGTATCTTTCATGTCGAGGGGAGTCGAGACATCTCTCATTGTTAAAAGGAAGAGGTTCCTCGACTCCGCTCGGAATGACAACGTAGAGGATTCACTCGCTGGCGCTGCATTGACTAATCAATTTTTCGACCGAGGCGACGTCATCGGCCGAGGCGCGGCGGCGGCGGTATTTGCGCGTGATGATTTCCTTCAACTTGAGCAAATCAGCCAGCAACGGCCGGTCGTGATACGTCCAGCCTCCTTCGCCCGCAGCCTTCGATTGGAGACGCCAGTAGCCGCCGAATTTTGTCGCCCGCACCTCACGCTTACGCCCCTCGTCATCTTTCTCGGTCCATATGTGTTGACTGGGCATCGCTGGGAAATCTTACAATAGCAAACTTGAAGGACGCGCTCCGACTACTCATTTATCTCGCGGCCAGCGTGCTCTTCGCTGCGTTGCTGGCGCCGCCGTTGTTCTGGGCGGGGCAAGCACTCGCCGCGCTTGGTCCGTTTCGTTTCCTCGCCGGTTTTGATTTCGAGACATTCTTCCACCGGGCGCTGCTGATCGCCCTGGTGATTTTGCTCTGGCCGTTGTTGCGGTCGATGCGGGTTCGCAGTTGGCGCGACCTCTCTCTGGAGCCGAACGAACGCTGGCCGCGCGATCTTCTCGCCGGCTTTCTTCTCGCCGCTGTTCCCCTGCTCCTTTGCGGCGTGGCCTTGATTGCGCTCGGGTTTTTTTCACTTCGCTCTTCGATCAACTGGCTCAGGTTTGCCCAGCTCGCCGGCAGTTCACTGGTGGTTCCGATTATCGAAGAGACTTTTTTCCGCGGCTTGGTTCTTGGCATTTTGCTGCGATCGCTTTCAAAGCACATGTCGATCTTTCTCAGTGCGGCGTTATTCGCGGTCGTCCATTTTCTCAAGGCGCCGGAACAAACATCACCGATCGTGACCTGGCTGTCCGGTTTCAATTCAATCGCACATTCGTTTCGACAGTTCAGCAACCCGACGCTCGTAACTGCCGCTTTCGCGACTTTGCTTCTGCTCGGTCTGGTCCTGGCCGATGCGCGCTTGCGAACGCGCTCGCTCTGGCTGGCGATCGGTCTGCACGGCGGTTGGATTTTTGCGAAGGGCGGATTTCAGCTGATTGCGCGGCGCGAGCTTCTTATCCTGCCATGGCTGGGCAAAAATCTGCTCGTCGGGATTGTCCCGCTTGCCCTCGCGGGCTTGACCTGGAGCCTGATGCGCGGCTGGTTGAAACATGTGGACACGGCCAAAGCTTGAGTTGGTCGGCGCGGTTGCGTCGCTGCTTTATCCGCCGGTCTGCGCGACTTGCTCCGCCAATGTGAAGGCCGGCGATTACCTTTGCGCTGACTGCGAAAGCAAACTGATGCGGATCGTCCCACCATTCTGCGCGATCTGCTCGGAGCCATTCAGCGGCGCCATTTCGACTACGTTCACCTGCGCGAACTGCGGCCACCGCCGGTTGGATTTCGATGCTGCGGTCGCGGCCTATCGCAGCCGCGGCATTGTCCGCCACATTGTGCTCGAATTTAAATATCACCGGCAGATCCACCTTCGCCACCTTGTCGCCCGCTGGCTGTTTGCCGCGCTCGATGACGACCGGCTCCGCGACCGCACGTTTGACATCATTGTTCCGGTGCCGCTCCATCCCGCCCGCGAACGCGCGCGCGGCTTCAATCAAAGCGCATTGCTCGCCGAGTTGCTCAGTGCGCACATGTCGCTCAAAGCGGTGCCTGTGCTCGAGCGCCTTCGTTACACCACCACCCAGACCGCGTTCGACCGTGCCGAGCGGATGCAAAATTTGCATGGCGCATTTCGTTTACGAAAAAATGCCGACGTGCGAGAGTTGCGCGTGCTTTTGATCGACGACGTCCTGACCACCGGCTCAACTCTCAGCGAGTGCGCGCGGGTGCTGAAGAAAGCCGGCGCTCGCTCCGTCCACGCCGCCACCGCCGCACGCGCATAACCCATGGCGATCTTCAAAAAACCTGCGATCAAAACTGGGCCCCGCAAAAAGCGCGACATCCCGCAAGGCCTCTTCCAGAAGTGTCCCGGTTGCGGGAACGTGATCTACGAGCTCGAGCTGGCACAGAACCAGCGTGTTTGCCCGCATTGTGAGCATCATTTCCCACAGTCGGCGAAGGACCGACTCGATGCCCTGATGGACAAGGAAACCTTCGTCGAAACGGACGCCGACCTGAAGTCGATCGATACACTGCGCTTTCAAGGCATGGCCAGTTACAAAGATCGGCTGAAAAATTACCAGCAGCGCACCGGCCTGATCGACGCCGTCATCAGCGGCCACGGGATGATCGACGGTTACAAGGTCGCGATCGCCGTGATGGACTTCGGTTTTCTCGCCGCCACCATGGGTTCGGTCGTCGGCGAACGCATCACGCGCACGATCGAGTACGGCACACACGAGAGCGCGGCCGTCGTCATTATCTCGGCTTCAGGCGGCGCGCGGATGTACGAGGGAATGTTGAGCTTGATGCAAATGGCCAAAACAAGTGGCGCGCTCGCGCGTCATGCCGCGCAACATCTGCCTTACATTTCCGTGCTCACAAATCCCACGACCGCGGGAGTGATGGCCAGCTTCGCTTCGCTCGGTGACGTTATCATTGCCGAGCCCAAAAGCATGATCGGGTTTGCCGGGCCGCGGGTGATCAAGGAAACCACGCATCAGGATTTGCCGAAAGAATTTCAGACGGCGGAATTTCTCCAGGATCACGGTTTGATCGACATGATCGTGCACCGCAAGAATATGCGCGACGAAATCAGCCGGTTGCTCAGCTACTTTTCTGTCACACCGTGAATGTGGGAGGGCCTGAAACCCGCCCTGAGCCCGCCGAACGGCTACCCCGAGCTTCGCTTTCCTACAAAGAAGCGCTTGACTGGCTCTACGGTCTGCAACGCTTCGGGATCAAGCTGGGCTTGGAAAATATCCAGCGCCTGATCGTCGAGTTGGGTATCGATCTTGCCGGCCCCCGCGTCATCCATGTTGCCGGGACCAACGGGAAAGGCTCGGTCTGCGCTATGATCGATTCGATCGCGCGAGTCAAAGGTTATCGCACCGGTCTTTTCACTTCCCCTCACCTCATCAGCTTCCGCGAACGCATCCGGATCAATGGCGAAATGATTTCGGATACTGATGTCGCACTTGGCCTGACAAAAATCCGCGCCCTGATCACGAATTGGGCGCCGCCTCCTACGTTTTTCGAGGTCGTCACCGCGCTCGCTCTGCAACATTTTGCCGGCAACAACCTCGACATCATTATTCTGGAGACTGGACTGGGCGGGCGGCTCGATGCCACCAACGCCGTGCAGTCAAGCGTGTCGGTCCTCACGGCGATCGATCTTGATCACCAAAAGTGGCTGGGCGATTCGATTGAGCAGATTGCCGGCGAAAAAGCCGGGATCATTAAACCAAACACGCCGGTTATCTCCGCGCCGCAGCCGTTTCCGGCCGAAGGAGTGATTGAAGCCCGCACGACCGAGTCGAAAGCGCCCTTTCAGCTCATCTACCAGCGATACGGGCCGATGCCGGTTGGGTTGCATGGCGCGCATCAAAAGCAGAACGCCGCCATTGCCGTTGCCGCGTTGCGCGCAGCCAGGATCGACATCGACGAATCGGCGATCACTCGGGGCCTTTTATCGGTGGAATGGCCGGCGCGTTTTCAGCGCTGGGACCATCGCACGATCATCGACGGCGCGCACAACCCGATGGCGGCGCGCGCGCTCGCCGATACCTGGCGCGAAACCTTCGGCGGTCAGCGCACGACCCTCGTGCTCGCCGTTCTCGATGACAAAGATTTGCGCGGCATCTGCGAAGCGCTCGCGCCGATCAGCGGGCACGCAATTCTGCCGAGGATCCGCAGCGAACGCGCTACCAATCCGCAGGAGCTCGCCAAGATCTTTCTTAATCTCGGCGTTCCATGCCAGATCGGCGGCACCGTCGGCGAAGCGCTGCAAAAAGCGCGCGCCCGCGAAGCACCGATCTTGATCACCGGCTCATTGCATTTCGCCGGCGAAGCCCTCGCCCATCTCGAAGGCCGCCCCGCTGCCTTCGAAGAATGCGCGCAGTGAAAGAACAATGATTTTTTGTAGGGCAGGCACTTCGCCTGTCAGCAACCGATGCAGTTGCCCCTACAACCATCCGCGCACAAAAGCGGCAAAAGCATTTCCCTTGGGAGCTATCGTTTGTTATCCTCGCTGCGTGAAAACAACCCCCACCCTCCAGAAAGGCGGCGCGAGTTTTGCCACGACGCACTGGAGCATCGTACTAGAGGCACAGGGTGAATCGCCCGAGGCGGACAAAGCGCTCGAGATACTTTGTCGCATCTACTGGTGGCCCGTTTACAGTTTCATTATACGACAGGGCGCCGGGTCGGAGGAGGCGAAAGATCTAACCCAAAGTTTCTTTGCACTT
>JBHEMD010000062.1:0-5478 GCA_046262735.1 Chthoniobacterales bacterium | reverse complement strand
AGGTTCGTCATTCGACTGAAGAACACGACCGGCCAGCCGTTGCTCGGCTCGTTGCAGAATCGGCCTCTGCGCGAGCGGATCATGCGAGCGTCACTTTCGCGAAACAGCAAAGGCGGCGAGTTCGATACGCGCAACGTCGTCCTGCGCACGGCGGAGTTGCGCGCGGAGAAAGCGAAGTTGCTCGGCTACGCGAACTGGGCGGCGTACCAGCTCGAGGACCAAACTGCGCATGATGTGCCGACGGTAAACAAATTGTTGTCCGATCTCGCGCCGCCCGCGGTCGCGAACGCGAAGCGCGAAGCGGCCGACATGCAGAAGATTGTCGATCAGGAAAAGGGAGAAAAATTCCAAATCGCGTCGTGGGACTGGGATCTTTATTCGGAGAAAGTGCGCAAAGCCCGTTACGCATTCGATGAATCCGAGCTGCGCCCGTATTATGAGCTGAATCACGTCATCATCGACGGTGTGTTCTTTGCCGCGGGTAAACTCTACGGCCTCACCTTCAAGGAGCGGCACGACATTCCGGTTTACCTGCCGGAGGTTCGCGTGTTCGAGGTTTACGATCGCGACGGTAAACCGCTCGCTTTGTTTCTTGGCGATTATTATGCGCGGGCATCAAAACGCGGCGGCGCATGGATGAACGCTTACGTGCAGCAGAGCAATTTGTTCGCGACCAAGCCGGTGGTGGCGAATCATCTCAACATCCCGAAACCGCCGCCGGGCGAACCGACGCTGCTCACGCACGACGAAGTGCGCACCGCCTTTCACGAGTTCGGCCACGCGCTGCACGGAATGTTTTCGCACGTGAAATACCCGCGGTTCAGCGGGACGAGCGTGCCGCGCGATTTCGTCGAGTACCCGTCGCAGGTGAACGAGATGTGGGCGACATGGCCGGAGGTCCTAAAAAACTACGCGAAACATTACAAGACCGGCGAACCGATCCCGCAGGCATTGTTCGATAAGGTCATCGCCGCGGAAAAATTCAATCAGGGGTACAAGACAACTGAGTACCTTTCCGCGTCGCTGCTCGATCAAATGTGGCACCAGCTCAATCCGCCTGACATCCCGAAGGACGCGGTCGCGTTCGAAGCCGAAGCGCTGCACAAAGCGGGTGTCGATTTTCCACCGGTGCCGCCGCGTTACCGCAGCTTTTATTTTTCGCACGCTTTCGCGGGCGGCTATTCAGCCGGTTATTACTCCTATCTCTGGAGCGAAGTGCTCGACGCCGACACGGTCGAGTGGATCAAGGAGCACGGCGGATTGAAACGGGAGAACGGCGACCGCTTCCGCGAGATGTTGCTCTCCCGCGGCGGATCGGCCGACGCGCTCGGGTTATTCAAAAACTTTGTCGGCCGCGATCCCTACATCGAGCCGCTGTTGAAACGGCGCGGACTCGAGAAAGCGCCGGGCGCGGACGACACAAAGCAGCCTGCTGAATTGCAACCGCCCGATCGCTGACGGTTCGCGCCTCTGGTGCTGGAGCTTCCGTTGCTCATCGCAAGTGACACGTTATTTTTCCCGCGCATGAAATCTTTGATCGCAGTTTTCGCGCTTCAGCTCCTCCCTGTCTGCGTCCTCGCGAGCAACAACGTGGTGAACATGTCCCATTACGATCGGGTGCGCGCGGATTTTGTCGGGATGAAAAGTGAGGGAGTGATGGCTGTTATTCACGAAGCGACTTATCCGCGCTTCGAACGCGACGAAAAATATTACCAACGCCAACGCGCCGCCCGCGAAGCGGGACTGTTGTGGGGAGCTTATCACTTCGGCGACGCGACCAATCCCATCCGGCAGGCCGACCATTTCCTGAATGTGGTCGCAACATCGATGCCGCCGGTTTTGGCAAAGGAATCTGAGGGACGGCGATCGGGAGTGTTACTTGTGCTCGATTTCGAAAAAAACGGCCATTATCCCGGTGGCAGCATGAGCGTGGGACAAGCCGTTGCCTTCGTTGAACGCATCAATGAGCGCACCGGAAAGTATCCGGGCCTTTACTGCAGCGAATATCGGTTGCGCCAAATGCTTTACGCGCCCGGCGTGAGCTCGGCCCAGCGGCGAGCGTTAACAAATTGCTGGCTCTGGATCGCTAATTATCACTTCGAACCGCGCAACAGCGCACCGTGGCGAACGTGGCAGCTGTGGCAATACACCGGTGATGGTAAATGTGCGCTGCGCCCTCGAGCAATGTTCCCCACCCGCGTGGCGAATCTGCGTCGAGCCGAGCGCAATATTTTCCGCGGTGGCGACGCGGAATTGCAAAGCTTCTGGCAGGAACACGCCTGGTTCCCGTCTGGCTAACTCTCCGACATTTGGCCACTGGATTCGCGCCGCAGTTTTGTTACTGTCTACACTGCGTAAATTGCAACAATGGGCGAGCCTGTGAATCCTGATGTGACGGTGTTTCAGAAAGCGGAAGCACCAGCAACTCCCGTTGCCGAGCGCGCCGATTTGCGGCCCGAAAGTATTCAGGACGCAGTCATTCGACTGGCGGGCAATTCGCAGGATGGAATTCAAACCGCGGGTGCGTTTCTCGCGCGCCTCGCCGGACGAAGCGAGCAGGACGTGATGACTTATATGACGATCCCGGCGACGATCTCGGGCGGGCCGTCAATCTTTCAAGTCCGGATCGGCTCGGGCGAAGTGCTCTCTGCCGGTGACGAGGCCGATTTTCTGGTCGCGTTTTACCAACACAGTTATCAGGACCACATCGGCTTTCTGCGCGACGGCGGCGTGCTGCTTTACGATTCCGACAATGTCGAGCCGAACCTCGACGACAAACGTTTCGTTTATGTCGGCGTGCCGATTACCGGGCTAACCGTCGAAGCGCTCGGCGGCACGGCCAAGGACAAAGGCAAAAACATTTTCGTCCTCGGGTTGATCTCGAAAATTTTCAGTCTTGATGCCGACAAACTGAAAAAGCTGATCACCGAAAAATTCTTCGGCAAAGACGAGAGCGTCGTCAACACAGCGTTGATGGCATTCCAAGCGGGCTATGCATACCCGGTCGGCAAGATCCTGACCCATCATTATCAGTTCGAGAAGGTCCAGAAGCCTGGCGGCCGCGCCCAGATTACGATGGACGGGAACCAGGCGCTCGCTTACGGGCTGATCGCCGCCGGCGTCCGCTACGGCGCGGGTTACCCAATCACACCGTGGTCGAGCGTGATGGAAGCGTTGCGCCGCGAGCTGCCAAAATATGGCGGCATCTTTGTCCAGGCTGAGGACGAGCTCGCGTCGGTCTCGATCGCGCTCGGCTGTTCGTATGCCGGTTACCTCGCTGTCACCGGCAGCGCCGGTCCGGGAATTTCATTGAAGACCGAAGCGATCGGTTGGGCGTCGATGGCCGAGATGCCGCTGATTGTTTGCAACATTCAGCGCGGCGGACCGAGCACCGGTTTGCCGACGAATGTCGAACAAAGCGATTTGCATCAGGCAATTTTCGGCAGTCATGGCGACAGCCCGCGCGTCGTGCTTGCGCCAAAAACGGTCGAGGATTGTTTTTACATCGCGATCGATGCCGGCCGGATCGCCCGCAAATACAGCACGCCGGTTTTCATTTTAAGTGACACCTCGCTGGCCACGCGTATCGAAGCGTTCGACGAGCCCGACCTTGCCAATTTAATGCAGGACCCGAAGCCCGATCTCACGCCGCGACAAACGCACAAGCCTTATCCGCTTGATGAAATCACTCATCACGTCCCACCCGGAACGCGGATTCTCGATGGCAAATACCCGCTCATGTCAGGACTCGAGCACGACGAAATGGGACATCCCACCGGCAGTCCCAAATTGCATATGGCGATGACGGCCAAGCGTCGCAACAAATTGCGCAAGCTCGCTGAGGAATTGCCGGTGCCCGAAGTTTACGGCGACCAGGAAGGTGATACTCTCCTCGTCGGCTGGGGTTCAACTTACGGGCCAATCCACGACGCCGTGAAAATGGCGCGGGAACATGGCGAAAGAATCGGCGCGCTGCATTTGCGCCACATTCATCCATTGCCAAACGGGCTGGAGAAGATTTGGCCGAAGTTCAAGCGCATCGTCACCGTCGAAATGAACGACCAGGGCGTTTACGGTTACGGGCAGCTCGCCACCATTCTGCGGGCTCGGTATTGCGAACCGAAGATCACCAGTTTCACCAAAACCGACGGGCTGACTTTCCGCGTGAGAGAAATTCTGGAAGGCGTGTTCGGCCGCTCGTTCGCGCCGAAAAAAGCTTTCGGCGACGGCGCACCAATGATGGTGCACACCGACCCGACGCCGGAGAACGTAAAATCGGTCGACGAAGTCGTCCCGCAAGGAGTCGGCTGATCGTCATCGCGCGTTGAGCAGCGCGTCCAAGTCGAGCGCGCGCGTGGACATGTCGATCTTGCCGTCGGGGGTGCGCGGCCATTGTTGCTGCGGCCGGTCGCAATAAAGCTCGATCTGCGCGCGCTTGCGCTTGGCGCAGCGATGACGCACGATGCGCGCGATGGCGGAGGAGACGATCGCGCTCGCGCGCGCAGAGCGGGTGGATGAAAAGCTCGTGCGCGGGATCGGAATTCCGGCGCTGACGGCGAACATTGTCAGCTGCACGATTGGCGCGGGCATTTTCGTTATTCCGGCCGCGGTCGCGCGCGGGCTTGGCCCGGCTGCGCCCCTCGCGTTTGTCGCGTGCGCGATCGCCATGGTGTTGTTCGTCACGTGTTTCGCGATCGCGGGCAGTCGCGTCTCGTTGACCGGCGGACTTTATGCTTACGTCGAAGTCGCGTTCGGCCGTTACGTCGGTTTTCTCGCGGGCGTCCTTTATTTTCTTACCGCACTCGGCGCAGTCGCTGGGGTCGTGAACGTTCTCGCGAATTCGGTTGCGCTAGTGGTGCCGTTTCTCGGTGGTCCAGCCATGCGGATTGTGGTCATGATAATTGTTTATGGCGGGCTCGTCTTCATCAACATCCGAGGCGTACGCGAAGGGGCGGGCGCGGTGACCGTAATCACGTTCGCAAAACTTCTCCCGCTGTTGCTATTCATCGGGGTCGGGGTCTTTTTCATTCACCCGCCGAACATCACGTGGTCAGCCTGGCCGACCAGCAAAGCATTGGGGGACGCGGTTATTTTGCTCATCTTCGCCTTTGTCGGGATCGAAGTGGCATTGATCCCGAGCGGTGAAGTGAAAAACCCGGCGCGTAACGTTCCGCGCTCGGCTTATCTCGCGCTTGTCATCACCACGACTATTTACATTCTCATACAGCTCGTGGCGCAGGGAACCCTCGGGGGCGATCTCGCCAACCATAGTGACGCGCCGCTGGCCGAAGCGGCGGCGAAATTTCTCGGCAACATCGGCCGCACCATTTTGCTGGCGGGCGCAACGATCTCGGCTTTCGGTTTCGTCACGAGCGATATTCTAAGCTCACCGCGGATGATCTTCGCCTTCGGCCGCGACGGCGCGTTACCGGCGTTTTTCGCGCACGTGCATCCGCGCTACCGCTCGCCTGATGTCGC
>JBHEMD010000061.1:0-9123 GCA_046262735.1 Chthoniobacterales bacterium | reverse complement strand
CGGTTGAGCAGCTCCATCCTGAGGAGATGCCGCTGCCGCTGCTTGAACCGCTTGCTGGCCCGATGCCAAGCGGGACGACGCCGCGCCAGGCGTCCAGCGAGTCATTCGTTTCCCATCCGCAAAAAGCGCGTGAGCGATTTTTCCATGGGATTGGACGTCGATCGGCCCATCGACTTTGCCCCGCACCGTCTCGCCGTGATAGCGGGCGTAGAGCTGACCGTTGGCGCGGTACCAGATCAGTGTGCCCATGCCGCTGGCGTAGCCGTCCTTGTCCCGTCCACCAAACCAGCTGGCGGCGTCGCCGGGTTTGGGCTCGCCGTTCCAGACGATGGCTTTGCCGTCTTTTGTGCGCTGGTAATTACCAGCGCCCAGCGCTATCCCGGCGCCGACCACAACCAGCGCAGTGCAAAAACAAATGAATCGTACTTTCACCCGGACATCGTAACCGTCGCGCGATGACTTTCAATCAAACGCGCTCGTTTTCGTTCCATTTCGCAATTCTCGATCCACCATCTCTACGATGCAGTCGCGCTTGCGGGAATGAAACCGTCTCCTTCGGCGAAGCGCAGTTTTTTGTGCAGTTCGCGCCGCAGCAGCAGGAGATTGAAGCAGGCCTGGAGAACTTGCGAGCCGACCGATAGATACCAGACGTGTCGAATATCGAAGCCCGGTGTGCGCGCGACGAGCACGGCCGGCAAGACGAAGAGAAGCAAGCGCGTTGCTGAGCTCAGCAACGGCGGCACGGTGTTGCCGAGACCCTGGAACATGCTTGAACTCGTAAACACAATTCCCGCCGCCATGAAATTGAACGCGACGATCCGCAGATAATCGCTGCCGAACGCAATCACCCGCGCGTCCCTCGAGAAAACCCGGATCATCGCGTCCGGCGCCGCCCATGTGATGAATGCCAGCACCAGCATCATGCTCGCAGCAATGCCGAGGCCGGAGTAAACCGATTGCCGCACACGGTCGGCGCGGCGGCCGCCAAAGTTTTGTCCAACCACCGGCGAGACCGCGAAACTGAGCGCCACCACCGGCAAAAAGAGCGCCTGCATCACGCGCGCGCCGATGCCGAACCCCGCCTGCGCGGCCGGACCGAAGCCGCGGATGATCGCGTAAACCACCATGATATAAACGAAGAGCAGAATAAATTCCGCGCCGGCCGGGACGCCGATCTTCAGCATCGAACTCCAAACCTTGAATTGCGGACGAAACAGCGAGAAGCGAAACCGCAGATAACGATATTTTTTCTCGAAGTAAAAAATGATCAGGACGTTGCCGACGACAATGGAGATGAATGTCGCCAGCGCCGCGCCGGAAACGCCAAGCTTCGGCCACGGCCCGATCCCGAAAATCAAGAATGGCGCGAGCACCATGTTGAGCACGACGCTGACGACCTGAAACACGACCGGCGCCTGCACGATGCCGGTGGCGCGCAGGGCCGAGCCCATCGCGACGAGCGGAAATTGCAGCAAAAGCGCGGGAAGAAACCACCACAGATAAGCTTTGGCCAGTGCCGTAGTCGCCGCGTCCGCGCTCAAAGAGTTCGCATAAACGTTCATGCAAAGAAAGCCGACCACGCCGAGCGCCGCCGCGATCAAGATCGACATCGTGCATGATTGATTGAACACCAGCTCGGCTCGCGCCTGATCTTTCCGTCCCGCGGCCTGTGCGATCAGCGCCGTTGTTCCGACTCCGAGCATTTGCGTCAGCGCCAGCACGATCATGGTCAGATTGCCGGCCACCCCCACCGCCGCGATCGCTTCCTTGCCCAATCGTCCCACCCAAAAAAGATCGGCCAGCAAATACAGCGTTTGCACAAACATGCTTACTGCCATGAACGCCGACATGTGCAGCAGATGTTTTGTGACTGAACCTTGGGTCAGATCTTTCATCTAACGAATCCAGCGGAGCCGATACTCGATTCTACGCGGCGCTCAACTTGCAACTTCCAACGAGAATGCACCTGCCGGCGCACGCGGTCGAGCCGAAGAGCGGGCGGGATCGCGTCGGTGCAAAGGTAACAATCACGTAACCATTGCCTGGCTTGGCAGAGTTGTGTGGCCGGTTTACAGGTTGCGCCCAATTTATGAAAACCATCAAATGTCTCTCCCTCGTTCTCAGCCTTTTCGGAGCGGCCGCTGCTTCCGGGCAGACCATCACCTGGACGGCTGCAACTAATCCTCACATTGTTAAAGGCACCTACACAGTCGCCGCCGGCCAAACCCTCGTTATGGAAGCCGGCGTGATTGTGCAGATTCAGGCGAACAGCACGCTCTTGATTCTCGGCACCGCAAACGCCAACGGCACCTCGGCGAACCATGTTACGATCACCGGAGCCGATAACTACTCCGCCAGCATTGATGCGAAAGGCACACTGAACTTCGCGTTCACCGACGTAAAGGCAAAGGTGGTGCCCGATGACAACGGCGTGCTGCTGTTCTCGGACTGCGTCTTCTCAAGCTATGGCACGGTGTTCAACGGCACGGTGCTTCAGGCGACCAATACCCGTGCGCCGTATCTGCAATTCGATCGCTGCGCCTTCCAGGGCGACGGCACCTATGCCAGCGCAAGCCTGTATGTCGCTTATGCTACTGCGGTCGTGCGCGACACTTCCTTCACGAACGCATCTTATCTGAGTGTTTCACCAGGTTATCTCTACGTGAATAACGTTACCTCCGACGGCTCGACGCAGTTCGGTCTCGATCTCGGATCCGATTCCGATCTCTTCATCGACAACGTAAGTGTCACGAACGCCACCCATGAAGGCTTAAAGCTTTCTGGTGACACGCGCAACGGCACCAACGTGCTGATCGGCCCGAATGTTACCCTTCAAGGCAACGAATTTCCGATCCATCTTACCCTGGCCGGTCTCTATCCCAATAGTAATGTCCCGGCCACAGGCAACGTGAACAATGCCATCCACGTCTCTGAGTTTGCGGGTATCGGTGGTCGCTGGCCGAAGTTTGCCATCCCATATTACAACGATGGCTCGCCGCTCACGGTTGATTCCATCCTTCGCATCGATCCGGGAGTAACTGTCGAGATGGCGCCTTACTCCTACATCAATGACACTGGTTTTGCCGACGGCATGCGCGCCTACGGCTCACCGACCGATCCGATTGTCTTTCAGCGAGCTGATCCCGCTACCGCATGGTATGACCTGCACTCCGATCGCACCCAGGGTGGACGCATGCGCCATGTCATCGTGGACGGCAGCAGCGATGGCGTCAACGGCGGTAACTGGCGTCTGGAGAACTGCATTTTTCAGAACAACGGCATCGGCACAAATGGTGACGCCGATGTTAGCGGGTCGCAATATTTGAGTAACGGGACCGGTCATTATACGTCCGGCAACCTCAATAATGCGACGAACCCGAACAGCTTCGTCGGCAACGCGGTTGGTGTGAACTACTCCGATGACGCGCGCAACGTTTGGTGGGGCTCGCCCAGCGGGCCCAAGACGGCTGCTAATCCCGGTGGCACCGGCGACAGCATCGTGTCACAGCTGACGCAGTTTAACCCCTTCCGCACCAGCGCGCCCAGCTACGCGGACACACCACCGGAAGTCGAACTGATGCGCCCATCGTTCCAGGTCTATGCCAGCAGCAAGGTAACCCTGCGCTGGGGTTCGAGTGACGATCACGGCATCGTCTCTCACAAGGTATTGTTCTCCCCGGTTGGCAACTACGTCGGCTCATTCCAGACGATTGCCGATCTCCCAGCTACTCAGCAGAGCTACGAGTGGATCGTGCCGTCCGTTGTAGGCTCGGAAGATTCCTACATCAAGGTCGTGGCCGTCGATAGCACGGGTAAGGAAGGATTCGATGAGTGGAAGGTCGTTGTTCCTACCGAAGCTGTCCATGGCAGCGTGACCTGGGGTATGACACCAGGGCAAACATTCACGCCGGGCCAAATGATCCCCAGCGTCTACACGGTCACCAACCTCGATCCTTACATGACGAGAGTGGAATACTACCTGGAAGACGTGCGCGGCCATACGCGCAAAATGTTCGGCCGCGGCAGCAACATGGAAGGTCTGCCGTTCTATAGCACCGACACAGCGCGCTATGTTGTTTCCTACGGCGACACCGCCAATAACCGGACTTACTGGTACGGCCCGCTCTTTAAGATTCGCCCTGATTCCCGCCTGGGCGACGCGCCTCCGATAGTTACATTGGGCTCGCCCGCGGCTGGCGCGACTTTCTCACCCGGCGCAGTCGTCCCGATCAGCTGGACGGCGACCGATGATGAAGGTATCCGGGCGTTCGACATCATGGCCTCCTTTGACGGCGCGCGCACCTGGCAGCCGGTCGCGCAAGAGCTGCCCGGGACAACGACTAGTTACAACTGGCAGTTAGCGCCCGGCACGGGTTCGGCTGACGTGCGAGTCATGGTTATTGCCAAGGATTGGCGGTTCCAGAGTTCGTCCGACGGCGCCAGCCGCGTCTTCTCGACGAACGGCGGCGGCACGACCACCGATACCGTGTCGATCAGCCGCGCGATTTACTCAGCCGCCAAAACATTGCTCCAAGTCCAGGCGAGCAGTTCTGCCGGCGCGAGCGCCACGCTGACGGTTTACAATACCGCCACGAACGCAGTCATTGGCACCTTGCCCTCGAGTGGCACGGGCAAGTTCCGCGTCAGCAGCAACCCTGGCAACATCACCGTGAAGAGCAGCCTCGGCGGCAGCGCGAGCGCGACAGTCAGGGCAAAATAACGGGCTGGATAAAGCCACCACGAACTTTGGCGAACAAAAGCGCTTTCTTTCGATGGCCAATTGCTACTTACCTCCGGCCGCGAATCGAGAGAACTCAAGAAGTGGCACGTGCCGGACTTGCGTTTGATCGCGACCTTCACGAACGATGATCCGGCCAGTCCCGGCCTGCCGCCTCCATCGCATTCTCGCCCGACGGCACCCTCATCGCCGGCGCGAGCCCTAACGAGCGCGCGGTCAAAATCTGGAGCGTCGCCGATGGCACACTCGTCAAAGTCTTGCCCGTGACCAGCGACTTCCAATTTCCCAGAGTCACGCCAAACGGCGCGTTCATCGCCGCGGTTTACGGCTGATCGAACACGGCCGGCGCCATCCAGTTTCGGTGGGTACCGGATGGCCGAAGCGTCGCGACCTTTGCCAAACCAAATCACGTCCATGATATCGCCTTCTCGCCGCAGCCTGGCGTCTTCGCCTACGCCCAGTACAGCGGCGACGTCACCGTCTCGTTTGCGCGCTTCATTCAATAAGCGCCGATGCGCCGCTTAGTTCAGCGACTTGCGTCGCTCGCCCGACGTTCGATCTCGGTCACGACGCGATCGAGCTCGTCGATGAGATCGCTGTGATCGCGGTGCTCACGGAACGCGGTTACCAGCGCGCGATAATACCAGAGCGTCCCTTCCTTGTTGCCCGCGAACCGCTCGAAGACTTCCATGCCATGTCGTCGCAGCTCGGCGAGGAGCGCCCGCGTGTTATGCAGTTTGTCTGACGCGGAGACGAGCCGCGTCGAGGAATCGGAATCTTTGAGATGAGCGACGTAAGCTTTCTTCCGTTCCATCCACGGCGGTTTCGGGTCTTCCACCGTATCGGTGCAGCCCTCTACGATTCCTGCCACGTCGTCACCGAACCGTTCTCGGATGTCGATCAAACGCTCGGTCCCGCCGCAATCTTCCACCGTGTCGTGGAGCAGCGCGGCGATCGCCTCCGTCTCATTGCCGCCGTACTCGAGCGTGATCGCCGTTACGCCAAGAATGTGCGCGACAAACGGGATCCCAGTCTTTTTCCGGGTTTGATCGCGATGTAATCGCGTCGCGTAAACCAGCACCTCCTCAAATTTTTCCGACAGTTTCATGTTTCGCTCGTTACGCGGCAGTCCTGTGCGACGGCAGAAGAATCATCGGGCAAATTGCAAAACGCCGAACGCCAACTGGAACACGACGGCCAGATACCGGTCGATCGAAGACCACTCATCAGCGGCCCGCTCCGAAACACCACCACCACCCGAGCAAATCCAGGCAACGCTACCCCGATCTGTGCCGCGACGCCGAGAGCTTCGCCCGGTTGCATATTGTCGATGTTGTCGCGGCGACCGCACTCGCTGCAACAGCGAATTGGCAGCCTCGGCGGGACGGCGAGCGCAAATGTAAAAGCAAAAAAACGCGGTCAAGTTGCTGCCGCGCCGGTTTACGCGCGGAAGACTTCGTACTCGCTGGTCAATCAGATTCGAGACCTACGGGTTGCGATTTGCCGCAGGCCGAAACCCTCTCCTCCGTCTGCCTTGACGCGGCGGGCGGGGCGTCGACGGCCGGGAATCGTGAGATTGCGGCGCTCGCTCATTCCGTCGCGGCGCGGGCTGTGCCAGCGGAGCTCCGGACCTGGCCGCTTGAGTAGCCGCTCGCCCGCCGCCGGATTCACGCGCGTTCATCATTTCGAATGTTCGAAACAACGGCGCCAGATCGATCACCTCATTGGCGGCGGAGCGCAATGTTTGGCCGAGATTCGCCGCGACTGACGCGACTTCGATCCGGATTCCATGTCGGCGCAGTTGCGTTGCGAGATACGCGAAATCCGCGTCGCCTGTTACAAGAATGACAATGTCGGGTCGCATCGCGATCGACAGCTCCATCGCGTCGATCGCCATCATCACGTCCACGTTCGCTTTGTAATGGCCTTCTTCGGCCGGCGAACCGTCTTTCGTCATCACCATGAACCCGTTCGCGCGCAGCCATTGCACGAACTTGTTCTTCTTGTCGCGCTCGTCCTGCCACGTGGGCATCGCGGGAGGCAAGCCGGCATAGACCACCATCTCGATCAGCCCGTGTCCGGTGTTTGGTCCAGCCAGAAAATCGCGCAGCTTCAACCAATCGAGGCCGCGCCCTGCTGTCCGTACCGAGCTGCCGACGTTCGATTCGTCAACCAAGACGAGCACACGCGAGCGCTGGCCTTTGGTTAAATCTCTCTTTTGCATATCGACCCGTCTGCCCGATAACTGATAACGGAACGAGTCAGTGCGAACCAACCGAGCCAACCGAAGGCCCAACTGATTTACCGCGAATGAGAAGGCTGTAGCCGGCCGAAATCACGCGCCGCGCTGCTTCACCAGTTTCCGGATCGCTGCGCAGGGGGTCATCGTGGACGCTTTGCCTGATCTCAAAGGTTCGGACAGGCTTCGCCGGGTCCGTGGTTTCGTAAACATAAGTCGGCATCGCGACAATCTACTCGCAAACGGCCTGGGCGCATTGCTTTTCGAGAACAAAGAAAGTTCCTCGCCGACGAATAACATTAGGGAACGCGCGTTTGTGCTGTAGATTGATACGTAGGCTCGCACAGGCAATCGACTGCGCCGGTTCAAACCAGCCATGGAATTAACACTCACACTCTCCCAAAGCGGCGCTCTTTATCTCACCCACCATAAGGAGGCGAAGCGCCGGTGGGCATTTTTTCGGCGCTCGGCGGCCGCGGCCAGAATCCAGCCACCCGACGCGCGACGCCGCACTTTCGCCGACGCCCATGTCTCGCGGCGATTTCATGCCGACAACGCGCGGTAATTTTGCACGAACGCAAGATCGACATGTCAGACCAAAACGGGAAATCGGAATTCGTACGGCGCCGGCGCAGAAAGATTGTCGCATTTATCGTCAGCGAAGCTTTGGCCATTGGCGTTTTGCTTATGGCTGGGACTTTCGCTGTGTCGTCACGCACGACTCATCCGGGCCTGATCTTCTCGCTCAACGTTGCGACGATTGTTGCGGCCGCCGCCGTGGCGCTCATCCCGATTGCGTTTTTCGCGATCACGCCTGTCCTTCCTCGCCCCGGACGCTAGCCTCACAACACGACCCAATGCACCACACCGAATTTCAGCAAATAGTTCGCGACGCAGAAATCGCCAACGCCATCCTGCCGGTCCTGCGCCGGCATCGTCTCACTGAGGCAGATACGGAGAAGGCATTGCATGAACTGCATATTCCCCGCGCGGCAAACATTGCCCGAATCAGCCGCTCGTTAGGGCTTTAGCTGTTCACCAAGCGAGAACCCGCTGTAACAGCACGGCGGCGCTCACCAGCACTATTTCGCGGGCTTTTGCTTTTGCTTCGCCAGCGCGAGCCGCTCCGTCTTCTTCCGGCGCCTGGCGCGTCTCTTGGCGTTATCTCTGCCTTTGCTGTTTCCCATGCGACCTCAATATTCGTGCTTCTTCTGCCATCTTCCGGCGCCACCCCACTTGTCGCTACTCTTTCTTCGCGTTCCGCGGATCGTCCGCTGCGTTCACGTAGTTAATTTGAAACGGCCCTTCGCTGTCGATCTGCACGACCGAGTCTCTGGAGCTCTTCGCGAAGTGCGCCATGTTCGCCGGCAAAACCACGTAACTGCCCGGGCCCATCTGCTCCATCGATTTCGGATCAAATTTCTCGCCCATCCCGATGCTGAAACTTCCCGAAATCACCGTGACCCGTTCCCCGGTCGGATGAGTATGCGGCATTACTTTATAACCGCTCGGCGCTTTCAATCGCACCGTGAAGGCGCCGGCCTGGGTCGGGTCGCCGTTTAACACCGCCATTTTGCCGCCCGCCGGCAATCCCGGCGGCGCGTCGCCCCATTTCAGGTCCGACGGTTTCATCACGTGATGCTCCGTCGGGGTTGCGTTTTCGGTTTTCTTTTCCTCGGCCGCGAACAGCAACGCCGCCGCAGCGAGAATCACGCTGGCTGAGATAACGATCTTTTTCATGATTTGTCAGGTTTGATGGAGTATCGCGACCCCACGTTTTATTGCAACCGCTGCCAATCTCGCTCCGCGGATGCGAAGCCGGCGACGCCTGCCGCGATGCCCGGTAAAACAAAACGCGCGCCGGGATCACTCCCGGCGCGCAGGTAATCTGTCGCGTCAAGCCAGCGTGTCCGACACGGACACGGCTACGGCGTTGAGTGACTCAGGTTTGCGTTTTTTCCTGCTTTTTGCACTCCGCCTTGAACTTCGCGTACTGATCCTTGTTCAGGATGGTTTTGGCTTCCTTCATGTATTTAGCCTCGTTCTCCGGTGTGCAGCCAGCCTTCTGATGTTCCGCCATCAGCGTGTCCATCTTGGTCTTCTGCTCCGGGGTCAGGTTCAGGTTGGCCAGCGAAACGTTACACGC
>JBHEMD010000060.1:0-3472 GCA_046262735.1 Chthoniobacterales bacterium | reverse complement strand
AACTGGTGGTGCCATTCACTTCTTTGCCTTGGAGAAGGTTCTCGCCGTTCCTCGTCACCAGGCTGTATTTCACACGCATGGTGACGGCAAATTCGCGCGTCGCGAGCACGTTGCCGCGGACGAACCGCGCCGGAATGCGATCGATCCGCGTGATCTCGCCCTGGAGCGTGGCATCGGCCCTGTCCTCGCTCGCAATCTGAAATGTGCCGTCTTGTTGAAACTGTTTGATCACCGTGTCGGTCACGAGCACTTCCATGCGCGGCAACAGTGTCTTGTTTGTGAAAGTCGGAACCGCGATCGAATGGACGTCGCGCAGGTAATACGGCTTAACCGGGCCGACATGGTAGCCGAGGCAACCGCTCAAGCAGAACGCGCCCGCTGCAACGGCGAACAACGCTTTCACGGTCCCGGTGAGGGGGAACTTGCAGGAGAAAGCGAACTCGGTGCGGCAGGAAAACCGGTCAGTGGATCGCCCGGCTCGTCGCTTGCCGGCGGCTCCGGCGCAGTTGTGGTGTCGGGCAGGAGCGAAGCCGGCGGCGGAAGAGCAACATCGCTCTCCGGCGGTGGTAGCGGCGATTTGCTGTTCGCCGAAGTGGTCGCAGGCGCTTCAGCTTTTGCCGTCTCGCTCTTTTCGCTCTTTGCTGGGACGGCCGGCTTTTTCTGCGCCGCCTGATTCGCCGAGGACGGCGTCGGCTGCAGCACCTCCTCACCGAATTTGGCCCGCAACTGATCGATGCGTTCCTTCGCCCGCTCGCTTTCGCTCGAACCTGGTTGCTGCCGGATCACTTCGTTGTAATAAATCGCCGCCGCCCGATAATTCTTTTGCTTGTCGTAAAACTTCGCCACCTGAAACGAGCTGGTCGTTTCCTTCCGGTCGAGCAACTCCAGGTTCTTGCGCGCCTGCCCTGCTTTCTCGCTATTGGCGTGGCGAAAGAGAAAATCCTGGAAGGCGGTCTTCGCGTTCTTGGTCGCGGCCACATCCTTGGTTCCGCTGCGCGCCGCCGTGAACCAGATATAGCCGACCTGATATTGCGCGTCGGCCGCCACCGGTTCGTTCGGAAACTTGTCCACCACCGCCTGATAAGCCTGCAGGGCCGCGTCGTTCAGGCCCTGCTTCTCCCGGGCCAGGCCGATATCAAATTGCGCCCGCGCCGTGTACTTTCCATAAGGCGCGGTTCGCACCACCGCCGCAAAAATTTCCACCGCGTGATCGAGCGCGTTCCCGAAAGAAATCCCGAGGAGAACTTTTACTTTCCGGCCGTTTAAATAGAGCTCGCCAATCCGGAATTGCGCTTCGATCGCTTCCTCAAAACGCGGACTGGTCGGGTACCTTTCCACGACGGTTCGGTAGGCTTCCGCCGCCGGGAGATACTTGTGGAGCTTTTCCAGCAGTTCCGCCGCGCGGAAGACCGACCCGGCCGCAAGCGCGTCCTTGGGGTGCCGTCGCACCAGGGTTCTATAGGCACGAACGGCGCGAGCAAAATTGCCCTCCTTCTCCGCCACCTGCGCCTTGTGAAAAAGCTCCTCCGCGTTGCCGCTCATTTCCTCGTCCCCCGGCGCGACATACTTGGCTTTTTCCCCCGGTTTAAATACTACCGCGCCCATCGATAACTGCGGCAAAGTCACGGCCGCGGCGACGAGCAGAGATAGAGCGCGAACCGGGCAATCCATGGGGCTTGGCAGGGTAATTAAGTTATCGATTCCGTCAAGGGTAGCAGCATTGGAGTAATCGAGGAATGGAGTAATGGTTGAGAGGACAACTTATCACCCCAATTCCGTGAAGCTCAACGATCAGCAAAAAATCCGGATCGGCGCCTGCGCCTGGAGCTTTGAGGATTGGCGCGGCCCGTTTTATCCGGCCGAGCTGCCCGAATCGCACTGGCTGGAATTTTATGCGCGCTATTTCCCGGCGGTGGAGGTTGATTCCACTTTCTACCGCGCACCAGCCGAAGAAACAATCCTGCGCTGGGTGGAAGCGACGCCGGCGGCCTTTCGGTTTGCCTGTAAACTGCCGCGCGAAATCACGCACGTTTGCCGGCTGCGCGATTGCGCGGCGGAACTGAACTCATTCCTCCGCGCTGTCGAACCGCTCGCCCCGAAGCTCCAGGTTGTTCTCATTCAGTTGCCGCCCGCGTTCAGTCCGAAAGACGGCAAGCCGGCATTGCGCAAATTCCTCGTGCAACTGCCAAAGGATTTTCGCTTCGCGATCGAGTTCCGTCACCCGGGCTGGCACCGCCCGCAGATCATCAGCCTGCTTGAAAAATGTCGGATCTCCTGGGTCTGGGCCGATACCACCGCGCTGAACGAACGCAATCTGGCGCCGTTCGAATTCCTTCCATTGACGACCGATTTCATTTACCTGCGCTTGCTCGGCGATTACGCCACCAAATACGACCGGAACGGATTGTTCGTCCACCGCTACGACCGGCTGCTTTGGAAACGCGAAGCCGCGTTGGAGAGCTGGGCGTTGAAGATCGAACGTCACCTTTCCGAAGTGCGCAACGTTTGGATCTTCGCGAGCAATCATTTCGAAGGGTTCGCTCCGGAAACCGCACAGCGCTTCGGCCAGCGGCTCGGGTTTGAATTGCCGCTGCCGTCGCAAGCCGAACAAATCGTCACCGAACAGGAGCGCGCCCAGCTCGATCTGTTGTAACCACGAATTCACTCAAATAGGCACGAATTTCAGAAATCATTCGTGTTAATTCGTGTCCATTCGTGGTTAATGTTTCCCTTCTCGGATCTCGCTCGCCCCAAAATACGGCTGCAATTTTTCGGGAATGCGAACGGCGCCGTCCGGCTGCTGATTGTTTTCGATCAAGGCGGCAAACACTCGCGGCAACGCCAGCCCCGAACCGTTCAGCGTGTGGCAGAAGCGATTTTTTCCAACTGCGTCCTTGTAACGCAGGTTCATCCGGCGCGCCTGGAATTCTTCGTAGTTAGAGCAGCTCGACACTTCGAGGTAGCCATCCTGGCCGGGCGACCAGACCTCGATGTCGTAAGTCTTGGCTGACCCGAATGTAAGGTCGCCGGTGCAAAGTTCCACCACCCGGTAGGCCAAGCCGAGAAGTTGCAGGACACGCTCGGCATCTGCGAGCAGGCTCTCCAGCTCTTCGTAGGATTTTTCCGGCGTCGTGACCCTGACCAGTTCCACTTTGTCGAACTGATGCACTCGAATGATCCCGCGCGTCTCCCGACCGGCCGACCCCGCTTCGCGGCGAAAACACGGCGTGTAGCCGACAAATTTTTTTGGAAGATCGACAGTCGCCAGAATTTCCTCCCGATAAAAATTTGTCACCGGCACTTCGGCTGTGGGCGCAAGAAATAATTGCCCGGCCTCCAATCCGTACATGTCGGCCTCAAACTTCGGCAATTGCGTCGTGCCGATCATGCACTCCCGCCGGATAAGAAACGGCGGACTGATCTCCGCGTAACCGTGCTCGCGGGTGTGGAGATCGAGCATGAAGTTAATGAG
>JBHEMD010000059.1:0-7925 GCA_046262735.1 Chthoniobacterales bacterium | reverse complement strand
GTCGAGCGTGGTGTGGCGTCTGGTGTAAGGGATAATCCAAATGACGACGCTTTTCGGCAGCACTTCGGCGATGGTGAGACTAATGCCGTCGATGGCGATCGATCCTTTGGCAATCGCGTAACGCGCGAAGCGCGCCCGCAGCTCAATCTCCAGGCGGTAGTCGGCGCCGCGTTTTTCAAAGCTTCGAATCCTGGCGACGCAATCGACGTGACCCTGAACAAAATGTCCGCCCAACCGATCGGCGGCGCGAAGAGCGCGCTCGAGATTAACAAAGCCGCCGCGGCGCACTGTTTTTAGATTCGTCCGGTCGAGCGTCTCCTGAAGAAGATCGAAGCCGAGCTTGTCGCGACTGCGCGAGGCAACCGTAAGACAGCAGCCGTTGAGGGCGATACTTTCGCCGACGCGAGCGGTCTTGGCGATGCGCCGCGCGCTGACCTGCAAACGGCCATCGCTATTGGCAAGGACGCGCCCGAGTTCTTCGATTAGTCCGGTAAACATGGGTCGGTTTTAATTGCGCGGAATCAGCCAGCAAACCAGCAAAAGCACCGGCAGCACCACCGGGAGGGCGAACTTGAAGATGAATCCGATAAAACCGGGCGTCGGCGCCTTGTGCTGTTCGGTGATGGATTTGATCATAAAGTTTGGACTATTACCGATGTAAGTCAGCGCGCCGAAAAGCACCGCGCCGAGCGAAATTGCCGCGGTTTCGGACGCGCCAGTGGAAAGAAACTGCCGCACCGCATCGGGATCTTCGATACTGAGGCCGACGCGACCGAGCGCATTGGCAAGAAAGGTAAGGTAGGTGGGAGCATTATCCAAAACAGCTGAGAGCGAACCGGCGACCCAGTAAAATTTCGCCGGCGTATCGATGGCCAGATCGCGCGCATGCACCTGCATGTAATCGAGCACCGGCACCATGGTGAGAAAAATTCCGAGAAACAGCCAGGCGACTTCACGCAGCGGAGCGAAGGAGAATTCATTCGTGGAATGGATTTTTTTTGGGGTGACAAGATACGATCCCAGGGCGGCGATGAGCATAATTAGCTCGCGGAGGAACGTCGGACGCTCCACGAAAACGGCGGCGAGCACGATGCTGAGAAAGAAGAAATTTCGTCTCCCCTCGATGTCGATCTTGCGAAGGGCGATTTTGCCTTCACCGACTGGGCGCGGCGCTCGGCGGAAGCTGCGTCGATCGACAAAATAGAAAATCATGAGCAGAGCGAGCGTCGCGACAGCCCACGGCAGCCAGCAGTGGCGCAGCGTCCATGTGAACGGCACGCCTTTGAGGTAGCCGAGAAACAGTGGCGGCCCCATCGGCGTGAGACCGCCGCCGACGTTGCTGACGAGAAAAATAAAGAACGCAGTGTGAAAACCCGCGTAGCGATGTTTGTTCGCGCGCAGCCACGGACGAATGAAAAGCATGGAGGCGCCGGTGGTGCCGAGAATGCTTCCGGCGAGAGTCGCTGTGAAAAGAAAAATGCAATTAAACAGCGGCGTTGCCGGGCCGCCGATTTGCAAGTTGATTCCGCCGGCAACGACAAAGAGCGAGCCGACCAGCGCCATGAAGCGGACGTAATCGAGGCCTTCATGGACGATCGCGTCGGGTTGTTGCAGAAGGAAAAAATAGTAGGCGACGGTCACGCCAGTGAGCGCGAGCGCGATGAGGTGGTAGTAACGTTCCCAATGCTGTTTTAGGACAACAGGGAGAAACGCGATGCAGAGCAAAAGCAGGGCAAAGGGCAGCATGCTCAGCCGGCTCGGTTCGACATCGGGTATTGCCGCCGCCAGAAAAAGCTCAGTCATGCGAAAAGTTCGTGCCGCGCAGCAATGTGATAAAAAGGTGCTGGCTGCATGCTAAACGGGTGAATCAATCGTCGGCGCGCCCTGCGGTCGCGCCCTACCAATGTATGTCAGAGTGGAGCCCTCACCTCAATCCTCTCCCTCAGGGGAGAGGAGGACGCGACAGCGGCAGGTGAGGGCGAGGATGGCCATGGGCTCGGCATGCGCGCAAAACGAAACGCCCTCCGGCGGGCGCTCCTGCGCAAACACGAGTGGAGCGTTGATTTTTCGGCGTATTTGAGAGAACCTATGCGCCCGGATCCAATGCAGCAGATCAGCGCGTTCTCCCGACCCCAGACTGTCCCGGCCGTGCCGACGAGCGTGCCTAAGCGGAACCTGTGGATCCTGAGCAGCTGGCGGGATTTGATTCTGTATGTCGGGACGCCGCTGTTGCTCGTGCCGGTCTTTGCGCTGGCGCAGGCCCGCTGGAGCGCGCAGGACATTTACATTTTCGTGGCAGCGTTCGGCGCGATGGGACATCACCTGCCGGGGATGATCCGCGCGTATGGCGATCGCGCGCTCTTCGAGCGGTTTCGCTGGCGGTTCATTTTCGCGCCGATCTTTCTCGTGGCGACGTGCGTCGCCTTTTACTGGTGGGACCTGAAGGGAATCATTCTCGTGGTTTTTTTCTGGGGTGTCTGGCACGGGATGATGCAGACCTACGGGTTCTGCCGGATCTACGATGCCAAGACGGGATCGTTCGCGGGGCTGACGCGGCGGCTGGATTTCGCGACCTGCGCGCTATGGTTCGCGGCGGCGGTGTTGCTTTCGCCGCAACGGATGACCGACACACTCGAGGCATTTTATGCCAGTGGCGGCCCATTCATTTCGCCTGCGCTCCTGCGGATGGCGCAGCAGACGCTGCTTTTCGTCGCGGTCGCAGTTTCGATCTTGTTCCTGATCAATTTCGCCCGCTTGTTAGGCCAGGGTAACCGGCTCAATCCGGTGAAGCTGGCGCTGCTCGTCACCAGCATCGCTTTCTGGTGGTACTGCAACAACGGGGTGACGAACATTCTCGCGGGGATCGCTTTGTTCGAGGTTTTTCACGATGTGCAATACCTCTCGCTGGTCTGGATTTACAATCGCAATCGGGTTGAGAAAGACAGCACGATTGGCGGCTTCATGCGTTTTGTCTTCAGGCGCAGCGGTTCGCTCGTCGGGCTCTACATCGGCCTTGTCTTCGCTTACGGTTCGCTCGCGTATTTCAATTCACGGCTCGAGATCGAGACAATCAAGCGGATGCTCACCGGCGTCGTCGCCGCGTCGAGTCTGCTTCACTTCTATTATGACGGATTCATTTGGAAAGTGCGCGAGAAGTCGACCCGCGAATCGCTCGGTCTGGCCGGCGGCGCCGCGGCCACGACCGCGAATCAGTTTTTGCCGAGCTGGATTCTGCACGGGTTGAAATGGGTGAGCGTGTTTGTAATTCCACTCGGGGCGCTGTGGCTGGGGCAATTGCGCGGTCCGGCGCCGGAAGTGCAGCGCGAGAGCTGGATCGTAACCAATTTCCCGGCGGGCGCGCGGCAGCATCTAAACTATGGCCTCGCACTGCAAAAGGCGGGTCGGTTCGATGAAGCGATCGAGCAGTACCGCAGAGCGTTGAGCTTTGATTCTGCGTCCGCGAAAGTTCATTACAATTTGGCGGGTGCGCTGCTGGCGCAGTCGAAAATGGACGCAGCGGCCGAGCATTTCCAAAAAGCGATCGAGCTCGATTCGAAGGACCCCGAACCGCATTTCTACTATGCATACGCGCTGGAGCGACTCGGGCGCGATGAGGAGGCGCGATCGCAATACGAGCAGGCAGTGAAATTGAAGCCCGGGTCGGCGAAGTATCGTAATAGTTACGGCGTTCATCTGCTCAGGACCCATCGGCTTGATGAGGCGATCTCGGAATTGCGGCAGGGGTTGCGGGTGGAGCCCGAAGATGTAGATGCGCATTATCAGATCGGAAACGCATTGGCGCTCAAGGACCAGCTGGAAGAAGCGAAGGCGCATTATTTGGAAGCGATTCGATTAGACCCGAAACGGGCCGACGTGCGGAACAATCTGGGCAATATTTATCTGCGGCAGGAACAGATTTCTCAGGCTGTCGTGCAGTATGAGGAAGCGTTGCGCCTCGATCCAAACTCCAAGAATGCGGAGGAAAATCTGCGGCTCGCCCGGGGCAGCGACACGCGATTCCAATCGCGTCCGCCGCCACCCTAATAGCGAACATGGCCGCGCGATCTTCGCGGCCGGGCACGAGGATTGAACTGAACACCGCGAAATTGCGGCAGCGATAACGAAGCCATGGGCGTTGCGATTTTCTCGGGCATTCTTTTCCTCTCTGGAATTGGCGCGCTCATTTTCGAAACGTTGTGGCTGCGGGTGAGCGGACTGGCGTTTGGAAATTCCGTCTGGTCGGCAGCGCTGATTCTTTCGAGCTTTATGTCGGGGCTGGCGCTCGGGAACGGGCTCGGAGCGTTTTTGAAAATCCGCCGGTGGCGGCCGCTCTACCTTTACGCTGCGCTCGAGCTGGCGGTGGCAATTTTGGGATGCATAATCGTTTTTGCCCTGCCGGGTTTGGGCGCCTGGTTGCGTCCGGTTTTTCAAACGCTCTGGAACCATCACGCGCTGCTGCTTGCTTTGCGTTTTGTCCTGTCGTTTTTGATTTTGCTCGTCCCGACGACGGCGATGGGTTTGACGCTGCCGGTGTTGATGGAAGATCCGCTATTGCAACGGACCGACTTTGGGCGGGCGATCGGGTTTCTTTACGGCTGCAACACCCTCGGCGCTGTGGTCGGCGCGGTGCTAGGTGAAGCGTATCTGATTCAGACATTCGGCCTGCGCGGCACCGGTGTGGCTGCGGGAATGGCGGTTTGCATCGCGGCGGCCATCGCGGTGCTGGTGGCTGCCTTTGGAGTGCGCGGACATGTCCGCGCTTTCAAAAGCAGCGACGTGTCCCCGCAGTCCAAATCGCCTCTGCGCTTTGCGCTAAATTATCGCCCGCCATGGCGTTTGCTTTTCGTCAGCTTCGGGACGGGCTGCATCTTTCTGGCGTTGGAGGTGGTTTGGTTTCGTTTTCTTCGCCTTTACGTCGCTCCCTCCTCGATCGCGTTTTGCATCATGCTAGCCGTTGTGCTGGGGGGAATTGGATTGGGCAGCGTGACGTGGGGTGCGCTCCATCGCCGCTCCGCTCAACTGGATCGTCTGTTGCCGGTGTTTCTGCTGCTGGCGTCGGTAGCTGCGCCTCTTGCATATCTGCTTTTCCCCAGCCAGACGGTCGAAACGCGCTCCGATGCATACAACCTCGCATCCTGGCCGCATATCGGGTTTGTCACGTTTGTTCTGGTGTTTGCGGTAGCGTTTTTATCGGGAATTCTTTTCCCGTGCATTGCGGCGCGCGTTCAGGCCGTCGTGGGCGACCGGATGAATAGCACCGGAATCACGACGTTATTCAACACGATCGGCGCGGCGGTGGGTCCGTTACTGGCGAGCTTCATTGTCCTGCCGAGCGCCGGTTATCAATCGGGACTGTTATTGTGCGCGACGAGTTACGCTTTGCTCGCACTGCTGGTGATCGAATGGCACAAATGGTCCTTACGCCGGCCAATCGACGCAATGATCGCCGGGCTTTACGCCGCTTTCATTGCGATCATCGTGTTTTTCCCGCACGGTCGCGCGCAGCTGCATTTCGCGCACGCGAGCCGGCCGTACGACACGGATGAATCCGGACGTGCGCGCGAACATCTGGTCAAAAAAGTGGAAGGCACCTCCGACACGTATCAGTTGCTGCGACAGGATCTGTTCGGCCAGCCGTATCGCTATCGGCTGATGACAAATGCTTTTTCCATGGCCGGGACCGGACCACACAGTCAACGCTACATGAGATTATTTGCCTATCTGCCACTGGCCTTGCGCCCGGCAGCGCAGCAAGTGCTGCTTATTTGCTACGGCTGTGGTGTCACGGCCGACGCTTTTCTGCACGAGGCCCGGGTCAAGCGGCTGGATGCGGTGGATATCTCAAAAGAAGTTTTTGGGCTGGCCGATTTTTATTCCGGCATCAATTACTCCAACCCGCTGCATGATCCACGGGTCACTACCTCCGTGCAGGACGGGCGTTTCTTTTTGCAAGCAAGCCCGCGCCAGTACGACATTATTTCCGGAGAACCACCGCCTCCCAAAGTCGCGGGTGCGGTGAATTTATATACGCAGGAATTTTTCTCGCTCGTGTCGAGCCGGTTGAAGGAAGGCGGCATCGCCACATTTTGGCTGCCGCTCAACCTCTTGAAGGTTGATGAAGCCAAAGCCATTCTGCGCGGCTTTCATAATGCATTCGCGAACGCCTCCGTGTGGGCGAGCGCCGATGAGCAATGGATCATGATGGGCATCAAAGGACCGGGCGACAAAGTGCAGGCGGAAGACATCAGCCGTTTGTGGCGCGACCCCGCCACTGGCGCAGACTTGCGACGGATCGGAATTGAAACCCCGCAGCAATTGGGCGCGCTGTTTGTCATGGACGCGCAAGAAATCGATCGCCTCACGCGTGACACAGCGCCGTTGACAGATTTTTATCCCAAGCGTTTGTCCGATGAGCGATGGAACGAACAGGCAAGCCATGAGTTTGTCCGGCCCTATTTCGATGCGACCTCCGCCACGCGTTGGTTTTCTTCTTCCGACTTAATCAAGACGATCTGGCCCGAGTCACTCACCGGCTCGGTGGATTTGTATTTTCTAGTGCGTGAGGCGCGTTTTCTGTCCGGAATAGCGGGAGCCGGTAACAAATGGGCGGAGTTGGATCTTTACGTTCGGCATTCGGAGTTACGCACGCCGGTGTTGGAGATTTTTGGCAGCGACGAATTTCGACTGGCGATCGCCGAAAAGGTGCAGCAGGAGTCGAATACACCTCCGGCGGAAATCATGCCGGATTTAATCGCGGGCGCGCTGGCACGGCGGGACATCGATGGGGCGCTGCGCTTGCTGGAGGATAAATACGAACGCGGGGCTGCGGACCGCGCGGATTTGTTTCTGCGCACCTACCTCTATTGCTTGAATGGCAGTGTCGACAAAGCCGAATCGCTCGTCGCCGACAACGCGGGGCTGATGAAGCGAGATCGGTCGATCGACTGGCTATGGGCAAAACTCGAGACTGATTTCGGATTCCGTCCTCCGCGATAGGGAATCCGCCTGCGCGCGGCATGAGCGCGCGCGCGCTGCTGATTGGCGTCGCCAGCAATGCACATTGCCAGGTAGCGTGAGGACAAGATCGACAAACAGAAAATGCGCATCGCGGTGACATCTTGTGTCCTCTTCCTCTCGGGAATTGGCGCGCTGATTTTCGAAACGCTCTGGCTTCGGGTGAGCGGATTGGTTTTCGGCAACTCGGTCTGGTCTACCGCACTGATCCTTTCCAGCTTCATGGCCGGTCTTGCATTGGGCAATGCCATCGCAGCGTCAGCGAGAGTCCAGCGTTGGCGTCCGCTGCGGCTATATGCTGCCCTGGAGATAGGGGTGGCGATTTTTGGATGCGCAGTCGTCTTCAGTCTGCCGTTGGTTGGCGAATGGCTGCGACCGATCTGGCAAACACTTTGGAATTATCAGCCTGCCGTCATCAGCCTGCGCTTTGTTCTCTCCTTTTTGATCCTGCTTGTTCCGACCACTGCGATGGGGCTTACGCTCCCGGTATTAATCGAAGATCCATTGCTGCGGCGCCTGGATTTCGGACGGGTGATTGGTTTTCTTTATGGCTTTAATACATTGGGCGCCGTCGTGGGGGCGCTGCTGGGTGAAGTCTATCTGGTGAAGGCATTTGGAGTACGCGGGACGAGTCTGGCGGCAGGTATGGCGAGCTGCCTCGCCGCGGTGATCGGTTGGCTCCTGGCAAAACGCGATCCCGAAAGCGGCGCAGCAGCCCCGTGCTCCAAAACGTTGCCGGTGCGCGTGGCGTCGAATTATCAGCCACCTTGGCGTCTGCTCCTCGTGAGCTTTGGAGCAGGCTGCATTTTCCTTGCGCTCGAGGTGGTTTGGTTCCGCTTCCTGCGGTTATATGTCGCTTCGTCTGCAACCGCGTTTGCGGTGATGCTGGCAGTGGCTCTGGCCGGAATCGG
>JBHEMD010000058.1:0-4392 GCA_046262735.1 Chthoniobacterales bacterium | reverse complement strand
GGCCAGCAAGCGGTTCAAGCAGCGGCAGCGGCATCGCCGCAGGATGGAGCTGCTCAACCGATAACGGATGAGTCGCGCCGCGCACGCGCAAGCGCAACGCCGCCGCAAATGCAACCTGTCGTAAAAGATCAAACTGCTGAGGAGCGAACGCCCGCGGTTGGGCCAAGCATCGCGGCTTCGGACGCTGAACGGCCGAAGCCGAATGCGCAATCTTTGCCGCTGGACATTCCGGCTGAAGGGCCGTCGCTGGAGAATCCGCCACAGCATGAACCTGAGAACTCGATGGCCAGTGGAAGTGTGCCGGCCGATCGATCAGACGTTGAACGGCCGCCGGCGACGAGCCAACCGACTCAGCCGACGATCACGATCCAGGAAAAACCTGAGGTCGGGGATTTTTCGGGACCGCCTCCTTCGTTGCGGACGAATTCCGAGGCTGAAAAATCGCCGTCTGACACGAGAGCGGAAACTGCGTTGCAACCAACTGCCAACACGCAACTCACGCCCCACGAAGCGACCGCGCTGGCGGACTCCGGAGCGGAAACGCGGGGTTACGATCTGGCCGCGTATGATCGACCAAAGGCCGATTACTCCGCCGTCCTCGGCAAGTGGTCGCTCTTTTACAGTGCGAGGCAGAGCGACGGCAGTGACGCCCCGCCGCATTTCACCGTCACGGTCGATGATACGACCAAACAAGTAGAAGTGAGGCAGTAGAACAGCGGCACGCGCGAGGGAAACTGCGGCTAACTTTCCGGCTTCCCTGATTCGTGCAAACGTGATGCTAAATTGACGCCGCACGATGAGCGGCAAGGTCGACATCCGCGAGTTTGCGATCGACGATTACGATGCTGCGCTCGATTTGTGGAAACGAGTCGAGGGCATTGAGATTGCCGAGGGCGACAGCAAAGAAGAAGTCGCGCAATTTCTTGCGCGTAACCCCGGACTGGGCCGCGCAGCCGTGGTCGACTCGCAGATAGTTGGCGTGGCGTTGTGTGGTCATGACGGACGCCGCGGCCACATTTATCATCTGGCGGTTGAACCAACTTATCGCGGAGGCGGAATTGCGCGGCGACTCGTCGATGAATGCCTCGAAGGCTTGCGCCGCACCGGCCTCAAGCGCGCCATCATTCTCGTCGCGAACGATAACCCGCCTGGACGCGAATTCTGGCGCCGATGCGGGTGGGAGGAGCTTCCCGGCGCGATGGCAATGGGGATTGATCTTTGAGCAGGAGAGGATGATCGCAGGCGAGGATTCCTGTTGTGGAAGGGGAGTGGAATGAATTAAAATCGGCGGCTCGTGAGTGTGCGAGTTTTCATTGCGGTCGGCGTAGCGCTCCTGATCGTGAACATCGTTTGCGCCGGCGAATATCAGCGCGCGACTGATGCCAAGACACTCGTTTGGAATAATGACCCGAAACCCGATGATGCGGCATCGTGGTCAGGCAAGACGGACAAAGAGGGCTACGCGACCGGCAGCGGCACGCTCACTTGGTATCGCGTGGAACGCGCTAAAAAGACCGGCTCGAATCTGCCAACCGATAAACGCATTCCGATCAGCAGTTACTCCGGAACAATGGTGCGCGGCAAATTGAACGGCCCCGTAATCGCGGCCGATCCGAGCGGGAAATTTTTCCATGGCACGTTTGCGAACGGCCGGCGCAGTGGTGATTGGACTGAGGGGGCGCCGCGTGTTCGCCGTGGCGAATTGGTCGAAGCAGCCGCGCCCGCGGAAGGCCCATCTCGATCGAAAATCGAAACTGCTGCGACGCCAACGACCACTCGTCAGGAGACAGATCAACCACAGATGGTCGAAACGACCGCGCCAGCCGCGCCGGCCGGCGGAAACACCCCGCAGGTGAGCGATTCGTTACGATCGCTTGCGCTGCCGCCAGCGTCACTGCGCACTGACGCGGCGGCTGCATCGGCGACGACGGCTCCATCTGGGCCGGAAGCAGGATCGGCTACTGCGACCGATGGCGGACGCAACGCTGCAGAGGTGATCGAACTCGCTGATGCGGAAGCGCGCGCAGGTGGTTACAATTTGGATCAATATCAGCGGCCGCAAGTTCAGTACTCGACCGACGGTGAGACGTGGTCGGTCTCGTATGTGCCGAAGACGGGCACGACGAAAGGTTTTAACGTCACGATCGATCGGCAGAAGAAGGCCGAGGTCAAAAAATAGCACGCAAGCGTACACTCGCCGCGTTGATGGAGCCGGCGGCACCCAGCTAGATCCGATCGAGAATCTCGCGCAGTAGTTTGAGATCCTGCTCGGCGGCAGTGATGGAATCGTCGAGGCGCTTGCGCAGTTCTTCCTCGCCTTTATTTCGTTTGCGCTCGACCAGCGTTTTATGAAGCACCACCCGCTCTTTCAATTTGCGAACGGCTGTCCAGAGAGCCCGTTCGAGCGCTTCGGTGTGTTGCTCGGGCAAACTTTCCGGCGAAAAGCGATGGCCGACGAAACATTGGAAGTTTGCCAGTTCGCGGTCCCTTACTGCGTAGAGCGGGCCGTTGCATTCCGGACAGTTGACTGGGATCTGTTCGCCCGGTGGTTCGCTCGTCGGATGATCGGCCGTTGCTTGATCCTCCATGGTGGTTCCTCCGTTTGGCGATTCAATCAGGTCGGTCGCGTTCCCGGCCGCCAGTTGCACGAGAACATCGGCAATCTGGCGAACCGGCAGACAAAAATCGATATCGACCATGTTGAGCGCGTTTTGCGGCATGTTCGGCGTCATCGCTTCGCCCGGGTCCCGGACAATGGCGACGCCGCCGCGCGCCTTGATCGCAAAAAGACCGGCCGACCCATCATCGCGTCCGCCGCTCAGAACCACGCCGACAACTTTGGAGCGATGTTCGCGGGCCGCGCTCCGAAACAACACGTCCGCGGCGGGGCGATGGCCGTTCTCCCGCGGACCCCGTGTCAACACCGTCACATGGTCCTTGATCGACAAATGACACTGCGGCGGCGCGACATAGATGCAGCCATTCTGATAGGCTTTATCATGTTCGGCCGGTATCGCCGGCAGATTTCCGCACCGGCTTAAAATCTCTGCCAACATGCTCTCGCTGCCGATATGCATGACAACAAAAATGGCAGCATCCAGGTTTTTGGGCAGGTTCTCGACCAGCCCGCAGAGAGCTTCCAGCCCGCCGGCCGAAGCAGCGACAACGATGATGTTCCTTTTGGGCATTGAAAGAGACCTCAATAAATCAATCGTGGCTTGAATACGCTTGAGCCGTAAGTCATTATTGAGAAGAGGGCTTCATGCCGCGAAAAAGGAACGCCACAAAAGGGGCTGCGCGTCGGAAAAGTACTCGTCGCGGCGATAAGCGCCGTAGCCCATCGCGCGACAGCGCGACAAGATCGACAACGAAAAAGTCGATCAATTGTCCCCTCGTTGGCGTCGGCGGATCGGCCGGTGGATTCGAAGCGACGATGGAATTGCTGCGGCATTTGCCAGCCAGAAACGGAATGACGTTCGTAATCGTGCAGCATCTCGATCCCCATCACGTCAGCAGACTGGCGAGCTTGTTAGGTAAAGCCACCCCGATGCCGGTGATCGAGATCACAAAGACAACCAAACCGGAACCGAGCACGGTGTATGTGCAGCCACCCAACAAATGCGTGGCGGTAAAAAATGGCGCGCTCGCGCTGGTTCCCCGGACGCGACATCCGAACGTAGCGATCGACCATTTTTTTGAATCGCTCGCCGAAGCATGCGGCAGTCGCGGGATCGGCGTGCTTCTCTCCGGCACGGGCAGTGATGGGACCGCCGGAATGCGCGCGATCAAGGCAGCGGGCGGTCTGACGTTCGCCCAGAATGAAGAGACCGCGAAATTCCCGGAGATGCCGCGCAATGCGATCCGCTCCGGGTTCGTCGATGCGGTGCGTTCGCCGCGCGAGATCGCGCACGAGATCCGTGATCTGGTCGCGCATCCGTATGTTCGCCAGCCCATGGCAGAGGCCAAAACCGACCAGGAAGCAAAATCGGAATACGAGAAAGCGGACGATCTCGGCCGCATCTTTTTGTCGCTCAAACAACAAATGGGCGTCGATTTCAGCAACTATAAGATTGCTACTCTCAACCGGCGCATCCAGCGGCGCATGGCGCTGCATCGGATGACGAAGCTCAGTCAGTACGCGCGGTTTTTGCACGGAAATAGAGGTGAGGTCCAGGCGCTCTTTGACGATCTCCTCATCAATGTGACACGCTTTTTCCGCGACCCGCGACTCTTCACCGTCTTGGGCAAGCGCTTTCTGCCTGCGCTGCTGAAGAAGAAAGATCGGCACGGCGAATTGCGCGTTTGGGTGCCGGGCTGCGCGACTGGGGAAGAAGTTTATTCGCTCGCTATTTGTATTCTCGAAACGCTGGGACGGCGCGCTTCGGAACTACG
>JBHEMD010000057.1:0-5239 GCA_046262735.1 Chthoniobacterales bacterium | reverse complement strand
GAACGGCAGCGGCATTACTCCGGGAAACGCTGGTGCGCTGCGTAACATCAGCGGTAACAACTCCTGGAGCGGTGCGATTACGCTCGGGTCGGCTGCGACGATTGAGTCCGACGCGAACCTTTTAACGTTGTCAGGCGGGATAAACAACGGTGGGTTCCTGCTCACGATCACGGGCGCGGGTAACACGACCGTCTCCACGTCCGGGATTAGCGGCGCCGGCGGGCTAACCAAGACTGGCGCCGGCACACTAACTCTCGGCTCCGGCGGCACTAATGCGAACACCTACACTGGCGTTACAACCGTAAGCGCGGGTGAGATCGACTTGAACAAGGCCAATGGGACAAATGCGATCGCCGGGGATGGAAACACCGGCACAACAGATGTGACAATCAATGGGGGCACACTCAAGTGGCTGAATTCAAACCAGGTCGCGGACGATGTTACGATCTCGATGAGCTCGGGCACGATGAGCTTGAACGGTCAGACTGAGACATTGTTCGCCTTCACGAACAGCGGGGGCACGTTTACCACCGGCGCGGGGACATTGATCGGCACGGGTAACACGATCACATGGTCGGGTGGCACGAACACGATTAATGATGGCGGCACAGTTGAAGACAAACACGTGGTCATTACCGGCGGCACCAATAACGTGCAGGGCGGCACGACCGGCGGTCGGTTAATCATCGACAGCGGAGGTACCGGCTTGGAAATTACCGGAGCTACTCTCACCGTTAACTCGGATGACAATGCGCCCGGTAAAGTGATACTCGATGGCGATGTGACCTCGCACGCTTCCGCGACGACGGCGGTGATCGCCAGTGGCGGAGCGGCGGCGAATGCGGGGACAATCGATCTCGACGGGGGCACGAGAACCTTCACGACTGAGGATGGCGCCGCTGCCACCGACATGAGCGTCTCGGCGCAGATCGTCAACGGCGGTCTGACGAAAGCGGGCGCGGGATTGCTGGCGTTGTCGGGAGCTAACACTTACTCCGGCGGCACAACGGTGAGCGCGGGCACTTTGATGGTCAATAATACGAGCGGCTCGGGTACCGGTACTGGCAGTGTGACAGTCACCGGTAACGGCACCGTGCTCGGCGGATCAGGCACGATCAGTGGCGCAGTCACGATCGGAAACGGCTCGGATGCGCCAGTGCTTCGCGGTGGAACTGGAGCCACTGCAAGCGGCTCGTTAACAGTCGGTAACCTGACGATGAACTCCGGCTCGATCGTTCAGCTCGCGCTCGGGACGTCGCTCTCGCATTCCACACTTGCGCTCACCGGGACTTATTCGTTCCAGTCGAACCAGACCTTCCAGTTCATCAACCTCGGTGCGACCACCGGCACCTACGACAACATCATTACCGGCACCCCGACCGATCCCGGAGTTGGCGGCTGGCAGTTCGATAACACCTTCAATCCAAATTTTGCCGGTAGCTTCTTCTGGGACGGCTCGAATGTCGACCTGACGCTGGTCGCCGTGCCCGAGCCGGGCACATGGGCGGGCGCGAGCCTCGCACTCGTCGGATTGCTCGTGCATCAGCGCCGACGTCTGAAGAAGCTAGTCAGACGTTGAACAGAAGGCAGCAAAAAAAACAAAGATCGGAGTTTTAGTCGTGGGAAAAAATCGCTTTATCGGCCAGGTCCTGATCGCGGCTGCGCTTGGCATCTTCCTTGCCGCGGTCGTTTCCGCCGCGGACAAGCCGGATAATAAGGGCAAGCCAAGCCCCACTCCGACGCCGACTGCGACGCCGGCGCCCACCGCGACGCCGGCTCCGACGCCGACGCCCGCGCCGACCTGTCCGTTGCCCGATAACTACGGAATAAAGAAAACGGTCAGCCCGGAAAAGCCGCTCCAGTCGGTTTGCCATAACGGCAAGATCCTTTGCCTGCCGGAACCAGCGGCCAACGCTCATATCGCGCACGGCGACACGCCGCTGGGGCCTTGCTCCAAACAGGGCAATAACGGCCCCTGCACCCAGTAGCGATCAATCTCGGTTTAACCGACCGGGCGCGTTGCGGGCGGTTTCTTCGGCACAGTCCGTACAGAAGGTATCAAAGGAAGCGAAGATCGGAATTGCTTCGGACCTCCTGAGCCTTTGCTGCCTTTACGCTCCCTGGCGCTAGATGGCCAAATTTGGTCCCCCGCTGTTGGATTTTCGCTGTCGCGACTGGCCGGGCGATCTTCTGTTCAACCTCTGGCGTTGAGAGCACCTTCGTTTCCCTTACGCTCCCGCTACTGCATCCAAAGTATTCCCGATCTTTTGAACTGCCGCATGGCGGGATTGTTGCTTTCTGTTGAATGTCAGATTCAATCTGATCCAGACATGGATTCGCGCGACCTGATCACGATTGATCCGGAGGTTCTTGGCGGGGCGCCGGTGTTTAAGAACACGCGGGTGCCGGTCAGGACGTTGTTCGAATACTGGGAGAACGGCTACAGTCTCGAAGAATTTCTCGAGTGTTTTCCCTCGGTCACGCGTGACATGGCGCACCGTACTTTGAAGCGATCCGAAGCGGTGCTGCTCGCGCCGGACGTTGGCACACTTGTTTCATCTTTAGCTCCCACCGCAGAAATATCCTAGATTCGAGCGGGCGAGAGCGCCGTGATAAAATCAATTTCTCCGGTACAGGCCAAAAACAAAAGAATTGCGCCAACATTGCTCCCCCGTTAGCCCTGGTCGCAAAGAAGCCCGCATGCCTCCCTCGACCCGAGGAAGACCGAGCACTAGGTTAATAGGATATTAAGCTAGCGTGAAAATCCTGTTGGACGAATGCGTGCCGTGGCCGCTGCGCCATCTGCTCGGCCATCACGACTCGGCCAGCGTGCAAGGGCAAGGCTGGAGCGGGTTGCAAAATGCGGAGTTACTCCGGCGCGCGGCGGAACACTTCGATCTCTTCATTACGACCGAGCAGGCTATCGGCGGGCAAAACGTTACCAACGCGCCGATCGCAATTCTGGAACTCTCGACGAACGATATTCGCCGTATCCGCTCGTCAGCGCCGGGTATTATGTTGCAGATCAGCTCGATCCAGCCCGGGGAACATCGCAAATTGGTAATCAACTAAGCCGGCTCCAGGATGGATCTACTCTCACCAATCACTGATAACCGATAACTGATACCTCGCACACCGTGCGCGACTCTGACATCCTCCTGACCGCCGAAGAACTGCGCCTGAAGCGTCGCAAACGACGACGCATTGTCCTGCTCCTGCTCCTGGTCCTGCTCTTAATCCCCGCCGTCTATTTCGGCCAACGACCGCTACGCGATTACATCAAAGGCTGGCAGGCGCGGCGCCATGCGCAGCGCGCGTTTGCTTTGATCGACAAGGAACAATGGAACGATGCGCGCACTGAAGCGGTCGCAGCCATTCAGCTGGGACGGAATCAGCCGCAGGCAATCCGCGCGGTGGCGCGGTTTCTGAGTCGGACGCGTCAGCCGGACGCGCTCGAGTTCTGGAGCGAGCTGCGCAAGATCGACAACCTAACCCGGGGCGATCTGCGGGATGAAGCGACGATCGCGCTGATGGCGAGCGAGACCAACCGCGCCGAACTCGCCGTGCGCGAATTGCTCGGCCGGCCCGGACCGGGCTCGGCCGATTGGCTGCTCGCGGCGCAGTTGGCGGTCAACAAAGGCGCGCCGCAGGAGGCGCAAACATTTCTCGACCGCATCTTCGCCGATACGCAGGCAACTCCGCGCGAACAACTTCAGGCCGCGGTGCTTGAACTTGGCACGGCGCGCAGCGGCTCGACCGCGCCCGGCGAGCGCGAAGCCCTCGCATGGGCACACGTGGAAAAGCTTTCCAACGCCGACGACCAGGTCGGCCTCGATGCGCTGGTGCTGCTCGCTCAGCGCGCGCTCTCAAACCAGACGTCACAAGTCACAAGTCAGACGCCACAGGCCACGAATCAGCAACCAACAATCAGCAATCAGCAATCCATTGTCGATCTTGTCCACGCATTGCAAAATCATCCCCTCGCCAAGGCGCAGCATAAATTGCTCGCGCTAGATCTCCAGATTCATGCCGATGAATCGAAACGTGACGTGCTCATCGCGCGCGGTATTGCCGATTGGAAAAACGGCGACCCGGCCTCGCTGTCCGCGCTGGGAATTTGGTTGAACGGTAAACGCGAATACGAGGAGACACTTGGTGCGATCTCGCTCGAAAAAGCGGCGCAATCGCGCGACCTTTTCCTGCAGCGTCTCGACGCCCTGGCCGCACTCAATCGCTGGGCCGAAGTGAAACAGTTGCTCACCGGCGGGGCCTTCCCGCTCGACCCGGTGGTGCGACAAATGTATCTCGCCCGGTGCGCCACACAGCTGGACGAAAAAGCCGCCGCCGAAAATAATTGGCGCGGCGCGCTCGAAGCCGCGGGCGGCGACGTCGGCAAACTGATCACCCTGGGCGAGTACGCGGAAAAAAATGGCAACCTCGAGATCGCCGGCGCGGCTTATAACAACGCGGCAATCGCTTCGCCCAAATTGCGGGTCGCGCAGCACAGCCGGTTGCGCATCGCCCAGCGACACCGTGATACGCAAAAGATGCACGCCATTCTCGCAGATATGCTGGCGATCTGGCCGGACGACACCGCGGTGCAGAATGATGAAGCGTATACCCGGCTATTGCTGCTCGGCAGCAATAGCCGGAATGACGAAGCACGAATGTCGAATGTGGAAACAAACGCCGATAACCGAGAACCGATAACTGATAACCGCGAGCTGCTCGCCATCGAGCAGCTCGCCGAGAAACTGCTCGAACGCGAGCCGGCGAGTCTGCCGCATCGCACGTTGCTCGCACTTGCCAAGCTTAAGCAGGGTCGGGCGACCGATGCACTCCGGGTTTATGAAAACGTGCAGGTCGCGCCGAGCGCGCTGACAGGTTCCGCGCTCGCCGTGCACGCGGCGGTTCTCGAAGCGACCGGTCATCACGAAGACGCCGAGACCGAGAAAGAGAAGATCGACATCAACGCCGTGCTGCCGGAAGAAGCGGCTCTGGTTGCGAAGTGATTGGTGATCGGATGAATTGCTGTAGAGGCGGCTGTCCCCCAGCCGCAATGTTTCGGATCGCACGTGAGGACACGCGCCTCTACAAGGTGCTTCAACGGAAGATAACGAAACAAGCGAAGTTATTTCCTTAGTTCTCGCTCCGCCGCCGTAGCGGCTTTGACGCGCAGGAGGCTTTGCTGCCTTCTGTCAGACCATTTCTCTGTTTTCGCACACCGCACAAGCGCCGA
>JBHEMD010000056.1:0-8571 GCA_046262735.1 Chthoniobacterales bacterium | reverse complement strand
AGCGACACCCCTTTTACAAACACGGCGAAGCCGCATTATTTCTCGCCAGAAAGAACGGCGAAATCGTTGGCCGAATCATGGCGAGCGACGACCCGACCTATAATGCGCTCCACCAATCCAACGTTGGCTGCTTTGGCCTCTTTGAATCGATCGACAATGTCGATGTTGCGAGGGCGTTATTCGACTCTGCCGCGGATTGGTTACGCCGCCGAGGTCGCAGCGAAGTCATCGGCCCGATCGACTATTCAACGAACTACGTCTGCGGATTACTGATTGGCGGCTTTGAACATCCGCCCACGCTGCTTACCGCGCATAACCCGCCCTACTACGCGCGCTTAATCGAAGCATACGGCTTCGAAAAAGAGATTGATTGGTACGCGTGGTGGTTCGATCCCCGCAATGCGCCGCCCGTTGCGCGATTGCGCCGGCTTGTGCACGCGCGTACCCGAAAGACGCCGGTCCAGATTCGTCCGATCGATCTTCGCCATTTGACTGACGACAGTCGCCGCCTCTCGGCCGTGTTTAACGAAGCATGGAAAGATAACTGGGGCTTCGTGCCGTTTACCGATGCCGAAGCGCGACACATGGCCACGGAAATGCGCCCAGTTATCGATCCACGAATGACATTGATTGCAGAGATCGATGACGCACCAGTCGCATTCGTGATTTGCGTGCCGGATATTAATGTCGCGTTGCGCCATGTGAATGGACGCCTCACTCGTTTCGGTTTGCCGATTGGATTAATCAAGTTGCTCTGGTATCGCCGCAACATTCGCCAGGTGCGATTTGTCGCGCTCGGTGTTTTGAAAAATTATCGGCGCACCGGAATCGGCGAAATGCTTGTCCTGCAAGTGCTGGAAGAGGGAGCAAGCCGCGGGGTCGTCGGCGAACTAAGCATGACGCTCGAAAACAACGTGATGGTTAACCGCTTCATCGAAGGGCTGGGCGCGACCAAATACACAACGTATCGCATTTATCGCCGGCCGATTGTTTCATGAAGATTGATCGCGTCCTCGTTCTGGCAGACGAATCTGCCAATTGGGAAATTGCCGGTTTACGCCAGCTCGAGCGACTCCTTCTCGCGCTCGATAGATTCGCGGAATCAATTGACTCGAAGATCGACATCTTCGTTTTTTGGAAACCGACGCTGCCAGAACAACACTGGCTTCCTGAACATCTGCGGCTGAAGAAGTGCGAAGTGAACTTGGGGTTCGTGCAGGAACAGGTCGGGCGAGTCCTCAGCACGCGCTTGCTCCTGAAGCCCGGCGCGCTCGCCGGTTCCCTGTTCATCGCGCCGCAAATGCCGGAGGACGATTGGGAAAAACTGAATGAGGTATTTGCGGATGCCTGCCGCAATGCGGAGCGAACCGCCGATAGCGATAGCTGGCGCTATCTCACGACGGCAAAAGATATTCCCGCGGCGGAGCGCTGGTTCTTGCGCGGCAGTGGAAAATCGCAGGACGGATTTGTCGCCAGGTTTCTGAACCGGCCGATTTCGCGCGCGATCAGCCGAGTGCTTCTGAAGACCAGCCTCACGCCGGGCGCATGGACGTTGTCGATCTTCGCGCTTCCGATCGCCGGCTTTATTCTCCTGCTCCGCGGCGATTATTTCGGATTCGTGAGCGGCGCAGCGCTCTTCCAACTCTTCAGCATTCTCGATGGCTGCGACGGCGAGATTGCCCGCGCGAAATATCTCGAATCCGAGCGCGGCCGGCGCCTCGATACGCTCGGCGACGTGGCCGGGAATATTTTGTTCGCGCTCGGCCTCGGGTTGGGATTGCAACGAGCTCACGGCTTCTTCTACGCCGGTGAAGGAATCGTTTGCGCATCCCTCATCGCAGCCAACGAGTGGCTCTTAATGTCGCTGCAATCGCGCGACGCCATCGTGGGCGTGCTCGGCGATACGTTGTATGCGCGGCATCAAACCATGATTCAGCGCGCCGGCCTGCTCAGCCTCGGTCACAAACCGCTTTGGTGGTTGTTTCAACTGACCAAGCGCGACGTCGCGATTCTTTTCTTTTTTCTCCTCGCGATCGCCGGCCGGCCGCAGTGGATCCTGCATTTCTGGACCGCAACTTCGGCGGTAAGCCTGTCGCTCGCGATCAGCGCCCGGTCGCGCGCTCGCTGACGACCGCCGGTTGCCGCGAAGTAAAATGCTCTTGCGCGCGCGCCAGCATTTGCGGCGTGTCAATGTCCTGCCACCAGGCCGCACCGATATCGATACCCCGGACCAGACCTTCCTCAGCCATGGCACGGACGCCATCGGCCAGACTGCAGTCGCCATTTACCTTCGCCTTGTCGAGATAGCCGAAGATTAGGGGGGAACAAAGGAACAGCCCGGTGTCGATTGCATTGTAATGTCGGAGGTCTTTGCCGAGCGCAATCACTCGTGCGCCGTCCATTCGCACTTTCATCGCGTCCTCGAGATCGAAAATCGAATCCAGCTTTCGGTCGATTGCGACATTAAGCCGGTCGGGCTGCGATTCGCGCAGGAGAAGATCGACAATCGCGGGGTCGAAAAGATGATCGCCCATCGTAAGCAGGAACGGCGCCGAGACGTGCGGCGCGGCGGCGAGCGCGGACACGCCGTTCTGCAATTGCCACTCGGGATTGTCGATCCAGCGAATGTCGATCTTCGCCGGCACCCACGGGGCGAGTCCGGCCCGCAACGCGCCACCTTCGAACCCGATCACCGCGTAGACGATTTCGATTCCCGCTCCCGCCAGCGCTTCTAGCGTATAGGAAATCACCGGTCGTCCCAGCAGCTGTATCAACGGTTTGAGGCGTTTTTTGTCGCCATTGCTGAGGCGCGACCCCGATCCCGCCATCAAAATCACTGCCTCGGTTACGCCGTCGCTCATATGCCGTAATATTTTTTCAAGCCCCAGATTTGCACCCGCTGTGGCAGAAAGCGCAAAATTAGCGGCGCGATCTTCGCTTGAAAAAAGTCGCCAACTGTAACGAGCGACCGGGGGTTGGTCTCGTCGATTAAGCGCACAACGTGGCGCGCGACCAGGTCGGGCTTCGGCGCCTTGGCCATGTTGCGTTCGACGACAGTCCAAGTCTTCGCGACGCGCGCCCCGTAGCGCGGCTCGTCCTCATCGCTTTTGCGAACCGATTCATTGAACGGTGTGCAAATATCGGCCGGCTGAAGATCGACCACCCGTACTCGCGGATTCGGCAGCTCGAGCTGGATCGACATCGTGAACGCCGCCATCGCCGCCTTGGCGGCGTTATACGCGGCCATGAATGGGACCGGCAACCGGGCCGCGAGCGACGTGACATTAATGATTAGGCCACTGCCTCGTGCGTGCATCGCTCTCAACGCAAGCTGCATCAGGTGTAGATGTCCAAAAACGAGAATCTGGAATTGCCTCGAAACTTCATCATCAGGAAGCGTTTCGGTAGGTCCAAAATGGCCACTTCCCGCATTATTAATCAAGACGTCGAAGTGATCCGCCTCGGCGAGTGCCGTGTTGAATGCGGTATCGATCGCGTGCGGATCGGAAACATCGAGTCGCACCGGATGCAAGCGCGGCAACTGCGGCAGCCGCGCCGGATCGCGTGACGTGCCCCAGACTTCGTGGCCGCGCGCGGTGAGCGCCTCGGCCATGGCTAAACCAATTCCCGAGCTCGCCCCGGTAAGAAATATGGTCTTGTTCAAGGATTCGATGACGGTTCGGAAACCGCCGAACATAGCAAGTCCGCAATGATTTGGCAGCGGGAACGGACGGATGCGGTATAATCGGCGGTCTTGAGCGCGAGAGTCCGAAGCTGGGCCAGTTTCATTTTGGGCCGCGGCGCGCCGCGAGATTTTCGCGAGCGCCGATCACGCGGTGTTTTTCAAGGCACAGCTTCCGGGATCGCCTGGCGCATTGTGGCAATTGCGGTGAGCATCGTTTCGGTTCCGCTCACCATTGGGTATTTGGGGACTGAACGTTACGGCGCCTGGGTCACGATCAGCGCGGTGCTGACATTCCTGGGCATCACCGATTTCGGGTTGGGGGCGAGCCTGACCAACGCGCTCGGGAGAGCGCAAGCCAAAGACGCGCGCGAGCTCGGCCGGCGCTACGTTTCCTCGGCGTTGCTGACACTCTGCTTGTTTGCGCTGGTGATCATAGTGATCGCGACTGCGTTCGCGCCAACCATCGCCGCGTTTTTGTTCCCGCATCTGCAGTCGCCGCGCGCGCGCGCTGAGATTGTCCCGGCGGTTTGGCTGGCGTTGTCGATCTTCGCCCTAAATTTGCCGCTGGTGATTGTCGCGCGCGTGCTCGCGGCGCACCAAAAGAGCGCGATCGCCAATCTCTGGAACATTGCGGGCACGCTCGGCAATTTGATCGCGCTGCTGGTCGTGATCTGGACACGCGGCGGGTTGCCCTGGCTCGTCGCCGGCTGTTTCGGATTCGGATTGCTCGCCAATATCGCGAGCGCAATCTGGCTCTTCGGTTTTCACAAACCATGGTTGCGCCCGAAGCTGCAGGCCGTCGATATGGCTTTTGTCAAAGTGCTATTCTCGGATGGCTGGAAATTTTTCATCATTAGCATCGGCTGGATGATCAACTGGCAGACCGACAACATCGTGATCGCGCATTTCCTCGGCGCGTCATACGTCACGCCCTACGCCGTCACGTTTAGTTTGTTCGGGATGGCGTCCGGACTGCAAATGCTCGCTTACCCCGCGCTTTGGCCGGCTTACACCGAAGCCTTCGCCCAGCGCGATTATGATTGGATCCGGCAGACGCTGCGCTCCAATTTCAAGTTTAGCTTTATCACTTCACTGGCGATCGCCGCCGTGCTGGTAATTTTTGCTAAGGACATCATTCGACTCTGGGCTGGCGCCGCGGCCATCCCGCCATTTGCCGTTATCGTTTGGATGGCGCTCTGGCGTTTGATGATCTCGACGATGTTGGTCGGGAGCTGCGTCCTCAACGCCACCGGCCACCTCAGAGGAATGACGATTTACGGGACAGTCACTGCGCTCCTCAATCTGATCCTGTCGATCTTGTTCGCCAAAATCTATGGCATCGCGGGCGTCGCCGCCGCAACGGCGATTGCCTACGCCGTCAGCAGCTATGTCCCGACCTTTGTCGAAGTGAGAAACGTCATCCGCAAATTTCCCGCGCAGAAACGCGAACAACCGCGCCCTGCAATGCCGGTGTCAGTATAAAGTAGGACAAGCGTCTCGCTTGTCCCCACACCAAGGCAAGCCAGAGGCTTGCCTTGCTTTCAACCTCCGCTTCCGCGCTCGACTAGCAACAGGCGGACGCGGTTGGATTTCATGTGAATGACAATGGATCGTCTGAATTCCGCGAGCGGCACGCGGCGCCAACCCTTCGGCAAAGCGAACTTCTCGTCATCAGTGTAGACCGCGACTGCGTCCTTGGTCGCTTTCAGTACATCATCTGGGTTTGAAATGTTTACCGGCCGCACGGTTTTAAATTCGGGAGCATACCACTCGACGTGCCTCCGCGAACGGTTGCTCAAAATCAGGACGACGCGGCTGCGAATATCAGACGGATAAAGTTGCTTCAGATATTGGACAAAACGCTCCGGCGGCGCGTCGTTCCGATGATTTGCGATCGCCAGCGGAATCGCCGTCAAAAGAAGAACTGCCGGTAACGCAAACGCGAGGTGCTTCCAGGGCGCAGGCATTCGCAGGAAACCGCGGAGTAGCGCGACCAGGAGCAACGGATAGATGATCAGGTAATAGCGCTGCGTCGGCGGAAGACAGATAAAAATGATGAGAATGTGGACGAGCGCCCAGGGCGCGTGAAATCTCCAGAACCGGTGATCCTGCGGTTCACGTTGCCACGAGAAATAGCCTACGAATCCAAAGAGTCCGATGAAGTTGCCCGCGACCAGTGCCAGCCAGGATTGAAGAAAACCGAAGCCAAGTCCGAAGAAGCCGAGGAAATGTTGAACAAACCGGATCGTGAGATAGCGCGCGCTCCAATCTCCCGCGCCGATGAAGACGTCCGGTTTAGTGTAACGCCATTCCCATTGACTGTAGACCAGCTTCGGATACACGAGCCACGCCGGAACGTCCCGGTGGAGCAGCCATTGCAAGTACCACATCGGCACGAGCCAAAGCAGGCAGCCGACCGTCAATGCGCTCCAACCTAAGATCGACATCTTGAAACCAGAGCGGCGTGATCTAAGCGCGATCGCCAAAATGACGCATGCTACCGGAACCAGTTGAGGCCTGAAACCGGTGGCTGCCGCGCCCGAGACTGCCACTCCCAGCAAAGCAACCACACCGCCGCGCTGCGCAAAACAAACCGCCGCCAGGATTTCAGCACTGATCAACCCCGCCGCCGGCGCATCGGTCAACACCTTGGTCGCCGTCATCCAGACAACCGGCGTGACTGCCAGACAGCTCGTCACCCACCAGGCCAGCCGCTCGCTGAACTGCATCCGAATGCTCAGAAACCAGGCGGCGACAAACAGCGCGCCACCGATGGCCGATACCAAATGGAGCGAGAGTTGCGGGCTGGCACCGAACAACTTCGTCCCGATCCAGCCAAAAAATATATACAACGGATAACCCGGCGGATGCGGCTGATGTTCCCAGACGTTGAACTCGCGCACCCCCATCGCGAAATTCACCGAGTCGATCTCGTCCAGCCCCGGCGAACGCGACCAAAAGTAAAGCGCGAAGGTCGCGACTAAAATGATCGCGCTCTTGCGCCACGCCATGTGCTTACTGGAAAAGAGCGCCGCGCTGCCCACGCGGATGGCTGGCGACGATGCGGCCATCCATCATTTCGTGGATCCAGTCGCAGGCTTCGGCGATGGTGGGGTTGTGCGTGGCGAGGAGCAACGCTTTGTCGCCTTGTTGCACGAGTGTTTGCAACAACTCAAACGCGCGCTCGGAATTTTTTGTGTCGAGGTTGCCGGTCGGTTCGTCAGCGAGGATCACGTGTGGATCGTTCGCGAGCGAGCGCGCGATCGCGACGCGTTGTTGTTCGCCGCCGGAAAGATGGCGGCTCGGCCGCGTGAGTTTCTCACCGAGGCCAACTGCCTGGAGCAATCCCGCCGCGCGCTCGTGCATTTCCTCCTCAGACAGACGAGCGAGCTTGCGCATCGGGATCATGACGTTTTCCTGCGCCGTGAAATCTTCCATCAGAAAATGGAACTGAAAGATGAACCCGATGAACTCGTTGCGTTTCCGCGCGAGCGCGTCATCGGTCAGATGTGACACCGGTTCTGATTCGATTACAACTGAGCCGGCATCCGGTGGATCGAGCAGTCCGAGCACGTAAAGCAGCGTGCTCTTGCCGCAGCCGGACGGACCGACCACGGCGTGGACGCTTCCCGGCTCGAGATCGAGGGAGACACCGCGCAACGCATGGACGCGTTCCTCTTCCTCGCCCAAGTAGCGGTCGATGTTTCGGCAACTGAGAGAGACTTGACCGTTCATACACTTGAGCCACGCAGCGTAACCACCGGCGGCAGTTGGGCGGCGCGCCGGGCCGGGACGTAACTGGCGATGAACACAGCGATGATCGCGAGCAATGTCGCCCAGAAGTAGTGGCGCCAGTTCCATGTCACCAAAAAATGATCGGCATACAGCAAGCCGCGAATCCGAATCGGAATTCGGCCGACGCCCCATGTCAGCAGCGCACCGAGTAAGCAGCCGAGCACTGATCCGACGGCGGCAATCAGTGCGCCCTGCCACAGGAAAATCGCGGAGATATCGATCCTGCGATAACCCATCGAGCGCAGGATCGCGATCTCTTTCACCTTCGCGAGGACGGACATCGTCAGCACATTAAAAATACCGAAACCGGCGAGGAGAATGATGAGCGAGACGGTGATCGCCGCTGAGATGCGCAGCGTCGTGAACAACTGAAGATTCGCCTGTTCGCGTTCCTGCCAACTATTGGCGACATGTTGAAAGAGCTGCTCGAAGTGGTTCGCGAGCGCGGGCGCGCGGCTCGGGTCCCGCAATTTGTAAATGATCATCGACGCGCCGAACGGCCGTTGAAGGAGATTTTGCGCGATGCGCGCGTGCGAGTAAACGCGGGTCGAATCGATCGAACCGACCCCAGCGCGCGCGATCGCCGCGACGGTGAACCGCCAATACTCGCCGTTGGGTGAGAGCAGTTGCATCGTGTCGCCGGTCTGGACGCCGAGGTCTTCGGCCAGACGCGAACCGACGACGAGCGAACTGGTGTTGTTGCGGAAATCATCGAAACTGCCCGCGATCAACTGCCGCAGAATATCGGTCGTGCGCGCGTGCAGCGGCGGGTCGATCCCGAAAAGATCGACCGTCGCATTTTGAAACCCGGCGCGCGCGCTCACCGTGCCGCGCAACACCGGCGAACACGAAACGACATTGGAAAATTGCCGGCTCACGCGCATGATCTCGTTCGCGTTCGTGATCCCCTCGAAAAACGCGCGCAAAGCTGTGTTCGAACTCGCGCTGCGCGAGGGCACAGCCAGACTTTCGTAGTGCGGGCGAAACCGCGACCGGACAATCAGTGCGCCATTACTGCCGATCGTCGAGTTGATGAAATGACGGGCAAAGCCCTCGGTCTGCGCCTGCGTGCAGACAAAAAAGCCGACGCC
>JBHEMD010000055.1:0-6551 GCA_046262735.1 Chthoniobacterales bacterium | reverse complement strand
CCTCGGAAGGAAAATTCTTCGTGAGCTCGTAAACGAATTTCGCGAGCGCGATCCCCTTCTGCCAAACAATCAGATCTTTGTAACTCCGAGTTTTTGTTTCCATACAGGCGTTGTAACCAAACTCTCGTCACCCGTCACTCGTCACTCGTCACTACTTCAGTGCTTCCTTGTCGATCTTAACCTTGGCGGCGTCTTTTAATTTGCGGCTGATTGCGCTGTAGCTACCGGAGATGACTTCGTCGCCCGGTTTGATGCCACTTTTAATTTCGGTGTAGGAATCGTCGGAAATTCCGGTCGTAACCTTAACCAGCTTGGCTTTGCCGCCGTCTTTCAGGAACACGACTTTCGAGAGTTTCTCCTGTGCCTCGCGTTCGGCCTGTCGTTCGAGACGTTCGTTGGTGACGTCGGCTTTATTGTCGGCCTTGTCGCGCGCGGCAATCTTTGCTTTGCGTTTCTCGATCTCCTCCGGACTCAAATTGGTGTCGCCGGTGCGAATGGTCACGGCTTGCATCGGCACGGCCACGACATCTTTGGCTGTGGCCGTCTCAATATCGGCGGTGCAACTCAGGCCGGGCCGGAGCGGAACGTCGCGATCGTCGATCCGGATTTTCACCTCGAAATTCGTGACTTCTTCCTGTGTGCCGGCGCCGGTCGTTTTGCCGGTGTTGGCGATTTGCTGGACGGTGCCGTGGAACCGGCGCTCGCCGTAGGCGTCGATCTTCACGCTGGCTTTGTCGCCGAGCTTCACGTTAACCACGTCGTTCTCGTTAACATCGACAACCGCCTGCATGTGGTCGAGATCGGCCACGCGCATCACTTCGGTGCCGGCAAATTGGCCGGTGGCGACGAGACGCTCGCCCAATTTGCTGTTCAGGATCGTGATCGTGCCGTCGATCGGCGAATAAATCGTCGTTTTGGAGAGTTGGTCGCGCGCCTGACTCGACGCGGCCTGCGCCCGCTCGATGTCGTGCAGCGAACTTTCGAAAGTATTTTTCGCCACATCAGAGGCGGCCTGGGCCGCGTTGTATTCCTGAATCGAGATTGTCTTTTTCGCGAACATGTCGTCGGCGCGTTTCAGGTCCTGTTCTGTTCGCACCATGGTTGCTTTTTGCTGGAGATTAGTCGCCTTGGCCGCGCTGATCGCCGCTTCCTGTTGCTCGAGAAGCGCTTTGTAGGAATCGGGTTTGATCCGGAGCAAGAGGTCACCCTTTTTCACGTGCATCCCATCTTCCACCGGCAGCTCAATGATTTCGCCCGCGACCTCCGGCGAAATCTTCACTTCGGTTTCGGGCTGAACTTTCCCAGTCGCGGTAACCGGTTGCACGATGGTCTTCCGCACGGCGTTATCGGTCGTGACCGGGATTGGTTTTTCGCGTTTCGAAAGGGCGAACGAAACGATGATCCACAGCAGCAGCAGACCGACCGATCCGAAAATGATCTGGCGTTTGCGTCGCTGCCGTCGCTTGCGAGAAATCTGCGAGGAGACCTCGGGCGTGGTCAGAGTGTCGTGCATAAACGGCGCGGGCGGCGGGGAAAGACGTCTGACATTATCTCACCTTCGACCGTTGCAAAGCAAAACGCGTTCACAAGATCGACAATTGGATGCGGTGAGGATGCGCCGTGGATTCAACTATCTCTTTGTAGGGCAGGCGCTCCGCCTGCCAAATTTTCGAAAATGGCAAGCGAAGCGCTTGCCCTACAATTGTGGCGCTTGGCGAGCATGGATTCGCCCGATCGCCCACTCCGCATGCTCGGCGATCAACGGTTCGGGATCGCGCGCCGCCTGCTCTAACGCCGGCAAATCTTGCGGTGTGCCGACATTGCCGAGGGCGACACAAACATTGCGCAAAAAACCGCGTCGCTTGATGCGTTTGATCGGCGAGTTGCGAAACAGATTACGAAATTCTGCGTCGTTCAGCTTGAGGTAGTCGCGCAGCGCGAAGTTTGTCGTCGATGGTCTGGCGGCGAACGCGCTCTCGCGGGAAGTTTGCGCGAAGCGATTCCACGGACACGCGTCGAGGCAATCGTCGCAACCGAAAATACGATCGCCGATCAGTGGTCGCAGCTCGAGCGGGATTGCGCTTTTCAATTCGATCGTCAGATAGGAAATGCAACGGCGCGCATCGAGCTTGTGCGGCGCGGTGATCGCGCCGGTCGGGCACGCTTCGATGCAGCGCACGCATGTTCCGCAGCGATCTTGCACCGGCAGATCGGCCGGCAACTCAAGCGTGGTAAGCACTTCAGCGAGAAAGAACCATGTCCCGAGCCGCTCGTTGATGAGCATCGTGCTCTTGCCATGCCAGCCGATCCCGGCTTCGGCGGCAAAATCGCGCTCCAATACCGGGCCGGTGTCAACGTAACATTTCTGTTGGCCGCCAAATTCGCGCAGGAAATTGTCGATCTCGCGAAGTTTCGCCGCGATGATCTCGTGGTAATCGTCGCCCCAGGCATAGCGCGCGATTCTTCCTATAGCCGCCGCCCTGTGGGCGGCGCTGTCCTGAAAATAATTCACCGCCAACACGACAATCGATTTCGCTCCCGGCAAAATTTTCTGTGGATCGTGCCGTTTCTCCGCGCCACGCGCCATGTATTCCATCTCGCCGTGCGCACCGTCGCTCAGCCATTCGCCAAATTCCCGCGCGTGCGCCGGGGACGCGCACCCGGTCACACGACATAAGTCAAATCCAAGATCGCGCGCGAAAGCGACGAGACGCGCTTTCAATCTCGCGTTTTCTGTAACGGCGGTCTGCCTGCCGCGCCGAAGCGTTGCGGAGGCGGGCGACCGTCGCACTTTATCTTCCGCGACAACCGCAATCTCGTTTGCCTCGTTCACGCTTCGATGACCCTGAATTGTTCCAGCTTGCTTAAAATTTCATCGGCAATCTCATCGTGCGTCAGCAATGACGTATCGATCTCAAAATCAGCGGCGGCGGCATAGAGCGGCGCGCGCTCACACAGTAGCTCGGAAAACGTCTTTCTCGGGTCTGCGGTCTTGAGCAAAGGTCGTTCGCCGCGACGCGAAGCACGCTCGAATAAGGTGCTTTCGCTGGCGCTGAGCCAGATCACCGAGCCGAGCCGTTTGAGAAGATCGACATTCTCCTGGCGGAGGACGGTCCCGCCCCCGGTCACGACGATGATCGGTTGCGGTAGAAATAACTTTCGCAACACTTCCGTCTCGCCGCCGCGGAACCGCTCCTCGCCGAGCCGCGCAAAGATCTCCGGAATTGAGAGGCCAAATTCCGCCGCGACCAATTCATCGGTATCGAAACAGGTCAATCCCGTCCGGCGCTGGAGCAGCCGACCGATGGAGGATTTGCCCGCGCCCATCATACCGATGAGCACGATCGATCTCAGAGAATTCACGACGGAATATCGGCGCAATGCGGCAAAGCTCCAAACCTAAGAGCGAATAAGTGCGACGGTCACAGACCGCCGCTACAGTTTGGAGCTTGATCTATTGGAGCTTTTCTGGAGCTTGAATATTGGGGAATTTGGAACGTTTAAAAGTCTATGCCTGAAGCCAAGCCTTTGGTCGCAATTCTGATGGGGAGCAAATCGGATTGGGAAACGATGCGCCATGCCGTCGAGATACTTGATGAACTCGGCGTGCCGAATGAAGCGCGCGTTCTTTCGGCCCATCGCACACCCGATGCGACGACGGACTTTGCGCGGAAAGCGGCGGGGCGCGGGATTCGCGTGATCATCGCCGGCGCCGGCGGTGCCGCGCACCTCGCGGGTGTCATTGCCGCGCACACCATCTCGCCCGTGCTCGGTGTGCCGATTCAATCGAAGCTTCAGGGGCTCGATTCACTGCTTTCCACCGCGCAAATGCCCGGGGGCATTCCAGTCGGCACTCTCGCCATCGGGGAAGCTGGCGCGAAGAACGCCGGTTTGCTCGCAGCTGCGATCATTGCGCTCTCCGACGAGAACGTCCGCAAAAAGCTTGAAGCGTTTCGGAAAAAGCAATCCGACAGCGTGCTCTCGGCAAAGTTGCCGAAGTGAAAACGGAAGTTCTAGCCGCGACCGGTGATCGCGGCCGCAGGCCGGGGTCAACGACCCCGGCTACAAAGCGCGCGCTGAAACTGCTGCGCGAGGGCGAAGTGGTCGCGCTCCCGACTGAAACGGTTTACGGCCTGGCCGCCGATGCGCTCGATCCGATCGCGGTTGCAAAAATTTTTGAGGCGAAAGGCCGGCCGCGGTTCGACCCGCTCATCGTTCATCTGCCGGAGAACGACTGGCTGGAAAAGGTCGCTGACGTTCCGGCGCAAGATCGACAGTTGATCTTGCAGTTGGCGAGAGAGCTTTGGCCGGGGCCGTTCACGATGGTTTTGCCCAAGCGCGAGATGGTCCCGGATATTGTAACGGCGGGACTCGACACGGTGGCGGTGCGCATGAGCGCGGATCTCGTCTTCGCGGAAATCATCCAAGCGCTTGGAAAACCGCTCGCTGCGCCGAGCGCCAACCGATTCGGCCGGATCAGCCCAACGACCGCGCAACATGTGCTCGATGAACTCGGCACGCGAATCCCCTTAATTATCGATGCCGGCCCGGCGACGCATGGAATCGAATCCACGATTGTCGCCGTGCGCGAAGGCAAGATCGACATCCTGCGGCGCGGGCCGGTTACGGCCGACGAGCTTTCGCGATTCGCCAAGATCGACGTCGTCACATCGGCAGTGAAAATTGTCGCGCCGGGACAGTTGCCATCGCACTATGCGCCCAAGACGCCGCTGCAATTGATCGATGACGCGAGCACATTTACTCCAAAGAAAGAGCAGCGTGTCGCGTTGCTCGCGTGGAAGACTTCCATGAGCGGCGGCTTCCCGGCCGCCGATTTAGTTAAACGGCGACCTGGAGAACTCCGCTCCTTGCAGTTCGTTGCGACGCATTGCCTGTCTGAAAAACAAGATCTCCGCGAAGCGGCGGCGAATTTGTTTCGCTATCTTCGCGAGCTCGACGCGCTGAATCTCGATCTTATCGTTGCAGAACGAGTTCCTCCGCAGGGACTCGGCGCGGCGATTAACGACCGACTGCAGCGAGCGGCTGCAAAGTAGGGCGAGCCTCCGGCTTGCCTTTGTCTCGATTCGCAAGCGAGACGCTTGCGCTACTTTCGCAGGCGAGCACGGCTTGAATGAAGCCTTTGAAGAGCGGGTGTGGTTTGTTCGGTTTGCTCTGGAATTCGGGGTGATATTGGCAGCCGACAAAGTACGGGTGATCGCGCAGCTCGATGAGCTCGGCCAATGTCGCATCAGGCGATGTTCCTGAAATCACGAATCCTTTCTCCGCCATCTTTTCCCGGTATTTCATGTTGAACTCGTAACGGTGGCGGTGGCGTTCCATCACTTCGGATTGGCCGTAAATTTTTTCCGCGAGCGTGCCTTTAACGATCTGCGTCGGCCAGGTACCCAGGCGCATTGATGCGCCTTTGCTGTGGATCTTCTCACGCTGTTCCTCGAGCAACGATATCACCGGGTCCGGCGTGTCGGGATCGAACTCGGTGCTGTTAGCTTTCTTAATGCCGCAGACATTTCTCGCAAACTCGATCGTCGCCACTTGCATACCGAGACAAAGCCCGAGGTAGGGAATGTTGTGCTCGCGGGCGTAACGCGCCGCCTTGATTTTGCCTTCCACGCCGCGTTCGCCGAAGCCGCCAGGAATAAGAATCCCGGAGACATCTTTTAGTTCGCTTTCAACGCGGCCCTGGAGCGATTCGGCGTCGATGAGTTTCAAATCGATCCCGCAATCCTGACTCGCCGCGGCGTGGGTGAGCGATTCGTAAATGCTTTTGTAAGCGTCCTGCAAATGAATGTATTTGCCGACGATCGCGATCTTGACGCGCCGCTGCGGGCTAACGACGCACTCGACAAATTTTCGCCAGCTGTTCAGCTGCGGCTCGGGCGTTTTCAACTGCAAGAGATCGCAGACCAACTGGTCGAGGCCCTCGGCATGAAGCATGAGCGGCACTTCGTAAACCGTATCCTCGACGTCGCGTGCCTCGATGACCGCGCGCTCCGACACGCTGCAAAACATCGATAATTTCTGGCGCAGCTCGCGCTCGAGCGGTTTTTCCGTGCGGCAAATCAACACCTGCGGTTGCAAACCGATCTCGCGCAGCTTGGCGACGCTTTGCTGCGTCGGTTTGGTTTTTAATTCAGCGGCGGCCTTGATGTAGGGCACGAGCGTGACGTGCATGTTGACCACGTTCTGCGCGCCGACTTCGAGAATGAATTGGCGGATCGCTTCCAAAAACGGCAACCCTTCGATGTCGCCGGTCGTGCCGCCGATCTCGGTGATGACCACGTCGTATTTCGATTCTTCGGAAATTTCGCGGATGCGGTCTTTGATCACGTCGGTGACGTGCGGAATCACCTGCACGGTTTTGCCGAGGTAATCGCCGCGGCGCTCTTTCAGAATGACCGACTCATAGACCTGGCCGCTGGTCAGGTTGTTGTTCCGGGAGAGGACGCAGTTGGTGAAGCGCTCGTAATGGCCAAGATCGAGATCAGTCTCGGCGCCGTCGTTCAAAACGTAGACTTCACCATGCTGAAAAG
>JBHEMD010000054.1:0-5953 GCA_046262735.1 Chthoniobacterales bacterium | reverse complement strand
TTATGGCGGGAACGTTTTGCTTTCGAAGAAATGTCTCGCCCTGCGCATCGGCTCGTATCTCGCGCGCAAACAAGGTTGGATGGCCGAGCACATGTTGATCCTCGGCGCCGAATCGCCCGAAGGAAAAAAACATTATGTGACCGCGGCGTTCCCGAGCGCGTGCGGCAAAACCAATTTCGCGATGCTCATTCCGCCGAAACATTTCGCCGGCTGGAAAATCACCACCGTGGGCGATGACATCGCCTGGATGCAGATCCGCGACGGCCGTTTGTGGGCCGTCAACCCGGAGAACGGCTATTTCGGTGTTGTGCCCGGCACCAATTACAAATCGAACCCAAACGCGATGAAATCGATCTCGCACGATTCGCTTTACACCAACGTCGCCCTCACCGATGACGGCGACGTTTGGTGGGGAGGCAAGGATGGCGACCCGCCGGCGCACGCCATCGATTGGCGCGGCCGCAATTGGGCGCCAGCCTCAAAAGAGAAAGCGGCGCATCCAAATTCGCGATTCACCGCGCCATGCCGCAACAATCCGGTCCTCGATCCCGATTTCGAAAAAGGCGACGGCGTCCCAATTAGCGCCATCATTTTCGGCGGGCGCCGCAGCACGACGGTGCCGCTGGTCTTTCAGGCGTTCGACTGGGACCATGGCGTTTATCTCGGTGCCACCATGGCCTCGGAAACGACCGCCGCTGCGACCGGCGCAGTCGGCCAAGTACGGCGCGATCCGATGGCGATGTTGCCCTTTTGCGGGTACAACATCGGCGATTATTTCCGGCACTGGCTCGCGATTGGAAAACGCCTGACTAGGCCACCGCTCATTTTTAACGTGAACTGGTTCCGCAAAGGCGTGGCCAGCAATTTTCTCTGGCCGGGTTTCGGCGACAACATGCGTGTGCTGAAATGGATCATCGACCGTTGCGAAGGTAGCGACGGCGCGGTGAAATCGCCCATCGGCTGGTTGCCCGGCCTGCACGACCTCGATCTCGCCGAGCTCGAGATCGATCATAAATGCGTCGCCGAACTTCTCGGCATCGATCACGAGGAATGGCAAAAAGAGATCGCCGGTCACAAACGTTTCTTCGATTCCCTGGGCCGCGTCGTTCCCGAAGAACTCCTGAAGCAGCGTGAGCAACTGACCGCGCGATTTAAAGGGTAGGGCGGACATCTCGTCCGCCGCGCGTCGTGTCTCGCGACGCGCAATCAGATCGTGCTGGACGAAACATCCAGCACGCGCGCGAGATTTGCCAATCGTGCGGCGTTCTTGGATAATCTCCAGTGGATTCGAAGCTTCTCGAAAAAGATTGCGTGACCGCGCCATTTGAGCGCGGCTGCGTCGAGATTCGCGGAGCGCGCCAGAACAATCTCAAAGGCGTCGATGTCGATCTTCCCTTGGGCAAACTGACTGTCGTCACCGGGCCGAGCGGCAGCGGCAAATCAAGTCTCGCGTTCGAAACAATCTACGCCGAAGGCCAGCGCCGTTACGTCGAAACATTCTCTCCTTACATGCGCCAATTCCTCGAGCGCATGGACAAACCGCGCGTCGATGACATCCGTGGAATCCCCCCCGCGATCGCCATCGAACAATCGAACCCGGTCAAAACTTCGCGCTCGACCGTCGGCACGATGACCGAGATCAACGATTACCTGAAACTCCTCTGGCCGCGCATCGCCAAGGCGTTTTGTCCAGGCTGCGGCCGCGAGATTCAACCGGAAACGGCGAAATCGATCGCCGATGAAATCCTCGGCCTTTTCTGTCATTCTGAGCGAAGTGAAGCGAAGCGAAACGCAGTCGAAGAATCTCTGACTAGTTCAGAAAAATCCAGAGATCCTTCGACTCCGCTGCGCTCTGCTCAGGATGACAAGACAGAAAGGCCGGCGATCGTTCTCGTCACGTTCTGGGTCGCCGTTCCGCCTAAGACTGAGGCGCGAAAATTCTTCGAATTTCTCCAGCAGCAGGGTTATCTCCGCGTTTGGATCGACAACAAAGTGGTGCGGGTCGATTCCGACGCACAGATCAAGCGACTCGGCGCCCGCGTTCAAGTCATCCAGGATCGGATTGAGATCACCAAAAAAAATCGTGGGCGTCTTGTCGAAGCTATCGAGACGGCTCTCCGCTTCGGCAAAGGAAAAGTAAACGTCGTTCCGATCACTGGCGAACACTCGTCACTCGTCACTCGTCACTCGTCACTTCCCTTCTCCACCGGCTGGCACTGCGCGCATTGCGATGTCGATATTCGTCCGCCGACTCCCGGTCTTTTCAGTTTCAACAGCCCACTGGGCGCGTGTCCGGAATGCCGCGGGTTTGGCCGCACCATCACGATCGACCTGAACAAGGCAATCCCCGACCGTTCATTGTCGATCAAACAAGGCGTCGTGCGCGTCTTTCGCGGCCAGGAATTCGGGGAATCGCAAAAAGATCTGCTCCGCGCCTGCGCCCGTGAAGACATCGACATCAATGTTCCGTTCGAGGAATTGCCGAAAGCCGACCAGGACTTCGTCATCAACGGCGAGAAACGCGCCGGCGAATACACCGAGGACGATTATGAGAACGATCGTTGGTACGGCGTGCGCGGCTTTTTCCGCTGGCTCGAATCGCAGGTTTACAAAATGCACATGCGCGTCCTGCTTAGCCGTTATCGCGCCTACACCACGTGTCCCAAGTGCAACGGCGGCCGCTCCCAACCGGAGGCGTTGAATTACAAGATTCAAAGTAGCGCGACCGTCTCGGTTGCGAATCGAATGGGCGGCAAGCCGGAGGCTCACCCTACCTTAACGCTTCCTGACTTCGCCGCCCTCTCCATTTCCGACGCGCGCGAGCTTCTTGCGAAGATCGACATCTCATCGAGTGACTCGACCGCGCAGATGTTGCGCGACGAAATCTGCGCGCGGCTGAATTATTTGTGCGAAGTCGGAGTCGGTTATCTCACGCTCGATCGTTCGACGCGGACCTTGAGCGGCGGCGAAGTGCAGCGGGTGAACCTGACGACCTGCCTCGGCGCGTCGCTCGTGAACACGCTTTTCGTCATGGACGAGCCGAGCATTGGATTGCATCCGCGCGATGTTGGCCGCCTCGTGCGCGTCATGCACAATCTGCGCGACCGCGGCAACACCCTGCTCGTCGTCGAGCACGAGGAACAAATCATCCGCGCGGCCGATAATTTGATCGACATCGGTCCCGGCCGCGGCGAACGCGGCGGCGAATTGGTCTGGAGCGGCCCGCTCGAAGAATTTGTAGGGCAGGCGCTCCGTCTGCCGAGCTCAAGAATGGCAAGCGATTCGCTTGGCCTACAATCGCGATCGCTGACTGCCGATTATCTCACCGGCCGCAAAACGATTCCGGTGCCGAAGTTGCGGCGAAGATCGACGGCGTCGATCAAAATCACCGGCGCGACCGAGCACAACCTCAAGAACATCGATGTCGATCTTCCGCTCGGAGTATTCATGTGTGTGACTGGTGTATCGGGGTCGGGGAAATCAACGCTGATCCACGATGTGCTCTATCGAAATCTCGTCGCCGCAAAAGGCCACACGAACAGCGACCAGCCTTCGCAAAACTACGGCTTGGCAGGGGAAGTTGGCGCGTGCAAATCAATCGGAGGCGCCAAGCGCATCAACGAAGTTATCATGGTTGACCAGTCGCCGCTGACGCGGACACCGCGGTCGACGCCGATTTTGTATCTCGGTCTTTACGATCGGGTGCGCGAATTGTTTGCCATGCAACCGGAAGCGATGGCGCAGGGACTGACCGCGGGCGCCTTCTCGTTCAACTCCGGGAGCGGACGCTGCGAGCGCTGCTCGGGCACAGGTTACGAAAAGATCGAGATGCAGTTCCTGAGCGATCTTTACGTCCGCTGCGCGGAATGCGAAGGGAAGCGCTTCCAGCCGCACGTGCTGAAAATCAAGGTAGACGGCAAATCGATTCACGACGTTCTCCAGCTCACGGTCAGTGAAGCGATCCAGTTCTTCGCCCAGATCGGCGAAATCAAAACGCTTTCCCAGCCGCTCGACGTGCTCGACGAAGTTGGGCTCGGCTACTTGCGGCTCGGTCAACCGCTGAACACGTTAAGCGGCGGCGAATCGCAGCGGCTCAAGCTGGTCCGGCATCTTTCTGGCATGGACGGACACGCGCCGTGGTGTCCCAAAAATGGCGCCGACAGCGCGGCGCCCTCCAGCGCTTCCGAATCGCACGCTAACTTGTTTATCTTCGACGAGCCGACGACCGGTTTGCATTTCGACGATGTCGCGATGTTGCTGCAGGTATTCCAGCGGCTGGTCGATGCCGGTCACTCGCTCATCGTGATCGAGCATAATCTCGAAGTGGTTAAGTGCGCCGATTGGATTGTCGATCTTGGCCCCGACGGCGGTGATGCGGGCGGAGAAGTCATCGCCACGGGAACGCCCGACCAAATTACAAAGATCGACAACTCGCATACCGGAAAATTTCTCCGCTCTGTTCTGCCGAGCGCAGGCCGCCGGCCTGCGGTTCGCGGCGGTTCGCCGCGAAAAATCGGCTACACGAATGGCGAAGATGACGAGATTTCAGCGCGCGCGGCAGAAGAGCCGTTCGGCGAGCCGCCGAACGCCACAGGCCAGCGGCCTGTGCTCCCCGGAAACAGGAACGCAAACGGCGCGATCCAGATTCACGGCGCGCGAGAGCACAACCTCAAAAACATTGAGATCAAAATCCCGCGTGACCAGTTAGTTGTCATCACCGGTCTGAGCGGCTCGGGCAAATCGACGCTCGCGTTCGACATTTTGTTCGCTGAAGGCCAACGCCGGTTTCTCGACAGCATGTCGCCCTACGCGCGGCAGTTCGTCGAGCAATTGGAAAAGCCGGACGTCGATCTTGTGACCGGTCTGCCACCGAGTGTCGCGATCGAGCAACGCGTCACGCGTGGCGGCGGCAAATCAACTGTCGCGACCGTGACGGAGGTTTATCACTTCCTGCGCCTGCTCTTCGCCAAAACCGGAATGCAATTTTGTCCGGAGTGCGATCTGCCGGTGGAAAAACAAACTTTGGCCGCGATCGTAAAGCAGGTGGAAGCGGCGGCAAAACGCGGCCCACTCAAAGTGCTCGCGCCGCTCGTGAAAGCGCGCAAAGGATTTCACAGCGACGTCGCGCGCTGGGCCGAGCGGCAGGGATTCGACACGCTGTTTGTCGACGGAATTCTCGTTCCGCTTCCACATTTTCGTAAACTCGAGCGTTTCAAGGAGCACACCATCGACGTAGTCGTCGGCGCGATCGACGCGAGACGGATTTTGAAAGCGCGCAACCTGATTCAGCGCGCGTTGGAGATCGGGCGCGGCACAGCGCATCTGCTCGACTCGAAGAATCGGCTCACGGTTATGAGCACGGAAATGAGCTGCCCCGGTTGTGGCCGCGCGTTTGAGGAGCTCGACCCGCGTTTGTTCTCGTTCAACTCGCCCCATGGCGCGTGCGAAGAATGCGGCGGGTTCGGCGAAATTTTCGATCAGGAACTGCAAACCGGCACGAGTGATAACGGTGACTCGATCCTCGAAAACGAGCTCGCGGCCGAGCGGGAATCGGAATGGATCGACGAAACCGAGGCGCGTGAATGCCCGAAATGTCACGGCTCGCGGATCAACGAAGTGGCGCGACATGTGCGCGTCCAAGGTTGGACGATCGATCAGTTCACAAATCTTCCGCGAGCGAAGCGGCACGGAAGATCGACAAGTTAAAGTTCACTGGCACGCAGCAAACGATCGCGGCCGATTTGATCCCTGAAATTCAGCAGCGCCTGCGTTTTATGGAACAGGTCGGGCTGGGTTACCTGCAGCTCGGACGTTCGGCAAAATCATTGAGCGGCGGCGAGTCGCAACGGATTCGGCTCGCGGCGCAGCTCGGGTCGAATTTGCGCGGGGTGCTCTACGTTCTCGACGAACCGACGATCGGCCTGCACGCGCGCGATAACGTCCGCTTGCTCGA
>JBHEMD010000053.1:0-8741 GCA_046262735.1 Chthoniobacterales bacterium | reverse complement strand
GCTTCGGCGGCGCGTTTACCTCGGCGCCGCCGGTCGTCGAGGACAAACCGGTGGAGTTGACGATTGTCGATCTTGCCACGCCGCCGCCGGTGAAAAACACCGCGTTCATCGAGACGGACGCATCGAAGCAAGCGCCGCAGCAGAAGGAAAAAACTTTTGAATCGAACGCGAACTCGATTGGCGCCAGCCAGCTGCCCGCGTCCGGCGATTTGCCGTTGCCCTCGCAGGAGGGAAGTGAGCGGCCGTGGATGGATTTGGAAACGCATTCCGCGTCGATCGCGCAGGAAGGCACCAAGCCGCAACCGAATTCCGCCGCGCAGGAAACGCCGCAGCCTTCCCAACCGCCGCAATCGACACCCCAGGAGACACCGCTTTCCGATTCGGAGCAGTTTGCGATGTTAACCAAACCAAGCCCGAGCGTGGAACCGAGCGTCGCGCCCAAGCCCGAACAGCCAGCCGCCGCTTATCGCGCCGAGAAACAGCAGACCCGCCTGGCCGGTTCGATCACGAACCGCGGCGCATCCGCGGTCAACGCCATCGGCACGCCGCTGGGGCAATATCAAAAGATGCTCTACGACGCGGTCGGCTCGCGCTGGTATTATCATGTCGCGCGGCAACGCGATCTGGTCAGCATCGGGACGCTGCGGCTCGTGTTCTCGGTGGATCGCGAGGGCAAACCGCAGAAGATCAAGATCGTCGAAAACAGCTCGAACGAATCGTTTGCCAATGTTTGCCTGCAATCGGTTTTGGAGGTTCAGTTGCCGCCCATTCCCGATGACGTGGCGAGCACGTTGCCGCCGGAAGGTTTGGATGAAGAAATGTCTTTCACCATGTACGCTAACTGAGCGCTGAAATGTCCGAGCTCATCCACAACATCATCGGCTTTTTCACCAAGGGCGGCTTGTTCATGTGGCCGCTCCTGGCCTGCTCGATCGTTGCGGTGACCACGATGATTTTGCGCGGGCTCGTGTTGCGGGAGAAAAACGTGATGCCGTTGGTGATCCAAAGTGAGATCGAACGTCTTGTGCCCGGCGCGAGCGCGGAACGGCTGGCACGGATCGTCGCGCACGACAACTCGTCGCTGGCGCGGATCACGCGCGTAGCGCTTCAGCACCTGCGCGCGCCGCGCTCGGAAAACGTGGAAGTCGTGCAAACTCGCGCGCGTCACGAGATGGTGCGGCTCGAGAAGGGACTGATTGTTCTTGAAGTGATCATCGGGATCGCGCCGCTGCTCGGGTTGATCGGTGCGGTCTCGGGGCTCGTGCATGTTTTTTCCCATCTCGGGCTAAGCGCCGGCGCGGCCGACACGCGCCTGATCGCGCTCGGCATTGCCGAAGCGCTCAACGCGACGGTCTTCGGTCTGTCCATCGCGGTGCCAACCCTCATCGGGTTCAGCTATTTTTCGAGAAAGGTGGAAGCAATGTCGGTGGAAATGGAAACGCTCGTCGTCGAGTTGCTGAATAAATGTTACTACGGACGTTCGTCGCGCGAGTTCCTGCCGGTCAAAACGACAACGCCGCCGCAGCCGCCGATTCCCACGCCAGTCGCGTAAGCGCGCGGCGCAATCGATGCCATGAACTTCGCGGTCCGAAAACGGCGGGCGCCTCTCATCATCATTGTTTCGCTCGTCGATATTCTCATCATCCTGCTGATCTTCTTTGTCGTTTCGACGACATTTAAAAAAGATCAGCCGGAAGTGCAGATTAACCTTCCCGAATCGAAAACTGCCGCCAAAGTGCCGGCCGAACTGGAGCGCGCGCTCGTGAGCGTGGACGAGAACGATCAAATCCAGCTCGATGGACGCCCGGTTAATGTCGAGGAACTCGAAGGCGCAGTTCGCGATTTGCCGGCGGAGCGCAAATCCACGCTCGCGTTGCAGGCCGACAAAAAAGCTTCGTGGGGAACAATCATTAAGGTGATGGACGCGTTGAAACTGGCCGGCGTGAAAAATCTTCCTTCCTTTACGCGGGAGGAGCCGAAATGAAATTGTCGATCTTGCAATACGGCGACCCGATCCTGCGCGCCAAGGGCCGGTGGATCGAGACGATCGACCACAACATTCGCGAGCTGGCGGCGAACATGCTCGAAACGAGGCACGCCGCGAACGGGATCGGCCTGGCCGCGCAACAGATCGGTGAACCGCTGCAACTCACTGTCATCGACATTTCCCAGGTCGAGGATCGGCCGAGCACCATGAAAGTGAACGGCAAAGAGGTCGACCCAAAAACAGAGATGCCACTGGTGTTGATCAACCCGGAGATCGAATTGGGCGGCGAAACCGAAATTGGAAACGAAGGCTGCTTGAGCTTTCCGGAGATCAGCGGCGAGATCGAGCGCGCGAAATCCGCAGTGGTGCGCGCGCAAACTTTGGACGGCAAAATCGAGATCGAAGCGGGCGGATTGCTCGCGCGCGCCTTGCAGCATGAGATCGATCATCTCAACGGAATTCTGTTCATCGATCGGATGAGCTCGGCCGCGAAAGCCGCGCTCGCCAGCCGATTGAAGCGATTGCAGAAAGAAACGAAGCGCGGCCATCGCATTCGAGTGCAAGATCGACAATTGCAGCCGAGCGAGACGCTGTAGCCGTCGTCCCGTGGGCGACGCAATCGCAGCGTGGTAGCGATATCCGCGCCGCGCTTCGCTACCGCGAAGCGGCTACAGTTACAGCGCTTTGTAATCGACGGTGATCGTGCGGTAAACGAGCGAATCGTGCTGGGCGGAAAAATAAAAAAGCTCGAGCATGGTCGCGCCGACCATCCACTGGTAACCGACGAGCGTCTGGATCACGTCGCTGTCGGTGTCGCGCGCGCGTGAGACCAGTTTACCGGTGCCGTATTTTTCATCGAAGTATTTGCGGATCTCGCCCATGCGCTGGTTGTAACGCTCGATTGTCCAATCGGGATATTCATATTGCAGTTCCACGCCGAAGAGCGCGCCGGCCTTGAAAGTAAAGAGCGTGCGCTTGAGGCCGGGATGCACCAGCCCTTCCACGGTCCAGATTTCGCGCCCCTCCTTTTTTTCGCGCGAGACGATTTGCGCTTTCGCGCCGCTCAGCACGGCTTCGACGCGCGACATGGAATCGTTCCAGCGAAAACCGAACGGCGGCAGGAGCTCATCGGCGCCGTGCACGAGCAAAATCGCACACGACAAAACAAACGAGACGAAAACAAAAGTGCGGATTTTCACGTCACGCAACTTTTGGAGGGAAGAGGCGCGGGTTATGCCAAGCGATGGTCCTGTTTTGCTTCAATTCCATTTTTCGGTTGGTGATCGGGCCGAGCGCCCGCTCAAACGCGAGAAAAAATGCGCGCACGTCCCGGTTCGGTCAACTCGGCGAAAATTCTCGCGCGGAGGCGAATTCGTCGTTGCTTGGGGAGACGCTCTTTTTGATTTTTCAGTCAAGATTTTTTTTGCGCGCGAGAATTTTTTTACGGCGTTTTTTTCTTGTCGGTTTTGGAGGCGATTTCTAATCTCCAGCCGTGCGGCAGGGCGAAAAGGGAGACGATGTGAATAACATGTGAACAGGTTTAATTAACTCTCACCAGCCAGAATGACTGACGCCTTAACCTCTCCGGCCCGACAGGCAATTGAAGATGTCGATCCTGAACGAACCCCTCGGCAGCTCAAACGCAAGGAAGGCATTTTTCCCTCGTATTTAGCGATTTTGGCGGTTTTTGCCGGCCCTGCCGCGGCCTGCGCGCGCTGGGGCCGTCCCTCGGTCGCGAGAGGGGCCACGCGGATTTTTTCTTGGCCAAATGATTTATGGCAATTGTGTAACGCTGTTAACAACTCGTTATGAAAGAGAAATGTGCGCAGCTGTGGCAGAGGATATCCCTCGCCCTCAGGCCACACGTGAGCGCCGACACCTTCAAGCGCTGGTTTTCCGCGGTGGAATTGATCGCGGCCGACGAGAAGTCGCTCACTTTTCGCGTGCCGAACAATATTTATCAGTTTTGGATCGAGAGTAATCATATGCCGGCGTTGCAGGCTGCGATCGTCAGCGCGTTGGGTGAATCGCGCGATATAAAATTTTCTCTGCCGCCGGGCGCGGCCGGGCAGGCTGTGGAAGAGAAGGACGCGCCTACGGCCACGGCACCGGAATCGGTGCGCGAGATCAAGCCGAGCGGGAGCGCGCTCGGGCTTAATCCCCGAAACACCTTCGACAAATTCGTGGTGGGACCGAACAATGAGATCGCGCACGCGGCCAGCCTCGCCGTCGCCCAAACGCCGGCCCGCACTTACAACCCGCTTTTTGTTTACGGCGGTGTCGGGCTGGGCAAAACGCATTTGATGCAGGCGATCGGCCACCTGGTGGTGACGAAGAAGAAAAGCACCAAGGTCATTTACGTTTCGAGCGAGCTGTTCATTAATGAGTTCATCGACGCCATCCAGCACAGCACGCTGGTTAAATTCCGGAAGCGTTATCGCCAGTCGGACCTTCTTTTGATCGACGACATTCAGTTTCTCGGCGGCAAGGAACGTTCCCAGGAAGAATTCTTTCACACATTCAATACGCTCTTTGACGGCCACAAGCAGATCGTACTCTCGAGCGACCGGCCAGCCTCGGAAATTGCCAACCTGGAGAAGCGACTCGTCTCTCGCTTCGAATGGGGCCTGACCGCCGAGCTGCAACCGCCCGACATCGAAACGCGCATGGCAATTCTGCGCATGAAAGCGCGGAACATGGAGATCAAATTGCCCGACGACATTTTCGAGTTCCTCGCCAATCGGATTCGCACAAACGTGCGGCGGCTGGAAGGCGCGCTCATGCGGGTGGCCTCGTTTGCGTCCTTGAGCGGCAAGGAGCTGACCCACGATGTGGTCGAGCATTTACTAAAAGATATTTTGCAGGAGGAAGCGCGCCACTCCATCACGATCGAGCAAATTCAACGGCGCGTGGCCGAGCATTTCGATGTGCGCCTCGCCGACATGACCAGTAAACGACGCCCGGCCAACATCGCTTTTCCGCGACAGGTGGCGATGTATCTTGCTCGCGAATTGACCAAGGCCTCATTGAACGAAATCGGCGACGCGTTCGGCGGCCGCGATCACGGCACAGTCCTGCATGCGTGCAAGCTGGTGAAGCGACGCATGAAAGAACAGGACACTTTGCGCCAGACCATTTCGTTCATCGACAGCTCGCTGCAACGCTAGTGTGGCATGTGAGACGTGTGCATCGGCAGGATGTCGATGCCGCCGCCGCGAGTGACTTTCCGGTTGCCGAACAAAATTGGAAGCTTTACATCTTAAGCGCGGTTTAGCTCATGAAATTCAGCGCCAGTAAGGAAAAGTTACTCGAAGGTTTGCAACAGGTGCAGAACGTGGTCAGCACGCGCACGACGCTGCCGATTCTTTCCAACGTATTGTTGCAGGCCGACGGTAAGGCCGTTCATCTCACTACCACCGATCTGGACGTCGGCGTGCGCGGCAGTTTCGAAGCGGCGGTGGAAAAAGAAGGCGCGACCACCCTCCCGGCGCGCCGCCTCTTCAACATCATTCGCGAGTTGCCCTCGAGCGAAATCCAGTTCGATGTGGATGGAAAAAACACCGCCTCCATCCGCAGCGGGCAAAGCTTTTTCAAGATCCTCGGCCTGCCGGAAGAGGAATTTCCGCCGTTGCCGAAATTCGAAGACGCGAAGGTGGTCACGATCCGGCAAAAAGATTTGCGGGACGGTTTGCGCAAAACTTCTTACGCCATCTCGACCGACGAGACGCGCTACGTGCTCAATGGCGTCCTGTTTAGTTTCAAGGAGAACAAGCTCACGCTCGTTGCGACCGATGGACGGCGGCTGGCCATGGTCGACATCGAATTGGAATTTCCACGCAGTCATGAGGCGGACATCATTGTGCCAACCAAAGCAGTCACCGAACTTCAGCGTCTCCTGACCGACGACGGCGACGTAAAAGTCAGCATGGGCAGCGGGCAAATCGCGTTCGATCTGAACGATACGCTGCTCGTGTCAAAGCTCATCGAAGGCAATTACCCGAACTACAAACAGGTCATCCCAAGCGAAGCCAAAGAGCGCGTCACCCTCGAGCGCGAGACGTTTCTCAATTCCCTCCGGCGCGTTTCGTTGCTGGCGAGCGATAAATCGAACTCGATCAAGCTCAACTTCAACAAAAACAACATCGACATCACCGCGAACACGCCCGAAGTCGGCGAAGCCAAGGAATCGCTCCCGGTGCAATACAAAGGCCGCGAGTTCTCCATCGCGTTCAACCCGGAATTCCTGATGGCGCCGTTGCGCGCCCTGACCGAGGATGAAGTTTATCTCGACCTGATCGACGAGATGAGCCCCGGCGTCGTCAAAATCCAGACACCGTTCCTCTACGTGCTGATGCCGATGCGCATCAGCGCCTGAAGGTAGCGCAAGCGTCCTCGCTTGCGGTTTTCTTAGACGCAACCGGGACGGTCGCGCTACGCTCTCAGCGCCGCGCGCACAAGATCGACCTCCAGCTTTCGCAACTCACCATCCGGCGCGCGAATCACGTGCACGTTGTCATTTTGCGGCGCCCAAACCTTTGGATCGGTCGGTCCGAAGAGCAAAATGCAATTCGCTCCGGCCGCGGCCGCTAAATGTGAAATGCCGCTGTCGTGTCCGAGGAAAGTTGTTTGCTCGAGCACCGCCGCCAACTGAGGCAGCGGCAAATTCTTCGCGAAAGCAACGCGTTCATTTTTCCAGATCGACTCAAGCGGCGCGACTTGAGATTGATCGGCTTCGCCCGAAACGATCACCAAGGAGCGGCGCTCTCCAGAGCACCGTCTATCTGAATCCGTCGCTGGTAAGCCGCCGCTCCTTGGCGCCGATCGGCCTAACAAATCGTTTCCAAGCTCGATCCAGTTTCGGAGCGGCCAATTTTTCGTTTCGCTGCCGCTGCCCGGATGAATCGCGACGATTGGTCGGGCAACATCCCTCAGGAAATCGTGCGCGAATTGCCGATCTTGCGGAGAAGGAAAGATTGTCGCGCTGAAATCGTGGGTCGCGATCCCAAGCTCTTCGAGAGGTCGCGACAGTTGGCGCGCTGCATGTTGGGAATTGTCCAGCTTGCTCGGGCCGCGCAGCAGGTTTTCCACGCCGCACCGGCGCAGATTCATCTCAAAGATTCCGTCAGGATCGTAGAGATAGCTAAGGATCAAATCGAAGCTGGCGAAATGATCGGCCAACTCGCCGGCCGGCTCGGAATTCTTCGCGAAAAAACTCGAGAGCGGGGCGTACTCGATCGAACGGACAGCCTGTGCATAGTACCGGTCTTCGGCGAGCGCAACGATGTGTTTGTAGCCGAGGATCTCAAAATGGGCCGCCGGATACGCTTCGCGCAACGCCCGCAGCGCTGGCAGCGTCAGAATAAAATCGCCGATCGCCCCGCCGCGGATAACGAGAATCCGTTTCATGTCTGCCCGGTAGCGGCGCTCTGCCTGCGCGCCACACATTGCGAAGGCGGGTGAGCGTCGCATTAATTCGTCCGACCCCGAACGCTTTCGGGGCCGCTACAAAATTTCAATACTTCGTAAACGCGAAGCCGAGAATAACCGCGCCATAGATTAGAGCTGCGCCATGGAGCAAGCGCCAGCGGCCGGCGCTGCGCGCAGCCCAATCGATTTTGTCGCGCAGGATATAAGGAATCATTACCCAGAAAAGTCCCGCCACGATAAGCAGGTAAGCAAAAATGGTGACGAGCAATCGGCTCATTTCATATCGAAGAAACGCCGCGTCGAGCAGCGGTTCGGCCACGAGGAGACACAGAATCCCGAGCGCGCGCACGGCGAGAAATTCATCCACAAAAAGAAGCGCGAGGATGTAACCGATCGGCACGGCGATGAGCAGCGGCTTGCGAAAAGCGGCGAACTCACCCATCTCGATCGTCGCCAGTAACCACAGCGTCCACACAAGATCGACAGTCAGTAGAACAATCCCGGCCACGCGTGAGCGGGGAAATTTTTGTGCGACACCAGCAAGATCGGGCTTGAGCAGGCCCGGCAGGCTGATCAAGACCAAAAACGCGCCGGCGACGATCCCAACGCTGCGGAGCGAGAAATGATAAATCATGCCGCGACGGCGGTGCGCGTCTCGAGTTGCCGCACCGGTTTTCCATACAAGCTGAAGCCCGTCGCGCGCTCGATCTTTATTTCGACCAATTCGCCGATCAATTCGGCCCCGTTTTCAAAGATCACGATCTTGTTCGTGCGGGTGCGTCCGGTCAGCCGCGCCGGATTGGTTTTGCTTGGGCCTTCGCAGAGCACTTCGACCTGCGAACCGATCAATCGTCCGTTTGCGCGCCAAGCGAATTCGTTCACGACCGCGAGCAAATCATGGTTGCGCTGCTCTTTTACGTGCTCGTCAATTTGGTCGGGCATCGTCGCCGCAGGCGTGTCGCGTCGCGGTGAATAACGAAACACGAAGGCGTTGTCGAACTGGACTTGCTCGACCAGAGAGCGTGTTGCTTGATAATCGGCCTCGGTTTCGCCGGGGAAACCGACGATGATGTCAGTGGTAATGGCGATGCCTTCGCGCGCGGCGCGGATGCGCCTGACAAGATCGATATATTTCTCGGCCGTGTAAGTGCGGTGCATCGCCTTGAGAATTGTGTCCGAACCCGATTGGACCGGGAGATGGACGTGCTCCGCCAGCTTGGGCAAGCGCGCGATTGCAGCGATCAAATCCGGGCGAAAACCGATCGGGTGCGGCGAAGTGAACCGGAGCCGCTCGAGTCCATCGATCGCGTGCACTGCTTCGAGCAAC
>JBHEMD010000052.1:0-5593 GCA_046262735.1 Chthoniobacterales bacterium | reverse complement strand
TCGGACCGCCGCCGGCGCTGAACGCTTCGACGCTAACAATGTCGTTGTCGTACAACGTGTCCAGCGCTTCGTACCAAGCTTGTTTGCGAACCAATTCTACTACCTTCTTTGCTACGTCCTCAGTGTTCATCTTTCCTCCTTCGTTAGATCGACCCGCCTTCGCTCGCCGCCGCGACCTGCGGCGGGGAACCAACTACTTGCCGACAAATTTCTCCAGTTTCCCGAGAGCGCTGTTCCAGCCGCCGCGGTGACCGTCGCGCAACTGTTCGGTTGGCAGATTCTCGTGGGTCAAACGAAGCTCCGTGCCACCCTCAGCATCGTCGAGTTCCACTGTTACGACGCTGACACGGTTTTCCCAATCCTCGTCGTCTTCCCATTGCCAAGTGAAGACGATTTTCTTGCCCGGTCGCAGCTCGCGGAATTCACCGCGGATGGTCATCTCCGTGCCTTCGGGATTAATCAGTTCCCAGCGAAATATTCCGCCCGGACGCGTGTCAGCGAGTAATTCGCGAGTCTGGACATTTTCCGGACCAAACCATTGCTTCAGTTGCGCCGGATCGGTCCACGCCGCGTAGACGCGCCCGCGAGGCGCTTTGATCACACGTTTGATTTCCAGCCTGAAGTTTTCTTCTGTCTTCATGTTAAGCCTTCATTCCAGTTCATGGTTGATCGGGAATTTCAGCTTCGACCAGTTTCGCCAACAGCGTGAGCGATTCCTGCCAACCCAGATAGCAAGCTTCCGGAGGAATGACCGCCGGCACGCCTTCCTGGACGATGTGCAGTTCCGTTCCGCACGAAACTTCTTTCAATGTGATCGTGGTCTGCATTTCGCCGGGCAGATTCGGATCGTCGAATTTGTCAGTGTAGCGAATGCGTTCGGGGGGCGTTAGATCGACATATGTTCCGCCGAAAGAATGCCTCTTCCCGGTGGTGAAGTTCTTGAAGGACATCTTGTAAGTGCCGCCAACTTTCGCGTCGATTTGATGGACCTTTCCGGTGAATCCATTTGGCGGAAGCCATTTCACCAGTGCCTCGGCATCCACAAACGCGCGGTAAATTTTCTCCGGCGCCGCGCGCAGAACCCGATGGAGCCGGATAGTGTTTGTTGATGCCGTCATGCTTTCCTTTCCACAAATTGCTTCAGCTCGGAGCCAATGATCACGGTCCATCCGGCCTCGAAATTTTTGCGCGCGTAGGCCGGAGTCTTCGGGAAAGTTTCAATTCCCGCGTGCGTCAGCTTCAGCCGGGTTTTGTTGCCCTCGGCGAACAGCTCGCACGTGACCAATGAATCGCCCGGCTCCCCTTTGTATCGCCAGGTGTAGGCGAGCTTCTTTTCCGGAACGACCTCGGTGATCCGGCAAAGATGATGATACTGGTTGCCTTCGTGTTCGACGACGAATTCAAATTCAAAACCGACTTCGGGTTTGAATGCCTTTAGACCGAAATACCACTGTCGCATTTGATCGACATCGGTTAGCGCACTCCAAACCCGCCCGATGGGCGCGGTAAAAGTGCGCTCGATCACAACCGCTTCCGCCAAATCATGTTTTGTAGTCATGTTCCCTTTATTTCGCCTCCGCGTCTGGCTCGATGACGCCGAAGACGTTGCCGGCGGGATCTTCCGCGTAAGCAAGCCAGCCGATTTTCGGGATCGCCATTTGGGGCACGCAGACTTTACCGCCGCGCTGTTCAATCTTCTTGATTGTTTGGTCGAGCGACTGGACCGCGACCGTATTTACCGTGCCGGGGCTTTGGCCTTCGCGCGGACGAGTCATCCCACCATTAATGCCCGGCTCCTTATCGTCGCCGGTCGTGACGAGCCAATAGTCGATCGGGGCGCCTTCAAACTTCTCAAATTTCCATCCGAAAACATCCCGGTAAAACGGTTGCACCGCGGCGGGATCATCGGTGTAAATCTCAAAGTGCGTGACGCGATTCATGTTCCTTATCCTTTCTCATTTAATGCTCTGCCACTCTATCGGGCGGCGCGATCGTATTCGTCGTGCCGGCGCCACCAGACACCGCTCGTCTCGTTGCGCCCTAGTGGGGCGCGGTCGAGCCACTGGTACATGCCCCAGAGGGCGTCCAGTCCGCGCGCATAGCTGGAATAAGTGTGGTAGACGACGCCGTCTTCGAGCATGAAGGCGCTCATGCCCGGCCTCTCGCGCGTGTAGGTGGCCACGTCGGTTCCGGTCATGGCTGCGAACGTAGCGGGGCCATCGGGTGTCGAGCGCGAGGGTATTTCGGCGAGAGGTTCCTCCCGCCGGTAGTTGTATTCGATACCCTCCTCGCGCTGTTGTTCCTCGGTGTAGGAAGCGTTGCAGTCGTAATTGAAGTCACTGCCGAGCGAGGATGCCCAGGGAAACGTCCATCCCATCCGCCGCTTGAACGCCTGCAGTTTTGCCAGAGCCGCCCGCGACACCGCCCACAGCATGACGTCATGATTGGCCAGATGAACGGCGATGCCGTTGAAGCCGTCCGCGATCGCGGAGCACGCCGGACATCCTGCCGTGTAGTCGGGCCCGAACATGAAATGATAGATGAGCAGCTGCGAGCGCCCGCAGAAGAGATCTTTCAGCGAGGCGCTCCCCTCGTCGATCTCGAATCGATATTCCTTGTCGATCCGAACCCACGGCAAATCCTGACGTTTTCTGGCCAGCTCGTCGCTGCGCCGCGTTAGCTCCTTCTCGGCCTCGAGCAGATCGAGCCGGGCCGCAAGCCATTCTTCATGTGTTCCAGTCTTGTGATCAGTCATTGTTTTCCCCGCTACTGATTGTTGTGTGAATGAGAATCTGATTAACGCGCCAAGATGTTTGGTCTCTCCGCTGCGATAGACGTTTTAATACGAACCTCCTGTTCGGCGCGGTATTCCGCGATCCGGCTTCGATCAGCTTCCGCCAGCGCGCGCCGGAGAGCAGCGGCTTCAAGATCGTGGCAGTAAGCCGGGGTTCCGGGTTGCTGCCGCCAGGAATCGTCCAGATTACCGCCATCGACAGGATCGAAGCCAATATCGTCGACGAGACAAAGCACCGCGGACTTCGCGTCTGACGAATCGCCGAAAGCCGAGAGAGCGATCCGCCCCTTGGTTCCTCGCGGAACGCCTTTTTTGAGAAGACTATGGGCGAGGATGTTGTTGAACGCCTTGATCACGGGACGCCCGATCTGCCGCGCGACCCACTGGCTATCGAGCATGCCGCGGTCGATTGCATCGATGCGTCCATCGCGAAGCTCGGGATGATAATTGCCGATATCGATCACGACGACGCCGCTCGGTATGTTCGCAAACAGCCCCCGCGGAAGTTCGGCGACGGCCTTCGTCGGGATCGCGAGGATGACAATTTCGCCGGCTTTAGCGGCCTCGAAAACGGAAACGGGCGTCGCGCCGATCTCGGCCGCCAACGCGGTCAGGCTCTCCGGCCCTCTCGAGTTCGCAATCGAGACGTGATGGCCGCGTTTGGCGAAGTGGCGCGCAAGTATCCCTCCCATGCTTCCAGGCCCGATGATTCCGATTCTCATGGTCATCAGTATTCGTCGTGGCGCCGCACCCAATCCATCGTCGATTCTGGATTTTCGTCGCGACCCTTCGGTGCGAGGTCGAGGAAGTTGTAGGCGCCGACCAAAATGTCGAGCCCGCGGGCGTAAGTCGAATAGGTGTGAAAGACATCGCCGTTTTCGCCTTTGTAAAACACACTTAGCCCGGGAAGTTCGTCGTTTATGAATTCGCGCGCGGCGTAGTTGTAGTAGGCCTTGTTCTTCCGCTCTTCGTCCCTGGTGAAGGAGACGTGATAATCGAAATTGAAATTGTTGCCGTGCGACGACAACCACTTAAAGCGCCAGCCCATCCGCTTCTTATAGGCTTGGAGTTTCAACAACGGCGCCCGTGAGATCGCGACAAATGTCACGTCACGATGAGGCAGATGCCAGTTGGCCCCGTCGAAATGATCGGCGAGATAGGAGCAACTCTTGCAGCCCTCCTCCCAATCCGGACCGAACATGAAATGATAAACAATCAGTTGGCTGCGCCCATCGAAGAGATCGGCCAGTGTCTCTTCGCCGTTCGGTCCGTCAAAGACATAGTCTTTGTCGATCTTGACCATCGGCAGCTGGCGACGCGCGGCGCTGAGCGCATCGCGCTGGCGGGTGAATTCCTTCTCCAGTGTGAGCAAATCTTTGCGAGCCACGAGCCACTCAGCTTCCGATACGATTTCTCTCTGGTTGGTTTTTGTTTCGGGTTCCATCTCCTGTAGTTTCATCTCCGCTTCCTCTCGTTTGGTTCGTTTGTTTTTTCCTGCAAAATCTGCTCATCACGAAAGCGGTTAGACCTCCGCTCGATGTCGCACCGGCGGCGATGAGGGCGATGTTCGATAGACACACCGGACACACGGTCTATTTGGCCCCTTTCTTTGGTGACTGTTTGGTTGTCTTTTCCAAATAGGCGGCGAGCCGATCGAGCGATCCTTCCCAGAACTTGCGATACTCTTCGACCCATTGGGCGGCTTCCTTGAGCGGCTTGGCGTCCAACTGCATTTCGTGGACGCGGCCGTAGCGGCGGCGCCGGAGCAGTCTCGCTTTCTCGAGCACGCGCAGGTGTTTCGAGACCGCCGGCAGCGACATGGCGTGCGGCCGGGCCAAATGCGTCACGCGCTTATCGCCTTGGGCCAGGTGCGCGAGAATACGGCGGCGGGTCGGATCGGCCAGCGCGGCAAAGGTGCGATTCAAGGTGCTCGAGCTATATTTAACCATCTGGTTAACTATTCTCGACGGTTGATTCCGGTGCGCAAGCAATATTTTTTTATGGTGGATTTCGTCGGCCCGGCTCCGGTGTTTTGCCGGTCAGCTCCGGCTCCTTCTCCGGCAGCTCGACTTTCTCGGCAGTCAGCGTCCCGCGAATTACAATTCCTCCCCGCACATTTCGTCGCACCATTGTTCGATCCGGTCGCGAATCTGGTCGCGGACCTTGCCCGTGCCTTCGAGGCGTTCTTCCTCCGTCCCGGGAAGCGCAGAGGGATCGGGAAAACTCCAATGTAATCGCGTTGTCACGCCGGGAAAAATTGGGCAGCCAGCCGCTTCCGATTCGTCGCACACGGTGATGACAAAGGGGTAGAAAACGCCGGTCTTGAACACGTCGAACACGCCCTGCGTCTTGTTTCGGGAAATATCGATGCCGACTTCGCCCATCGCCTGAACCGCGAGGGGATTGAGAGTCCCTGGCTCAAGCCCCGCGCTGTGCGCCTCGAAGTCATCCGGACAAATTTGATTCAGCCATGCGGCCGCCATCTGGCTACGGGAACTGTTATGCACGCAAATAAACAACACTTTCTTCCTCATAATTTTGAACTGCTAAGAATTTGGTCCAGCCGTGAACGGTTCGAAATCTTCCTGCCAATGAATTCCGCGCCGAGCTTTTTCATTTAATCCGAGCGCGCGACCAGCGCTGGTGGTTCCACCGGCAGAAGATCGCGGGAAAGCGGGATAAGTGACCAGCTCGAGCTTGCCATCGTGGTGTTCGACCAGCGCGGTGCAGCTCTCGACCCAATCGCCGCAATTGTAATACGTGACGACGCCGATCTGATCGATCGCGGCGGAATGAATG
>JBHEMD010000051.1:0-11989 GCA_046262735.1 Chthoniobacterales bacterium | reverse complement strand
CGGTGAGGGAGGGATGTTTTCTGCAATGGTGATTAGTGATCTGTGATGGTGAGAAGATGGAAAGGGCATCCACTAATGACTTTTCACCTCTCACTAATCGCTAAGCAATGCGGTGCGGGAGGGATTACGCTCCCGCTAGTCATGCAATAATGTGCCCGTTCATAGATTTTGCCTCACACCTTCGGCTCTGAAGGCAAGTGCATCCGAACGAGTTCGAATCTCCGATATGCGAAGACGAAGAGCGAATGCGGGTCGGCGATTTGCCACGCCAACAACTGGCGGTGAGGGAGGGATTCGAACCCTCGGTACCCTTTTGGGGTACGGCGCTTTAGCAAAGCGCTGCTTTCGACCACTCAGCCACCTCACCAGGAGGTCCGAGCCGGACTGGCACTAGGGCCGACAATATGCTGCAGAATTGATTATTGCCAGTATCGACATCTGAGCGCGAAGCGGCCGAGATTGGTCGCAGTTGGTAATTGTCGATCTTGAAATGTAGCCGAAAATATTTGCCGTGAAAGGTCCGGGAATTCCGCCACCGACTCAGTACGTTCGTAGCGGGGACGTGCACATCGCCTACCAGGTAGTCGGCGAAGGGCCGCTCGACATCGTTTATGTGCCCGGCTGGCTGTCCCACGTCGAGCTCGCCTGGGAACTGCCGGATTTGGTTCACGGATTTAACCGGCTCGCTTCGTTTTCGCGGTTAATTCTTTTTGACAAACGCGGCACCGGCATGTCGGACCCGGTCCCGAACGATCAATTGCCTACGCTCGAGCAGCGGATGGATGACGTCCGCGCAGTAATGGACGCAGTGGGCTCGGAGCGCGCGGCCGTCTTCGGTGCCTCAGAAGGCGGGAACATGAGTATTCTTTTCGCGGCGACCTATCCTGACCGCACGATCGCACTGTGCACGTTCGGTTGCTTTTCGAAACGGATTTGGAGTCCGGACTATCCGTGGGCGCCGACCCCGGACGAAAGACAATTGACCTATGAGGCGATCGAGCGTGACTGGTCAACCGGGTTCAAAGATCTCGCGCCGAGTCTCGATCCCCAAAGGATGGCGCAACATGTGACCTATTATCGCCGTTCCGCGAGTCCGGGCGCGGCACTCGCTCTTCTTAAAATGAACACGCAAATCGATGTTCGCCATGTTCTGCCGGCGATTCGCGTGCCCACGCTCGTGATGCATCGAAAAGACGATCTCGATGTGAAGGTGGAAGAAGGTCGCTATCTCGCCGAGCACATTCCCGGCGCGCGATTTCTTGAGCTTCCTGGCGCCGATCACGCCTGGTGGACGCAGGATTGCGATGCGATCGTCGATGCGATTCAGGAGTTGCTCACCGGAACAAAACCAGCGCCCGAACCAGACCGCGTGCTGGCAACCGTCGTTTTTACCGACATCGTCGATTCCACCGAGCACGCGGCGCGGCTAGGTGATCGCACCTGGCGCGAGCTGCTCGATTCTCATCACGCGCTCGTGCGCAAAGAGCTGGCGCGTTTTCGTGGTCGCGAGATCAAAACGATGGGCGACGCGTTTATCGCAACCTTCGACGGCCCGGCTCGAGCGGTGCGCTGCGCCTGCAGCATTCGCGACGACGTCCCGCAGTTGGGAATCCAAATCCGTGCCGGAGTGCATACCGGGGAGATCGAGCTACAAGCTGGGGATATTGGCGGAATCGCCGTTCATATCGCCTCGCGCGTGATTGCCACAGCGCAAGCAAGCGAAGTTGTCGTTTCCAGCACAGTCAAAGATCTCTCCGCCGGGTCGGGAATCGGCTTTTCCGATCGGGGCAAACAAATTTTGAAGGGTGTGCCGGACGAATGGCGGTTGTTCGCAGTTACGTCACCATCATGATCAGCGAAGAAGAAGCGCGTGCGAAGATTCTGGAAACGGTGCGACCGTTGCCGTCTCGGTCTGTGCCGGTCCTGGATGCGCTGAACTGCTTCGCGGCCGAGGAGTATGGCGCGCGACTGCCACTCCCAAGCTTCGATAACTCGGCGATGGATGGCTACGCGGTGATCGCGGAGGATTGCCGGCCAGGCGCAAGATTGCGCGTGATCAGCGAACAGCCGGCGGGCGTAGATCGACAACTGCAACTTTCGACCGGCACGACCGTGCGAATTTTTACCGGAGCGCCGATGCCGGCGAATTCGGATGCGGTCGTGATGCAGGAAGATGTCACCCGCGAAGAGAACGAGATCGCAGTCAACGCAGCGGTTTACCCTGGCCAATACATCCGCAGCCGCGAATGCGATCTTGCGGCGGGCCAAAAAATTCTGGGTGCGGGCGAACGGATTCGCGCGACCACGCTTGCGTTGCTCACGTCGCAAGGATTCGAGAGCGTGAGTGTCGGCGCCGAAGCGCGGGTGGCGATTATTTCCACGGGCGATGAGCTGGCCAAACCGGGTGAACCTCTGCGGGCGGGCCAGATTTACGAGAGCAATTCGGTCCTGTTACGATCTTTGCTGCAAGGCTGCGGGGCAGTTTCCGTTTCAACTCAACAGTGCGCTGACGATCGCGATTCGTTGCGCCGCGCATTCACAGGGTCCGTGAAAAACCAAATCGTAATCGTGAACGGCGGCGTCTCCGTGGGCGAACACGATTTGGTGCAGACAACGCTGCGCTCGCTCGGCGCGCGGATCGACATCTGGCAAGTGGCGATCAAACCGGGCAAACCGTTTTTGTTCGGCCGGCTGGGCGACTGTCTCATCTTCGGTCTGCCGGGCAATCCCGTTTCGGCGTTTGTCACGTTCCTGCAATTTGTGCGGCCGGCGATCCTGAAACTGATGGGCGCCGGTACGCTGGAGCTGTCCACCGTGCCGGCGAAGTTGATTGTCGATCTTACAAATGAGAGCGATCGCCCGCACTACATTCGGGGAAAGATCGAGGCGGGAAACTTCGCGCCTGTCGGCCGGCAGGAGTCGCATGCGCTTTTTAGTTTGAGTCAGTCGAATGCGCTGGTCCGAGTCGAGGTTGGCGAGTCACTAAAAGCGGGAGCGATCGTCTCTGTACAGGTGTGGGATTAGCAATGTTTTCAGTTGAGCCGGTTGACAGCCTCAGAGCGCGTTCCTAGCTTTAAAAACTTTGAGCACGGCGATACTCCCTGGGTTTGCGCGAAGCCCCAGTGCGCAAATTCGCGCGGATGCCGAGCAGCTTTCCGATATCGTGCTTGAGATGCAGCGCTGTTTTGTGCTGCACCTGTGCAAAGAACTCGCGCCGGGCAACGTCTCCTTCCCGCAATTTTTCCTCCTCGCCTATCTCGACAAAAAAGAAGTGTCCACGATGTCGGCGATCGCGCAGAAAATGGGGCACACGACGGCCGCAGCCAGTGGGTTGGTCGCGCGGCTGGAGAATCTCAGTTACGTCGTGCGCTCGATTGCGCGGGAGGACCGGCGCAAGGTGATGGTTTGCATCACGCCCAAAGGGTCGGCCCTGGTCCGGCGTATCCGCGAAGAGATGGTCGGCAATTTAATGAAAATCATGGAGCACCTGACCCCGGACGAACAAAAAAATTGGCTCCACATCTACAGTAAAATTTACGATTACTGCCAATCGAAATGATTGCCGGCAACGCGCCGGCAATGCTAAAAGCTAGGCAAAATTCTTAGAATCCGCGCCTTAACCTTGGCGCATCCAACTTGCGAGCCCGCCTTTTCCCGATGCGAAAACATGTTGTCCTCTGCGCAGCCGCTCTCGTCGCGCTTTTCCTGGTAGCGGCTGGTTTGGCGAAACAGGACCCGGGCACGCCGCCGTTGCCGGGGCCGGCCGCGACGCCAACGGCAACTCCAGTCGTCCTTCCTCCCGTCGCGACTCCCATCAGTCCCAGCCCGGCGCTCAGCCCACCGATTGTTTTTCCCCCCACTCCAACTCCGACGCTCACTCCAGCAATCACACCCCCAATCTTTACAAGCCCGGCCGCCACTCCCATGGCCAGCGAACCGAGTGCAGTCAGAAGCTCAAGCAGCTTTGAGTGGTCGGAGAAGACTTCGCCCGTCTTTAGTCTCGAGCAGGCGGTCTTGACCGCGCTGCGGCAAAACCCGGACATTCTTCGCGCCAAGGAAGAGATTGAGCGAACCAAAGGCGTGATCCTCGAGATCGGCGCACAAGCCTTACCCCACGTCAATCCTACGGCGACCCTCTCCTGGACGGACCCGAATCTTCGGGGCGCTTCCGAAACGTCGTTTGCCACCACGAGCCCAACCCCGGTCACGACGACATTTGCCGCCGCATCACCCACGCCGGGCATAACTACTCCAGCCCTGACCGACACCGCCTACAGCATCCGGATTACGGGGACGCAATTGGTTTTTAATTACAGCACGTTCCGCTCGATCCGCGCCACTTTCTTTCAGCGCGACAGCGCCTACTTCGCTTTTCGTAACGTTGTCGATCAAGTGATCGCGACGGTCAAGACGCAGTTCTACCAGGTCATTTTGAACCGCGCGCTGATTCGTGTCCAGGAGGAGTCGGTCCGACTTTTGGAGAGCCAGCTGCGCGACCAGCAAAATCGTTTCGAGGCGGGAACGGTGCCGCGCTTTAACGTGCTCCAGGCGCAGGTGCAATTGTCGAACCAGATCCCGAACCTGATCGCGGCCCGGAACAACTATCGCATTTCCATTTTACAACTCGCCAAGACTCTGGGCCTGGACTTTAACCCTACGCGCGGAATCGCCTCGCCCCTGCGCGCGGTTGGCGAGCTGGTTTACATTCCGCGAAACATATCGCTCATCGACGCGATCGAGCTCGGGAAGCAAAACCGTCCATTTCTGAAGCAGGCGCGCGCGAATGTGTTCAATCAAATCGAGCAGGTGCACGTGGCGCTGGGTGGTTTCCTGCCCAATTTCACGAGTAGCGGCGGCTACGAAATATTAAGTTCGCCGTTCAGCACGAGTTGGAACGACATCTCCAATGGCTGGGTCTTCGGAGTGAGCGGGAACTGGGCGCTCTGGGACAGCGGCGAAACCTATGGGCGCGTCAAACAACAGCGGGCGCTGCTTTCTGAAGTCAAAATTACTTACGATGACGATGTTCGTCAGGTCGAGCTGGAGATCCAGCAGGCGGCTTCCAATTTACAGCAGAACCGCGAGCTTATTCAGGCCACGGAAAAGAACGTCGAGCAGGCCGATGAAGCCGTTCGCCTGGCCAAAGCCCGGCTTGATGCCGGCGCAGGCACGCAATTGGACGTTCTCAACGCGCAGGTGCAATTGACCACGGCACAGTCGACCCGCCTGCAAGCGCTCTTTGGATATGATTCGTCGCTGGCGGAATTCGATCGCGTTACCGGTGCGCAGAGCACTTACACCGAAGTATTCAGCGATCTCGCCCCGCGGGCGACGCGATCCAGGCGCTATTACACCGGCAGCGATGTGGACGCGACAGGAAAACCCAAGCGCGGCACTGTTTTGCGACCGATGCCGGTAACTCCGATGTCGGGCGAACCCAGCTCGAAGTAGCGGAAGCGCGAACGTCGTGCGCGCCGGGCACTTTGCCGATGACAGGGCAGCAAACCGCCGAATATTTTCCCGCGCTTGATGCTACGGGTATCTGTCGAAGCGCTTTCATCACCCGTATCCGGGGTATCGATGTTTCACAGAATAAAGCGGAAGCTTTGAGCGGTTTGGAAGACGCGCACCGGAAGATCCGGCGTGAAATCGGTTTTGGAGCATGGCCGCTTTTGACGGTCGAGCAAATCCACGGCGATAAGCTCGCGATTGTCGATCTTCCAATCGATCGCGACAAAGAGTTCGCCGGGTGCGACGGTCTCATTACAAATCAACGCCGTATCGCGCTCGGCATTCACGTCGCCGACTGTTGCGCGGTTTACATTCTCGATCCAAACACGCCGGCCATCGGTCTCGTTCATTCCGGCAAAAAAGGGACAGCGCTGGCGATCGTCTTGAACGCAATTCAAAAAATGCATGAGCGCTTTGGCTCGAACCCGGCTGAAATGGTTGTGCAACTCAGCCCATGCATTCGCCCGCCGCATTATGAAATCGATTTCGCCGCCCAAATTGCCGGGCAATGCCGCGCCGCTGGCGTAAAACAAATCCACGACTCCGGCGTCTGCACCGCGTGCGATCTGGATCGTTATTACTCCTACCGGGGCGAAAAAGGCAAAACCGGCCGCATGCTGGCGCTGCTCGGATTGCCGTAGCCGCAATTATAGGGCAACCGCTCCGGTTGCCAGCCGCGCATGTGGCAGGCGGAGCGCCTGCCCTACAATCCTTCCGGCGTAGCGCCGCGCTTGAGCGGACAAATGCCGCGCTTCTTTGCCTTCGCTACGAAGTCCAGGAATTCACCGGCTCGTGCGCCGAGGTTCATCGTCGCCGCTTTGTCGAGCGCCTGACCAATGTTCAGGCCGCTCGCATAAATAAGTTTGAACGCCGCTTTGATTTCATCGCGCTCTTTCGCGCTGAAGCCGGCGCGACGGAGGCCGATGACGTTCAAGCCGAAGACATAGTTGCGTTCCGCGGCGATGGCGAAAGGCGGAATATCTTTGCTGAACGCGGAACCACCTTGCGCGATGACGAGGCGCCCGATGTGCATGTGCTGATGAAAAATGCAGGCGCCGCCGAGAAATGCGCTGTCGTCCACTCGGACATGACCGCCGAGCAAACAATTATTGGCGATGATGACGTTGTTCCCGATCGCGCAATTGTGGCCGACATGCGCGCCGGCCATGAGGAAATTTTTGTCGCCGACGGTAGTCGCGCTGCCCTCCGCGCTGCCCCGATGAATCGTGCAAAGTTCGCGGATAACGTTTTCATCGCCAATCTTGACGCGCGTTTTGCGTTCCGGCGAGAAGGCTAAATCCTGCGGTGGCCCGCCGACGACCGCGCCGTGTCCGATCACGTTGCCCTCACCGATCAAAACCTCGCCTTCGATCACGGCGTGCGATTGAATTGTCGATCTTGCGCCGATCGAAACCGCGCGGCCGATCACCGCATACGGACCAACCTCAATGTCAGCGGCGAGTCTCGCCCCAGGATCGATAATCGCCGTCGGATGAATTTTCAAAGCACGCCGGCTTCCTTGAAACTGAAATAGCCGGGGCTGTTCTCACTAGGCGCCCCGACGATGATGTGATCGAGCAGTTTGATCTGCAACAACTCGGCCGCTTCGGCCAACCGCCGCGTTAGGCTGTGGTCGGCCTGACTGGGAGATGCATCTCCGGAGGGGTGATTGTGGACGACGATAACCGCATACGCGCCGGAGACGACGGCCGGATGGAAAACATCGCGCGGGTGCGCAATGCTTTCATTGATACTGCCGAGCGAGACGTCTTCGATCCGCTTCAAATGATAACGTGTGTCCAAAAGGATGACTCGCATCCGTTCCTTACTCAGCATCCGCATTTCACCGCCGACTAATTCGTTTACCAGTTCGGGAGAATCGATTTTCTGTTTCGATAGTGTCTCGCGCGCGAGCCGCGCCCCGAGGTTGAAGGCCGCGACCAGTTCCTGCGCCTTGGTCGAGCCGATTCCCTTTATTTCTGCCAGTTGCTCGACCGAGCAGCGGCTCAGCTCGGTTAACGTTTTGTATTCCTTGAGAAGCTGGCGCGCGACTTCCACGACGTTCGTTCCCCGCACTCCGGTGCGCAACAGAATCGCGATCAGCTCCGCATTCGTCAGCGCATCGGGACCGCGACTGGCAAGTTTTTCACGCGGCCGCTCGTCTTCCGGCATCTCGCGGATCTTAAGCTGAGACATTCTCAAAATGTGGGAGCGGCCTGAGCGCCGCGACCCAATCTAAACCCGCAACTGCTCGAACATCTCGCGCAGCGTATCGCCGAGCGCGAGTAGCGCCTCGACGTGCGCGTTCGCGTAAAGCGGCTCGATCCCGGTCTGCGCCCCGGCGATCAGCTCGCTTCCCGCCGCGATCGATTCGTCCAGGGCACCATTTGCGGCGCGGTTCTTCAACAGCTCGGCGACCTCATCGCAGCTGCCCTCCAGAATTAAACTGCAACAGCGTTCCCGCTCGAATTCGCTCGCCGCGCGCAGAAAAAAGAGCACCGGCAGGGTAAACTTGCCTTTGCGGAGATCGGTCCCGAGCGTCTTGCCGATGGTGTTTTCGTCTCCGGCTATATCGAGGCAATCATCGTAGATCTGATACGCGGTGCCGATCCGCAGCCCAAAGTTCTTGAGAATCTCGGTCGTGGTCGCATCCGCCTCGCTGATCGTCGCCCCCAATTCGGCGGCCGCGGCGAAGAGCGAACCGGTTTTCATTTCTACGATCCGCAAATAATCATCGACCCCGAGCTTCAAATCAAAACGGCGCTGGGTCTGGATCATTTCACCCGAGCAAATTTCGGTGGCCGTTCGCGCGATGGCGCGACTGATCGCCGAATTTTCAAAGCTTGCCGAGAGATTCAGCGCGTGGGCAAAAAGACAATCTCCAAGCAACACGCTGAGCGAATTTCCCCAGCGCGCATTCACCGTCGGCTGGGCCCGGCGGCGTTCCGCCTCATCCATCACGTCGTCGTGCACGAGCGTGGCGATGTGAATCAGCTCCACGATCACGGCAAGATCGACATGTCCGGAGGTGATCTCCCCGGTTGCGCCGCCGGCGAGCAGCGCCAGGAGCGGCCGGAGCCGTTTGCCGCGGCCCCCAATCGCGTATGCGACGTAGCCTTCGATCGCCGGGTCGAATGCGGCCGCTTGCTGAATGATTCGTTCTTCGACCTGATCGAGCTGCGGTTGCACCAGCCGAGTCACGCCCGCGAGCGGACTGGCTGCCGCAACATTCGCCGTTCCGCGGACGCGCCGGCCTGAGCGTGCGAAGACTTCCACGACCGCAGCATAGAAGGACGCATCGCTTATTGTCAAAGCAACAGGCGTGAGAATTTAGGGCATCTAACGCTTGCGTAACCACGCGCCGATTGCGTATCTCTGCGATGCGATTTCCTGTGCTCGCCGCAGCAATTCGCTCTCGATCTCTCGCCGTTCACATTGGGCCGACAGCGCCTGCGCGAACTGTTCCGCCAACCCATTGGCAAGATCCACATGCTGGATGCTGCCTTGATGCAACAAGCCAGCGCGAGTCCGCCGTTGCGCCGCGCCGGCAATCTTGCGGTCATCGAGCATGACATCGCCCGGCACAGGATTGGCGAAGCAGCTCCTGTAGCGGCGGTCTGCAAGCGTCGCATTATTTGAGACCGATGGTTCGCCGGCTCCCCTGACAAAAAAATTAATGCGACGCTCACAGAGCGCCGCTACAGCAGAGACCTCTACGCGCTTGCCGCTTGTGATCAGTGCATCGCGCAAAGACGCATGAATTTTCTCGTAGATTGACGGCGATGACTCACGAGAGAGAGGATCAATGATCGGAATCACAATCGAGTAAGTGAGATCTTCGCCGTGAAAAACGATGCCGCCACCAGTCCAACGCCGCACCAGTTCTCGCTCCGACGCATGATTGGCGACGTCTGCGAATCTGCCGAAGTAACCAAACGACAGGGCAGGGGAATCCCATTTGTAAAATCGAATCGATGGCACTGATGCGCACTCGAGCAGCGCTTCGTCCAGCGCCATGTTGATTGCCGCACGGCGCGCGACTTCGTCGCAATAAACATCGAGCGTCGAGAAAAGCTTTTCTGTCATCGGTCTGTCATGTTGGAGCGAAGCGAAACATCTCTGACTATTTCCAAATCGCGCAAGACATTCAGAAATGATCAGAGATTCTTCGCTCCGCTCAGAATGACAACGGAGAAACGGGCGCCATGCTCCATCAGCCGATTTCCTCCAAGATTTTCGCGACCGCTTCGCGTGGATTTGCATGGGTCGTAATCGGGCGTCCAATGCCGATATAATCGGCGCCTGCTTCGAGTGCCTGGCGCGGTGTCATGAATCGTTTTTGATCGCCTGGCTCGGCCCAACTCGGGCGAATTCCCTGCACCGCAATTTTGATTTTGCCGCCGAATGCCGCCCGCAGTCTTTTGATTTCATGCGGGCTCGCCACCACTCCGTCGATCCCGTTTGCGACGCCGAGTTTGGCCAGGCGCAAGACCTGATTGTCGATGTTATCAGAGATTCCAATTTCTCTCAGCACCTCCTCGTTTGCGCTCGTGAGCACGGTCACGCCTAAGACGGACATTTCGTTTTTTCGTGCCGCCATTGCCGCTCGAATCATTTCGGAGCCGCCACTCAAGTGAATCGTCAGCATCTGCACGCCGAGTTGACTCGCCGATTCGACAGCTCTTCCCACCGTGTTTGGAATATCGTGCAGCTTCAGATCGAGCCAGATTTTGGCGCCGGCAGCGGCAACCGCGCGCACAATTTCGGGGCCTTCGGTCGTGTAAAGCTGCAACCCGATCTTGAAGAACGAAATCTGTTCACGCAGCTGCGCGACCAAATCGAGCGCTTGTCTTGCCCCCGGGACGTCGAGCGAGACGATGATTTTGTCAGCGATCGTTGTCATACCGAGGGGCTCTCTGTCATGCCGAGCGAAGTCGAGACATCTCTCAATGTTTTTCTGACGCTAACAGTAAGAGATTCCTCGACTTCGCTCGGAATGACAGAAGAAATTCCACCTGATGGAAGTTTCGGCGCCCGCTAAGATCAATCTCTCGCTCAAGATTTTGGGTCGGCGGGACGATGGCTTTCACAAAATCGAGACGTTGATCGCGCCGATCTCGCTCTGCGATAAGATCGACATCGACAGGCAAAATCGCTGGATCGATTTCAGCTGCGACGATCCAACGCTCTCGACCGGCGAGGACAATCTCGCGGTCCGCGCCGCAAAACTTTTTCTCGAGCAAACCAAAATCAAAGGCGGCGTATCGATCAAACTGGAAAAGAAAATCCCGCACGGCGCCGGCCTCGGCGGGGGTAGCAGCGACGCAGCGGCCGTGCTTCTCGGGCTCGATCAACTCTTCGAAACGAAGCTGCCGCGCACGCGGCTCGCTGAACTGGCAGCGACGCTCGGGTCGGATGTTGCGTTTTTTCTTTTTCGATCGAGCGCGCTTTGCACCGGACGCGGTGAGATCGTCAAGCCGCTCAAGCTGAGAGAGAGATTGTCGATCTTACTCTTGAAGCCGGAGTTTGGAGTCGCCTCGCAATGGGCCTACCAACGGTGGCAAGATTCCCGCGAACTCCCGGGCATTGATTACGGCGCCCAAGAATTCGCCGGCCAGACTTTCGCCAACGATCTGGAGCGACCGGTCTTCGAAAAGTTTGTCTTTCTCGCCCAGCTCAAAATGTGGCTGCTTAAACAGCCGGAAGTCGGCGTCGCGCTCATGTCGGGCTCGGGATCAACGGTCTTCGCTGTGCTCCGCGAAAAGGCGGATGTTGAACCGCTGGCGAACCGCGCAAAAGCAGAATTGGATCCGCAGTTGTGGACGTGCGCCGCGCAGACTTTGTAGGGGACGACGTTGTCGTCCCGATTCGGGAAGCTAACAGATTCCCCTACAGTCTTCTGATTGCGCGACTAGTCGCCCGCGCTTTTGCGCAAACTCGCTCGCGCGTATTCGCGGTTCAGTTTGGCGATGAAACTGGCGCTGATCTCGGCCGGGCAGACGGCTTCGCACTCGTAAGTGTTGGTGCAATTACCGAAACCTTCGGCATCCATTACGCGCACCATTTTCAAAACACGCCGTGCTTGCTCGGGGCGACCCTGCGGCATCAGCGCCAGGTGCGAAACTTTTGCCGCCGTGAAAAGCATGGCCGAGCCGTTCGGGCACGCCGCGGCGCACGCGCCGCAACCGATGCATGCCGCCGCTTCCATGGCAAGGTCGGCCTCGGGTTTTGCCACCGGAATCGAATTCGCTTCCGGCGCCGAGCCGGTGCGTGCGGAAACAAATCCACCGGCTTGCACGATGCGATCAAGCGCGCTGCGATCGACCACCAAATCTTTGATAATCGGAAACGATTTTACTCGAAACGGCTCGATCGTGATCGTATCGCCGTCGCGAAATTTTCGCATGTAAAGCTCGCAAACCGCGCCGGGATGGTCGGGCCCGTGTGCTTCGCCGTCGATCGTGAGCGAGCAGGTGCC
>JBHEMD010000050.1:0-29888 GCA_046262735.1 Chthoniobacterales bacterium | reverse complement strand
CTGCTTCGTGTAATCGATCGCCACATCCGCGCCGAGTTGTTTGAGCAAGTCCTGATTCGCAGTCGAAGCGGTGGCGATCACGCGCGCCCCGCGCGCCTTAGCGATTTGAATCGCAAAACTGCCGACCCCGCCCGAGCCGCCGTGAATCAGCACCGTTTGGCCCTTATCGATCTTACCGATGTCGACCAACGCCTGCCACGCGGTCAGCCCCGTCAGCGGCACCGCCGCCGCTTCGACGAAGGTGAGCGAGTTCGGTTTGATTGCGGCCTCAGCCTCGTTTGTCAGGCAATACTCCGCCCAGCCGCCGCCCCACAGCAAATAAGCATAGACCGCGTCGCCGGCTTTAAGTTTGGTGACCTTTGCACCAGTCTTTACAACGACGCCGGCCATGTCGTAGCCGAGAATGAGCGGCACATGCGTCCCGAACTCCTTCGCGTATTTGCCGCCGAGAATGAGCGGGTCGGCTGGATTCACTCCGCTCGCAATCACGCGCACAAGGACTTCGTTCTCCTTCGGTTCCGGCACGGGCACATCTTCGAGCTTTAACACTTCCGGCCCGCCGTATTCGTGCGCGACGACTGCTTTCATCGTCTTCGGCGCGGCAAGAACAACGTTATCGGCGAGCGCGTAAACCAGCCAGACGATGAGGATGATTTTCCAACGCGGCATTATTTCAGAATCGATTCGGCTGGATAAACAACGCCGTTCTTGATCACTGTGTCGATGTCGGACGCACGCGAGATGTCCTCCGCCGGATTGGATTTGAGAATCACCAGGTCGGCCAGGTAGCCATTGTCGATCTTGCCGATGCGCGCACCGGTTTCGCCACCGAAAAGTTGCGCCGCGTTCGCGGTCGCGCATTTCAAAATCTGCATCGGCGTGAGGCCGGCTTCTTTCATCAGCTGAAACTCACGGAACAGCGCCGGGCCGTGGATTGTCCCAATATTTCCGGCGTCTGTGCCGGCGGCGATTGTCACGCCCCCGTCTTCGAGTCTCTTCAAATTCGGCAGTGCGACATCGTAGACTTTTTTGATCCGATCCATTGCCGCGTTCGGTTTCGCCAAGGCGTCCTTGATCCGATCGGACAGTTTGTCGGGCGGAATTTTGGTAACGTCGAGCGTCGCGATCACTTCCGGGTTGCCCCACGCTTTTTCTTCCGGCGTGAGGTTCAACTGGTGAGAAAACGTGCGGCCGGAGCGCTCGAAGACGACCAGCGTCGGGCACAAAATGATATATCGATCTTGCAGTAGCTTCACGAACGCATCGTCGACCGGCTTATCGACGACGCTGTGGACAAGAATGTCCGCGCCTTCTTCCACCGCCGCGCGCGCCGTCTCCAATTCCGTCGCGTGCACCGCCACGCGTATTTTGTGCGCGTCACTTTCTTCAATCGTTGCCCGCGCAATCGGCCGAAACGCATCGACCGGATGATCCTGGTCGACAATGTACCAGATCTTCACCAGATCGGCTTTTTGGTCGGCCAGTTTGCGCACGAACTCACGCGCCTGTTCGGGCGTGTCGATCTGCACGATCGGCGGATCGCCGAGATCGAGTTTCTCGCGCGATACACTGGAAATGAGCGGGCCGGCGACGGCCACCCGCGGCGCTTTCGCCGTCGCGTTCGCCGTTTTGCGGACCTCGAAATTCCAAAACGGCCCGCCAACATCCACCACGCTGGTGATCCCGCAGCGGATATAGCGCGCGAAAGTGTCGTCGAGGTGCGATTTGATCCAAGCGACCTCGTCTTTGTAGGGACGAATGCTGTTGAGATCGGCGCCGTCCGGTCGGGTGAAAAGGTCACCGGACTGAAAGAAATGGACGTGCGTGTCGATGTAACCCGGCAAAATGAATTTCCCGGCACAATCGATCGAGCGCGATCCTGCAGGCAGTTTGGTGTCTGTTCCGCTGCCGACGCTTTGAATTCGATCGCCGGCGATGATCACGGTCGCGTTCTCGATTGTTTTGCCATCGCTGGGATTGATGAGGGTACCGCCGACGAGCGCGACATTTTCGGCTGCAGCTGTTGCGGCAAGTGCGAGAGAAGCCGTGATAATAGCAATTATCTTCATCGGTGCGTGGGTGTGCGGTGACTTCTTCCTTCCACCAAAATCGCGGCTTCGCGTTCCATCTCGGCGTGATCGACGTGGCGCGGTTTCAAATAGAATTCGTCGAGCACGATTTGAACGAGCGCCGCTGCGGGCACGGCGAGAATCGCCCCGAGCACGCCGAACAAACTGGCCATGGCGAGCGTAAAAAACAAAATGTTGACGGGATGCAACCGCATTTCTTTCCCGAGCACGATCGGCACAAGCAGGTTCACTTCGACCTGATAAACAAAGAGCACGATGGCGAGCGCGAGCCAGAATTTGGTCGCGCCCATGCTGAGCGCGACGAACAGAATCGGGAACGCGACGAGAAACGCGCCGATGTTCGGGAGAAATTCTCCCAGGAACGACATCACGCCGAACACAAGCGCCGGTTGCACACCGATGAGCCACATCCCGGCGCCGATGGTAAATCCGGTTACGACTCCATTGATCGCGACCCCGCGCACCCAGGCCGTCATTTGTCGAGAAAGTCGCCCCAGAGTGCGATGGGCTTGTGCGCGATAGCGGTCCGGCGCGAGCGCGAGATAACCGGCGACGAGTGGCTCGGGATTACTGAGCACGAAAATCAGCAGCAACAATGAGACGAGCACACTAAACACGCCGCCGACAAATCCGATTGTCGATCTTACGAGCAGGTTCGCGACCGTACCCGCCTGGTCGCCGATTTTGCGCGCAAGCTCGTCAGTCTCTGGCAACGCGGCGGCGAGCGCGGGATAACGCGACGCGAGCGCGTCGAAACGTCCCCGCACTCCGTGCCACAGATCGGGCGCGCGCCGGATGAGCCCTTCCACCTGAGCGGTGAACGGCGGAATGGCGACGATTGCGAGAATTGCGGCAATGATCAGGAGCGCGAGCAGGATCAGCGCGACGCCGAGGCCGCGCGGGATACGGCGGCGTTCCAGCCAGACGATGATCGGGTTCAGCACCATCGCGATCAGGAACACGATGGCGAAGAGCAGCAGAATCGACCGAAGCGAACCAATGACGAGCCATGCGACCGCGAGCAAAAGCACCAGGCCGACAACCCGCCGCGCCGAGCGATACGTCAGCGGCAGGTCGTTGTCGTGCGGTGCGTCCATTTTCGGCTTCGGTCGGCCGACGCTATTACAACTGCGGCGCGACGTGAATCACTTTTCAGCCCGGGCGGCAACCATAATTCGAATCGCATGCGGCCATGGGTTGGCACCGATGCGAAACACGGGGGATGCCGCCGAACCAGCTGCTCGTTTACGTCAATGATCACATCGCCGGTTCGGTCGCGGCGCTCGAACTGCTCGAGCATTTGATCAAATGTTGCGCCGACGAGCCGCTCGCCTCGTTCCTGACCGAGCTCACGCGTGACATTCAGTCCGATCAGGAGGTTTTGAAAAAGCTGCTCGAGAGGGAACGGCAAAAGGAAAGTCAGTTTCGCAAACTGGCGGCCTGGGTGACGGAGAAGTTCGCGCGCTCGAAATTCAAATTCGCGGGCGAACAGATGGGCGAGTTAGGTTTAGTTCAAGCTCTGGAGATGCTCGCGCTCGGCATTCGCGGCAAGGAATTGCTCTGGCGGGCGCTCGCGACTTCAAGCTGGAGGGCGTTGCGAGATGTCGATCTTGCACAATTGGAGCAGCGCGCGATCGAGCAACAGGCGCGCGTCGAAGATAAGCGGCTCGCGGCCGCGCGCGCGGCGTTTCGCTAAGCCGGACGAAGAGTTGCGCTTCCATTTGTTCAACGAGAGCTTGGCAATTGATTCCCAAGCGATGAGCGCGCGCCAATTGCAGCCTGTCTTTATTGTCGGTCAGTACAAGTGCGGCACGACGTGGTTGCTGCGAATCCTGAGCGCGCATCCCGATGTCATCGGTGTCGGCGAGTTCGACGTAGTGAGCGCGGCGTGCGACCTAAAATCGGGCACAGCGGTGCTTGCGCCTCAAGCCGAGCGGTTGCGCCGATTTTTCGATAAATCATTGTGGTGCAACGCTCGCACCAGCGGCGACTGGGAGTACACCGATGTGGTTGCGCGTTTCGAGCGCGGGGAACCGATTCCAACCCGCCCTTGGAAGAGGAATGAGCCGCGTAAATTCATGCACTTGAGCGAGCAGGCGGCGCGGACGCTTTACGAAAGAATCGCGGCGGCAAAGAGCCCGGAAAACGCGATGGGTGCTTTTGTCGAAGCGGTCTGCACCGACGCGCTCGGGGAAACGCACGTGGTGTTAAAATCAGCCGATCAAATCTCAAGGCTTGCCGTTATTGAATTGTGGCGACCAGATGCCAGGAAAATTGTGATCGTGCGAGATGGACGCGATGCGGCGATTTCCGCGGCGCACTTTCAAGCGTGGATGCGCGAAGCCAAGCCGCTGCGCGGGTCGCCTGCCGTGGCCGATTGTTGGGAGCTGTTGCATACCTGGGCCGACCAGGCGGACAAAGCGATTGCCGCAGCGGGACGCGGACAGATTTATTTGTTGCGCTACGAAGATTGGTCGAAGGATTTCGTCGCCACAATTCAACCACTGTTCCACTGGCTCGGTCTGCCTGCATCGCGATCATTGCTCGACACGATCCAGGCGCAGACTTCGTTCGAAGCGTTGACCGGACGCGCGCGCGGCACTGAAGCGAAGGGCGTGATGCGCAAAGGCGCGGTGGGCGAATGGCGCGACGTCTTGGACGCGCAAGAGCAAGAACGCGCGTGGCGCATGGCGGGCGAACAACTGCGCGCGTTCGGTTACACGCGAGACGGCTCACTTCAACCGTTACCCGATCTCTCCAAGCCGGAGGAGCAGCCTTATCGGCTTCAGCGAGCACTCGAGTTGGAGCGGGAAGTGGCTGCGCTCAAAGCGCGCGTGCGCGAGCTAAAAACGCAACTCCGGGGCAAAAAAACGCGGTCGCACGAACGTTGGACGCGCCCGATTCAGTCGTTCCTTTCCGCCGCGCGCACTGTCTCTAAACATTTCGCGCGACTCCTCGTCTCAGTCGTGACCGTCATTATTCCAACGTGCAGCGAAACCCTTTGCGACGCGGGCTTGCTCGACACATGGGGCGCTTAAGCGGTCGGGACACCGCGGTGTCCCTACCAAAATAGGCGCAACAGAACGCGACCCTGCAATATCACCGCCGCCGTCGCCCGTAGGAAAAACCGCGGTGCGACCGGCCGCCGCCGATGGCGCGGCGACCGCCGGTCGCGGATTCCGGCTCGAAGAGCGCGGTGTAGAGATACGGAAAGTTGTCGAGCTTCAAGCGCGGAATTTTTTGGCCGATAAAATGTTCGATCGCCTGAAGCGCGCCAACTTCTTCGCCGTTCATGAGAGTAAAAGCGTCGCCGACGTTTTGGGCACGGCCCGTGCGGCCGATGCGATGGACGTAGTCTTCGGGATGCTCGGGCACGTCGTAATTGATAACGTGACTCACCCCGGCGATGTCGAGCCCGCGCGAGGCAATATCAGTGGCGACCATCACTTCGTATTTGCCGCTCTTGAATCCTTCCAGCGCTTCAATGCGCTCGCGTTGCGTGCGATTCGAATGCAGCACGGCCACCGAATGCGTCGCGTGCTTGAGATGGTGCGCGACCCGATCGGCGTTAATTTTCGTTCGGCAAAAAATCAGGACGCTGTCGAAATTAGTGCGCTCGAGCAGCGCGATGAGCAGATCGAACTTTTGTTCGGCCGCCACCGGGTAAACGGCGTGCGTGACCGTTTCCGCCGGTGATCGGCGGACACCGATCTCGACCAGTTCCGGATTACGCAGGACCCAATCCGCCAACCGCTCGATTTCCGGAGGCAACGTGGCGGAGAAAAGTAGCGTTTGTCGATCTTGCGAGATTTTTTCCACGATGCGGCGGACATCGGGAAGAAAACCCATGTCGAGCATGCGATCGACTTCATCGAGCACGAGAATGTTCACGTCGCGAAAATGGAGCGTGCCCTGCTGGAGATGATCGAGCAGGCGGCCGGGCGTCGCGATGACCACATCCATACCGCGCTTCAAATCTTCGCGCTGTTTGCCGTAACCGACACCTCCATGAATCACGGTCGCGCGGATTTCAGTGAAGCGCCCATAATCGCGAAACGCGGTTTCCACTTGCGCAGCCAGTTCGCGCGTCGGCTCGAGCACGAGGCAGCGAAATTTTCCGTGATGTTCGAGCAGCGTCAGGATCGGCAGCGCAAACGCCGCCGTCTTGCCGGTGCCGGTCTGCGCCGTTCCGATCAAATCTTTGCCGGCGAGAACAATCGGAAAGGCGCGCAGCTGGATCGGCGTCGGCTCGGCGAATCCCATCGCCTGCGTCCCGCGCACGACCTCCGGTGAAAGACCGAATTTATTGAATGACACGATGCAGAGTAACCGCGGATTACGCGGATTTAAACGGATGATTTTCTTTTAGCCGATTGTATATCGGGTTATCCGCGCAATCCGCGGTTCCGAAGTTAACGAGATGCGCATCTTTGCGTTGGCCGATACGCACAACAAATTGACGGAGAAGATTGTCGATCTTGCGAAAGGCGCCGACGAGATCTGGCACATGGGCGACGTTTGTGCGGAATGGATTCTGGATGAATTGCAAGCAACTGGACGACCGCTGGTCGTCGTGCGCGGGAATTGCGACAGCAACTTCGAGTGGCCGCTGGTGGTCGATCTGACGCGCGGCGGATTAAAATTTCGTTTGCAGCATATTCCGCCCGAGCGTCCGCCCGATAATGTCGATGTTGTTCTGCATGGCCACACGCACGTGCCGCGAAATGAAAAGCGCGGCTGCATATTGTTTCTAAATCCCGGCTGCGTCACGCGCGCGAACCAGGGGGCGCCGCCGAGCGTAGCCTGGCTGGAGGTTGCAGATGGGAAAGTAAATTGGCGCTTGGTGCCGCTGCGCTAACCGGATTTACTCTTCCTTGGATTTCCGCCCGAACCAGCGGCGCTTCTTTGGTTTGGGCTCCTCCGGCGCGGGCGCAGCCGGCTTCTCTTCTTTGGCTGGCGCTTCCTCGCGCTTGGGCTCTTCCCGTTTTGCTTTTTTCTCCTTTGGCTTCGGCTCGGCGGCGTCTTTGCGTTTCGCTTTCTTTTCTTCAGCCGGTTTTTCTTCGACCACTTTAGGGGCGTCAACCCACTCGAGGAAAGCCATGGCCGCGGAGTCGCTTTTGCGCTGGCCAAGGCGAATGATCCGGGTGTAACCGCCATTGCGCTCGGTTGATGCCGGCGCGATCTCCTCGAACAATTTTTTCACGGTGTCTTTGTGCCGCAAGATCGACAATGCATTGCGCCGGGCGTGGAGGGAACCGTTCTTGCCGAGCGTGACCATGCGTTCGGCGAGCGGCCGGGCCGCTTTCGCCTTGGCGAGCGTTGTCTTGATGCGCCGGTGCTCGATCAAACTGCAAACCTGATTGGCAAGCAGCGCTTTCCGATGCTCGGCTGTGCGGCCGAGCTTGAGCGTGTTTTTTTGATGTCGCATGCGTGCGCTCCTCGCCTAACGAACGGTCATTTCCGTTCGACGGGTGGTTGCGCGCCGGCGCCGTTCCCGGTCTGACCATCGGGTCCGGCCGGTGTCTCGACCAGCCCGGTCTCGAATTTCATTCCGAGGCTGAGACCCAGCTGCTGGAGCTTGTCCTTGATTTCGTTGAGAGATTTCTTGCCGAAATTGCGGTACTTGAGCATCTCGGCCTCGGTTTTCTGGGCCAGCTGGCCGACGGTGGTGATGTTGGCGTTGTTCAAGCAATTGGCCGCGCGCACACTCAATTCGATCTCGTTGACGCTCATATTGAGCAGCTTCTTGAGCTTCATGTTTTCTTCGCTCACGCCGGCCGGCGTCTCGTCGAACTCGATCACTTCCTCGTTGAAGTTGACGAAGACATCGAGGTGGTGGCGCAAAATCGCGGAGGCCTGGAGCAACGCGCCGTCCGGCGTCAAACGCCCGTCTGTCCAGATGTCCAAAATGAGCTTGTCGTAATCGGTCCGCTGACCGACGCGCGTGTTTTCGACGGCGTATTTCACGCGCGTGACCGGCGAAAAGATAGAGTCGATCGGAATCAGGCCGATCGGCTGGTCGGCACGCTTGTTTTCTTCGCCCGTGGCGAAACCGCGGCCGACGCGCACTTCGAGCTCGGCATCGAACTTATGCTTCTTGTCGAGCGTGCAGATGAGCTGCTTGGGGTTGAGCACCTCAAAACCCTGGATCGCCTGAATATCGCCGGCCGTAATCTCGCCCTCCTTGTTGACGTTGAGGAAGAGTTTCTTTGGCTCGTGATCCTGCCCGTCGACTTTGAATTTCACTTTCTTGAGGTTCAGCACGATGTCGGTGACGTCTTCGACCACCCCGGGCAGAGTGGCGAACTCATGCTGCGCGCCGGTGATTTTCACCGCCGTGATGGCCGCGCCTTCGAGCGAGGAAAGCAGGACCCGCCGGAGCGAATTCCCCACCGTGTGGCCGTAACCGGCTTCAAACGGCTCGGCGCTAAAGCGCCCGTAGGTATCTGTGGCTGTGTTCTCGTCCTGGACGAGAGTTTTTGGCATCTCAAAACGACCGTAACGAACTGGCATAACTCGATTAGTTAACGATTTAACGAGTGAGTGATTTAACGAAGGCAGAAGCAAATCGTCAGATCGCTTTAATCTCTAAATCGCTAAATTCCTTTCAGCGCCGGGTTCCCCCTGGCGAGTGCGGTTTTCACGTCCAGCGACGGAGACCCAGGGACCAACGGCGTAATTTACAAAACTCGCAGCGGAGCGAGGAATAAAGAGCATTCTGTCGGATTTGCAAGGGGGATTTCGGTAGGGCGAGACTCAAATGCCACTCCGGCTCTGGGCGAGCCGACGGATTCGACCGCTCCGCAGAGGGTCGCCCTATCGTTCAATGATTTTGTCAGGCAATTCGTTGCTCGATCTAGGCCCTTTGGGAAAATACGTGGCCAGCGCGTTGCCCGTTTCCTCTATGGCTTCAACGAGTGCGTCGCTGAATTTTTCGCTCCTAAAATGTGCCTGCATTCGACCAGTGAGCCGCTGCCATAACTGTTCGCCGCATTTTTCGTGGATCGCCTGATCGCCGACAACGGCGAATTTGTGTGCGCGCGGCGCGACGAAGATGAGCACGGCGTTGCGATCGGCGGTCCTGTGCATGCCGAGCCGATGAAATTTTTTCTGCGCGGCCACGAGCGGATCGCTCTTCAATCTGCCGCGCTGAATGTAAACGAGGATTTCTCCCGAGGTGTTTGCCTCGGCGTCGCGAATCGCCTGCACGATGCGGTCGTGCTCGAGGTTGCTGAGAAATTCTTTGGTGCGCATTGGTTACCAGCTCGACCCGCCGCCGCCACCGCCAAAACTGCCGCCGCCGCCGCTAAAACCGCTGAATCCGCCTCCACCCGACGACCAGCCGCTGCCACTTCCGCCGCCACCGCCGAAACCCATTGGGATAAAGATTGGCCCCCCGCGCCGCGATGAATAGCCGTAGCCGCCGAGCCGCGCCAAACGTGCGACGATGATCAGCGCCAGAACAACAACAATAAGGGTTAGAAATCCGGCGCCGGAAAAGGCGTTCCCTCGTTGTTCCGCCACGGTTCGGCCGGCGCCTTTGTATTCGCCACGAATAGCTTTGCAGATGAGGTCAATCCCAGTCGCGAGTCCGGCTTCGTAATCGCCAGCCCGAAACCGCGGTTTGATGTGGTATTCGGTAATGTCGAACGCCGTTGCGTCAGGCAGCGCGCCTTCCAAGCCATAGCCAACTTGGATGAACATCTTGCGGTCTTCGATAAAAACGAAGAGAACCGCGCCGTTGCGACGCTCCTTTTGCCCGACGCCCCACGCGTGAGCAACCCGCTGCGTGTAGTCGGCAATATCGGAATCGCTTTCCATTTTTGGAAACACCGCGACCACGACTTGGTTGGAAGTTTCGCGCTCGAATTGGGCGAGCTGTTCGTTGAAACGCAGCGCTGCAGCTTTGGTGACAACGCCGGCATAATCATTGAAGTAACGGTCAGGCTTTGGCGGGATGGCTTCGGCCGCGTGCGAATGAATCGCGAACGCGGCAATCGTTGCGACTGCAAATGTGACCCGTTTCACTGGTAGGGATGCCTCTCCGAGGCGTCCGACGATGTCGATTTTCGCAGACAAAGGAACCAATATCACGGACATCTCGGAGAGATGTCCTACCTGTTAGGGCGACCCTGCCGGCGAAGCTGCCGGCGCGGGTGAACCGAAATTAAATTGCACCGGCGGCGGGCGTTCCGCGCCAGGTGTTGCGGTGAAAAACGGGCGCGGCGCAAAGCCGAACATTCCCGCGATCAGGTTGGTTGGAACACTGCGCACGGCCGTGTTGTAGTTTTGCACGGCAGTATTGAAATTGCCGCGCTCGACTGAAATCCGGTTCTCGGTGCCTTCGAGTTGGGCCTGCAGACTTTGGAAGTTTTGATTGGCGCGCAGTTCCGGGTAGCGCTCGACCACGACAAGCAGCCGGGAAAGCGCATTGCTCAATTGTCCCTGCGCTGCCTGGAATTCCTGGAGCTGCGCGGCGTCGCGCGGCGCCTTGTTAGGGTCGAGTTGCACTCGGCCGACGCTGGCGCGCGCGTTTGTAATTTCCACGAGCGTCGATTTCTCGAAATTAGCCGCGCCCGCGACGGTGTTTACGAGGTTCGGAATCAGATCGGCGCGCCGTTGATAAACGTTCTGCACCTGCGCCCAGCTCTGATCGACGTTTTGCTGGAGCCGGACGAGGCGATTGTACGTGCCGCCGAAAAAGAGCGCGACAATGAACACGATAAAAAGGGCGAGCACGACCAAGCCGCCGCAGCCGATGGCAAATTTCTTCATAAGATCGACAATCTACGTTGCTGCAACCGTTCAGGAGACGCGCGGGCAAGTCAAACAAGCTGTAGCCGCCTTCCGGTGGGCGGCGCCGGGTAGCGCGTCACAAACCACAGCGCACGCTTCGCACAGCGAAGTGGCTACAATTTTATCTCCCGAACACGAGCCGCAGGAAATGGGCATCGGAAAATTTGGCGCCGCGTCCTTGCCTCACGATTAGAGCGTTGAGCGACGGGATGACGAACAGGCGTTGATAATTCGAGCCGAGTGCGACGATCATGTCCGTCGGGGCGTCTTTGCAAATGCAGATGTCGATCCAACGTGCGCGTTCCCACGGGAGATCGAGTTCTTTTTCGATGTCGATCTCGCGCGCGTGCGGCGCCGGTCGATTCAACCAAAACGTCAACCCGTAGGAGGGATTTGCAGCCGAGCCGGTGAATGCCTGCCGGAGCATGCCGGGTGAAACAATTTGCTGGCCGCGGTAGTTGCCGTGGCCGAGGAGTAGCTCGCCGAATCGCGCCCATTCGCGCGCCGTCAGCTCAAAGCCGCTCGCGGGTAATGGATTGCCGAGAAAATCTTTTTTGAAGTCGAGATTATGGAGGCCGAGCGGCTCGAGCACGTGCTCGGCCAAAAACGAAACGGTGCTGCGCCCGTGCAATTTTCGACGCAACAGCTCCGAGAAAATCTGCAAATGGCTCGGCCCATAAGTGAAGGCCGTTCCTGGTCGTGCGACGACGGGCAACCGAATGGCAGCGGCGTTGCGGTCTCGAATCGATTCGCGATGCAAATGCGGCGCCGGCTCGATGCTGTCGGTGAAATTGAGCAGCGCGCGCACCGTGATCTGCGATTTGACCGCGTCGTTTTTCCATTCCGTGATCGTGGCGGCCACGCGCTCATCGAGCTGAACGAGATGTTGCTGCGCGGCGATGAGCACGGCGATTCCCCAGAAACTTTTCGTGCCGCTGAAGATCGGCCAGCGTCCATCGGGGATTCCGCCATTGGCGTAATGTTCGAAAATCGTGCGTCCATTTTGGATGACCAGCATCGAAACGCCGTTTTTGCTTTCGGAATATTTGGCTGCCCGCGCGCAATCACCCGGCCGGATCTCGGCAAGCGCGATTGTCGATCTTGGCAGCGCGAAAAAGATCGACAGCGCAACAACGCGCGCCGTCATTCCGCCGTTGTAGCCGGCGTCGTTAACGCCGGGCCGCGGTCATCGACCGCGGCTACAGATGCGGCTGCCGGCCGCGGTGCCATCGGCAAATAGCGTTTGCGCAATTCCTCGACGTTCGGCAACTCGTCGAGATTGCGCAGGCCGAAATGGTCGAGGAAAAATTCCGTCGTCTCATAGAGCAAGGGCCGGCCCGGGATTTCGGCGCGGCCGGCGATTTTGACGAGGCCGCGTTCCATCAACGTTTGCAGAACGCCATCGATAGTGACGCCGCGCACTGCTTCAACGTCGGCGCGGGTGATCGGTTGACGGTAGGCGATGATGGCGAGCGTCTCGAGGGCGGGCGCGCTCAATCGCGCCGGTTTTGGCGCGGGGAAAAGCTGACGGACCCAACCTGCATATTCCGGGTCGCTCACCAACTGCCAGCCTTCGGCTTTTTCGGCGAGCTGAAATGCGCGCTGCTGCTCGATGTATTCGACTCTCAGCTGCTCGAGCGCGCCCGCTACTTCGGCTTCGCGCACGCGCGCGAACTCGTTCGGTGAAAGCTCGTCCTCCGCGCCGGCGCGGCGAACAACCTCGACAATCTCTTTGGCCGCGAGCGGCTTTCGCGTGCTGAAGAGCAACGCTTCGATTACGCGCGCGAGGGTCATCTAATTTTCCCCGATTGCATTTTGGATCGCATCGGCGATGCGGTTGGCGTGCTTGTCGATCTTGTCAAATTCACGGCCCTCGATGAGGAGCCGGATCTTCGGCTCGGTGCCTGAGTAGCGCAGCAACACCCGACCATGGCCGGCCAGCTCGCGCTCGACTTCCTCGCGTAGCCTGACCACTTCGCGGAGCTCTTCGATCGGCGGTTTCGTTTTGACGATGAGGTTGCGCTGGGCCTGCGGATATTTTTTCAAGCAAGTCTTCAGTTTGCTTAACGGTCGCCCGGTCTGATGCATGATGCGCAGGATCTGGAGCGCGCTGATAATGCCGTCCCCGGTGGTTGTGAAATCGCGAAAAATGATGTGGCCGCTTTGTTCGCCGCCGAGGTTGAAATTGCGAGCAAGCATTTCCTCGATCACGTAACGGTCGCCCACTTTCGTTCGCACGACCTTGCCGCCGTGCGCGGCGATCGTCTCGTCCAGGCCGAAGTTGCTCATCACGGTCGCGACGAGGGTATTGTCGCGGAGCTGGTTTGAGTTCAACAGATCGACCGCGGCGATGGCGAGAATCTCGTCACCATCGACGATCTCGCCGTTTTCGTCGCAAAGCAGGACTCGATCGGCATCGCCATCGTGAGTGATGCCCACGTTGGCGCCGGCCATTTTTACGGCTTGCTGGATTTCTTCGGGATGCATGCTGCCGCAGCTGTCATTAATGTTCACGCCATTTGGCGTGTTGTGGACGACAACGATCTCGGCTCCGAGTTCGCGCAACACGCACGGCGTCGATTTGTAAGCGGCGCCATTGGCGACGTCTACGGCAACCCGCAATTCTTCGAGCGACATGTCGCGAGGGAAACTTCTTTTGACGAACTCGACATAACGCCCGAGGGCGTCGTCAATCCGCGCGGCGCGACCGATCTTGCCCGCGGTCGGTCGAATCGAATCGACTTCGCCACTGAAGACCAACCCCTCGATTCGTTCTTCGACCTGGTCGTCGAGTTTGTAACCGTCGTGCCGGAAAAATTTAATCCCGTTGTCTTCGTAGGGGTTGTGCGAGGCGGAGAGAACGATTCCGGCATCGGCGCGGAGCGAGCGAGTGATATAAGCTACCCCGGGCGTCGGCAGCGGACCGATGATGAGAACATCGACCCCGAGCGATGTGATTCCCGCGACGAGCGCGTTCTCGAGCATGTAACCGGAAAGCCGCGTGTCTTTCCCAAGCACAATCTTCGGGCGAGCGCCTTCCGGGATCGTGCGCGGATTCAGTTGCGTGAACACATGTGCCGCGGCGCGCCCGAGTTTCAGCGCCGTCTCGGCTGTGACCGGCTCCACATTAGCGACGCCGCGTACCCCGTCGGTGCCGAAAATCTTTTTTGACTGCGTCACAGCTTAATTGAAACGCACGAAGGCGATTCGTAAACGGGAAACTTTTCGCAAAGATGCCATGAGTAGCTCCGCTACATCGGGCAGCGATTACCTACTGAACGGCACGCCCAACCAGGTGACTATTCCCGTCGGCCAAACCGATCCCGCGCTACGACGTCGTCTTTTCGCTCATACGTTCGTTGCCCGCGTTCATTTCATTGATCTTGCGGTGAAGCGTGCGGCGGCTGATGCCGAGTTTTTTCGCTGCCGCGGTGACGTTGCCATTGGTCGTGGCGAGCGCTTGCAGGATCAATTTCCTTTCCGTCTCGTGCAGATCGAGCGGACTGGTTTTTTCACCGAACGCTTTCATTGGAGAAATTCCGCGCGGCAGTTTCGTGCCGGCGGCTTGCCGCACCGCGCTCGGCAGATCGCGCACGTCAATCCTTGGGCCGGTCGCCATGACGACGCCGTGCTCGATGGCGGTGCGCAGCTCGCGCACGTTGCCAGGCCAGTTGTAAGTCAGCAGCGCGCTCATCGCTTCCGGCGTAAGATCGACAATCTCCTTCTCGTTGAGTTTCGCGAAGTGGCGCACAAAGGCGCGCACCAAAAGCGGGATGTCGTCCTTGCGGTCGCGCAGCGGCGGCATCGTGATGCGCACTACGTTCAGGCGAAAGAAGAGATCGTCCCGGAATTTTCCCTCGCGCACGAGCGTCTCGAGATTCTTGTTGGTCGCGGCAATGAGCCGCACGTCCGCGCGCAAAGTTTGATTGCCGCCGACGCGCTCGAACGCTCGCTCCTCGCTCATCACCCGCAGCAATTTCACCTGGGTGGGCGGCGGGATCTCGCTGACTTCGTCCAAAAAAATTGTCCCGCCATTTGCTTGTTCGAACCGGCCGATCCTCCGCTCATGCGCTCCGGTGAACGCGCCTCTTTCGTGACCGAATAATTCGCTCTCGAGCAACGTGGGCGAGAGCGCAGCGCAGTGGACAGTTACGAATTTAGCTTTGTTGCGCCGGCTTAAATTGTGAATGGCGTGCGCCGCCAGTTCTTTCCCAGTGCCGCTTTCGCCTTCGATCAACACGTTGGCCGAAGAAGGCGCGACCTGTTTGATCGTGTCGAGCACTTCATGGAGGGTCGGCGATTCGCCGATGATGTTTTCAAGCCCATAACGCTCGTCGACTTGCTGGCGCAGGGTGCGATTTTCCTGCTCCAGCTTCCGGCCCTGCAACGCGCGTGCGATCAGAATTTCAACCTTATCGAGGTTGAGCGGTTTGGTCACGAAATCGTAGGCCCCGCGCTTCATCGCCTCAACCGCGGTATCGACCGAGCCGTAGGCGGTCATCATCATGCAAATGGGCGGCTGCGGCATTTTCAGCGCGCGCTCGATCAGTTGCATTCCGTCGTCACTGCCGAGACGCAGATCGGTCAGGAGCAGGTCGATCTGCTCGCGCTCGAGTACGCTCATCGCACCGGCGATATCGCCGGCCACGTAAACGTCGTAGTCTTTTTCGAGCAATCTGCGCAACCCGTCGCGCGTGTGTTTTTCGTCGTCAACGATTAGGATGGTCGGCTGCATCGGGCGATCTATTCTCATCTAACTCATCGATGTCTCAACGGAGAACTCAAAGCTGCCCAGACATTTCCACTTCACTGGGCTAACAAGTTGAGCGACTGTTCCGGGTGAAGGGACGTATTGTCATCGCGGTGGTGGGGCTGGCCGTGTCGTTGACGGCGCGCGCGCAAGAGGTCCTCAAACCGACCGATCCAAATGATGGCTGGAAAGCCGCCGCGAGCTCCCATGGGGTGACAATCTACAGCCGTGTCCGGGCCGGTTCGCCAATCAAGGAATTCAAAGCCATCGGCGAGGTCGACGCGCCTACGCGAGTTGTTTACGCGGTGATCGCCGATTTCGAAAGATACCCGCAGTTCATGCCCTATACGATCGAGTGCCGAGTCATTAAACGGGAAGCTGACGCGATCGTAGGCTACCAGCGACTCTCGCCGAAAATTTGCGCCGATCGCGATTACACCTTGCGCGTGCGGAGCAAATCATGGACGGCAGCCGACGGCATGACGTATCTCAATTGGTGGACAGCGGCAAACGAACTCGGTCCGGCCGAAAAGCCCGGTGTCGTGCGCGTGAAAATCTGCGAAGGCGGCTGGCTGTTCGAGCCGCAGGGCCCGCAGAAGACGCGCGCAACATATTCGGTTTACACCGATACAGGTGGCCTGATTCCGCCGTTTATCGCTAATCAAGCCAGCCAAATCGGTATTACCCGGCTTTTCGACGCGATTCGCAAAGAGGTGAAGAATCCGAGCTACGCGAAGAATAACAGAGTGTTACAAGCTGCCGATTAGTCCAGGTCTGTTGGCTCATTAAGATTAGCGAACAATCGCTTGTCGCTTTCGGCGACGGCGATGGCGCGCAATTTTCCGGCAGCGACGAGACGAGCCGTTACTGGTTGCAGCGACAAATCGCCATCGAGCAGCGCTCCCGCAAGATCGACATGGGCCTCGTTCGGATAAATCGCCGCCAACGGCTCGGCCCGATCATTAATCATGGGAAGCACGCCGCAACCGGGCGCGATCAAGTCGCAAAGGGAACGAAGATAATCCGTCGTCATGAATGGCATATCGATCGCGACAGCGACCAAGTGAGTTGTGCGAACGTGCCCCAGTGCTGCGGTCAAACCGCTGAGCGGCCCTCGCGATGGCGGCGTGTCGGCGACGAAGTGTAAGTCGTTAGGCCGCCACTCCGGATCGTTTCGCGCGGAGAGCAAAATTTCGCACGGGTGCAATTTTTGCAACGAATCCAACTGGACTTGCCAGAGCGGTTTTCCGCGAAAAAGCAGCGTGGCTTTGTCCACACCCATCCGCCGCGACTCGCCTCCGGCGAGCAGCACCGCGGTGATGTTCATTTGGCCAACTCAATAACGGTCGGCGTACGGTGCAGTTCGCCGTCGCTCAAGATCTTCGCCCGCAAGCCGCCGCGACCTTGGAGGAATTGTTCCGCGCCGGGCGCGATGGCACGGTCCATCCAATAGCAGGGCCGGCATTCGCCCGTGCCGAAGAAGCGTATGCCCTGAAGTTCGAACTCCTGTCCGATCAATCGATCAAGATCGACATGGCGGGTGACCACGTTGCGGCGGACAAGGCAAGGCGAGCAATCCGGCAACTCGAATGCCAGGCACATTGCGGCGAAAACTTCGAGCGCGAAGAAGGTGATCTGTCCTTTGTAATCATCGCGATAGTCGAAGAAGCGATCGCCGCGAATGCCGCGACCGGCCACGCATTCGATTACCGGCACCTCGATCGCGGGGTAATCATCCGGTTCGCGGCCGTGATGGCCGAAGAAGTTGTGGCCGAGCGAAATGTAGAGATGACAGATTTCCACTGGCGCAACAATATCCGAATGGTCGGCAAGATGAAAGAACACCGCGCGATCGGGTCTGGGCAAATCATTCGGCGCAAAAAAGACGGCGCGCTGGAATTCTTGCACGACGAGCTGACGGCGGAAGAGCCGCTCGAGATCCGAATAGGCCGAAAGGTCCTCGCCACGACGATGCGCACGCCTGGCCACGACGACGAGCTGGCCGCCGGGTTCCTCGTTTCAGAAGCGATCCTCCGCCGTCGTAGTGAGATAGCGAAGATTTCCGCGCCGCGCGAGAACGCGGTGATTGTCGATCTTGCCCCGGGCGTAAAAGTGAAATTGAGCTCGGTGGAGCGCTTCGGAACGATTTCGTCGAGCTGCGGGATTTGTGGCAAAGCCAGCATCGAAGCGATTCGGCAACAATTTCCCCCGATCAGATCGACATCGCGCAGGATCGATATCGAAACTTTGCTCGCCTTGCCCGCGCGTTTGCGCGAAGCGCAGAGCGATTTCGCTCGCACCGGGGGGATTCACGCGGCCGGAATCTTCGAGCTCGGCGGCGATGTAAAGATCGTGCGCGAAGACATCGGCCGGCATAACGCGGTCGATAAAGCGATTGGCCGCGCGTTTCTCGACGGGCTGCTGCCGTTAGATCGACACCTTCTGCTCGTCAGCGGCCGGGCGTCGTTCGAGATCGTGCAGAAAGCGCTCGCCGCCGGACTCCCGATCGTCGCAGCCGTCTCCGCGCCTTCGACACTCGCGGTAAATTTCGCGCGCGAAAACAATCAAACGCTGATCGGGTTTCTCCGGCCGCCTTCCTTCAACGTTTACGCCCACATTGAGCGCGTAATTTTGGACGAGCGATAAGGGGGCCCCGTCTGGCCACACGGGAATGGGCGGTGCGGCTGTAACGCGGACAAACCCCGCCGTCGGCTCGCTTAAACTGGACGAAGTCTGGGATTCTTTACGCGGCAATCCGCGCTTCGAGAGACTGGTCGCTTCACTCACGCCGAAGCCGTAACGAGTTGCAATAGATCGACAATCGTCGCCGCGGACCGGGATCTTCGCGAGATCACGCGGCCTGTTCCCGTTCGCCTGCTTCAAGCATGCGAATGCGCCTGTCGGTACACGGCAGGCGGATGGTGAGAGTGAGGCTTTTGCCTTCGCTGCTCTCAATCGCCAGTTCGCCGCCGTGTTCGCGCACGATGCGGCGCACGATCAAGAGACCCAGACCGGTCCCGCTTGGTTTGGTCGTGAAGTAAGGCTCAAAAATGTGGCTGAGATTTTCCGCCGAAATTCCGCCACCGGTATCGTTGAAACTGACGAGGACGTGCGATTCGTCCATATCGGTGCGGATGCGCAGGATGCCGCGGCTCTTGATCGCTTCGAGGCCGTTCTTGATCACGTTGTAAAATGCCTGCTTCATTTGGTCGCGATCGATCTGAAGCAGGGGCAAATCGGAACGCAGCTCCTGTTCGACGACAATGTCGCGGTCCTTGATCTCTGAAGCGAAAAAGCGGACCGCTTCGTCTATGACCGTGTTGATGTTCTCGGGATGCATTTGCGGTCGAGTCGGGCGAATGGCGCGAAGAAACTGGGTGACGATGGAATCGAGCCGGTTGATCTCGGCCCGCGCCACATCGATTGAGTCCTGAAGTTCGGCGCGTGTTTCACCGTCGAGTTTGTCCGCCTGTCGTTGCATCAGCTGGAGGTGAATGTTGAGCGAGTTGAGCGGATTACCGATTTCATGTGCCACGCCGGCGGCGAGCAGGGTGAGCGCGTTCAACCGCTCGGACTCGATTGTTTGCTGCTCGGTCCGACGGCTCTCGGTGATATCGCGCAGGATCATGGCGTGACCGACTCGGTGATTAGCAGTCCCGCGCAAGCGGGACGAGCCAGGCGCACCCGAATCACCGGGTTCGGCTGCAGACTCCCTTGGCTCAATCATCAGGGGCACGATGTAAAAATTTATGAAGCGGTTCTGCGGATAAAAGATTTCCATATCGCGAGTGACGGGCCCGCCGCTTTTGGTGAGAGATTGCCAATCGAGTCCGCGCACTCGTTCATCGAGATGCCTGCCGATTGCGTCGTCGGCATTGAGCCCGAAGAGCTCGCAGGCGGCCGCGTTGAGGTATGTGATTCGCCCGCTTGAATCGGTCACGATGATGCCCTCCTGGACCGCGTTGAAAACGGTCTCGAGAAAACCTTTCTCCTCGGCCAGGCGCAGAAAATAATTCTGCACGTCCTCCGGTCCGATCCGGCCGAGGCGGCCGATGAGTTTTTCGATGAAGCTGGATTTCACTGGTAGCCGCAGCCGCCGAGCGCATCGCGGCGCGGCACGCCTTACTTGAAGCAGGCCGGCAAAGGGCGCAAGATGGCGCGCTCGCCTCCGGATATGAAGGTGTCGATTGTCATTCCATGTTACAACGAAAGGAACACGATCGGGCAAGTGGTCGACGCGGTGCGCGCAGCCCCGGTCGAGGAAAAGGAGATCATCGTGGTGGATGACGCTTCGACCGATGGCACGCAAGAGTTGCTGCGCACGAAGTTGTCCGGCTCAGTCGATCGGGTCATTTATCATCCGGTTAATCGCGGGAAAGGCGGCGCCCTGCGCTCCGGGTTCGCCGCCGCCACCGGCGACATTATTCTGATTCAGGATGCCGATTTGGAGTACAGCCCGGAGGAATATCCGGTATTGCTCGAGCCGATTCTTTCGGGGAAAGCCGACGCCGTGTACGGGTCGCGCTTTATGGGTGGACGTCCGCACCGGGTCGTCTTTTTCTGGCACATGGCGGGGAATCGTTTTCTGACCCTGATCTCAAACATGTTTACGAACCTAAACCTAACGGATGTTGAAACCGGCTACAAAGCTTTTCGGGCTTCCGTGATCAAGTCGATCACGATTGAGGAAGAGCGCTTCGGGTTCGAGCCGGAAATAACGGCAAAACTGGCGAACAAAAAATGCCGCATTTATGAGGTAGGGATTTCCTATCACGGTCGCACCTACGAGGAAGGCAAAAAAGTCGGCTGGCGCGATGGCGTTCGCGCGTTATATGCCATCGTGAAGTACAACTGTTGCAGATGATGGAGCGCTGTTACTGCTCCAATGTTTGGTCTACAGTTTGGTTGTGGGCCGCCCGAAGCCCCCCTGCCGATACCGCAAACCTGTCACGCTCGGGTCATGATGAGAACTAGTGCTGAAATGACCAGAAGCGATCGTCCGGATACGGCTTCCACATCCATCGCACGCGGCAAGTCGGTCGCGGCTGAAAATCGGGAGTCCTTAATGCGACGGTATTTTTACAACAGTTTGGCTTCATATCTTTCGCTTTACATTCGGCCGGAGAATAGAGTTGTGGAGATCGCCCCTCGCAGCGAGGGCTTGGGCACGCGATTTGCGAATTACCGCGCGGTCACAAGCGTGGCAGCGCTTGAGACGAGTGCGCAAGAAGCGACGGATTACGTTCTCCTGAACGGGACACTCCACTACGAGCGCGACATCCAAGAGATGCTCCATCAATTGCGCGACGCTTTGGAAGGATCGCAGCGGGTGTTGTTCGTTTATTACAGCATGCTGTGGAAGCCGCTCGCGCGGTTTGCCTCAAAGATTGGCATCCGCAGGCGCACGCCGGAACAGAATTGGATCGCGCATGGCGATCTGGAAAATTTTTGTTACCTCGCGGGGCTGGAAATCATCCGCCGCGATCTGAAGTTGCTTTGCCCGCTGCCAATTCCGTTCCTGGCAAACTTCCTGAATCGTTATCTCGCCCCGCTGCCTTTTTTCCGGCTCTTCAGTATGCTTAACATCGTGATCGCCCGCCCTCTCAAATCCCAGGTCGAAGCGCGTCCTTCGGTTTCTATTATTGTGCCGGCACGCAACGAATCGGGAAATATCGACGCTATTCTTGCTCGTTGCCCGATGATGGGACCAGAAGATGAGATCATTTTCGTCGAAGGTAATTCTACCGATGATACATGGGAAAAAATTCAACAGGCGTCGCGCGATTACACGGGCGCTCATCGCCTGATCGTTACCCAACAGAAAGGCAGGGGCAAAGGCGATGCAGTGCGGCAAGGATTTGAACTGGCCACAAAAGAGATTTTGATGATCCTCGACGCCGATCTGACTACGCCGCCGGCAGAGCTACCGAAGTTTTACAATGCCATCGCTGGAAACAAAGCCGAGTTCGTTAACGGCAGCCGCCTGGTTTATCCGATGGAAAAGGAAGCCATGCGTTTCTTTAATATTTTGGCGAACAAATTCTTTGCCGTCACCTTTTCCTTCGTGCTCGGTCAACGCTTCAAGGATACCTTGTGCGGCACGAAAGTGCTTTCGCGAGCACACTATCGCCAGCTCGCAGCAAACCGTGAGTTCTTTGGCGATTTCGACCCCTTCGGCGATTTCGATCTTTTGTTTGGCGCCGCCAGGATGGGGCTGAAAATCGTCGAAATCCCGGTGCATTATCACGAGAGAACGTACGGCACGACCAACATTCAGCGCTGGCGCCATGGGTGGACCCTCCTCCGTATGCTCGTCTTTGCGGCACGACGCATGAAGTTCCTTGGCCGCGAAACTCTTCACCCGTCGTAAAGAGCGATCCCGGGGGTGACGATGCAAGCGCGCCTTACTAAAGAGATTCAACACGGACGCTTCCTGGCGAAGCATGCCGCCGGTGAGATTTGGAATTGGGAAAGTCCCGCCGGCAAATTGCGCTGGGCCCGGCGCGTGAAGATGCTCAGTAATCATTTGGAATCGGGGATGACAGTTCTCGAACTCGGTTGCGGCGCCGGCTATTTTACTTGTGAACTAGCGCGCTCCGGAGCGGATATCATTGCGATCGACGTTTCCCCCGAGCTATTGGAAATCGCGAAAGCGAAATGCTCGGCGTCGAATGTTCGGTATGAAATCCAAAATGCCTGCGCGTTACCTTATCCTGACGCAAGCTTCGATTCCATTGTCGGCAGCTCGATTTTACATCATCTCGAAATCGATGCGGCCTTGCGGGAAGCCTATCGGGTGTTGAGACCAGGCCGAAGCCTCGCGTTCACTGAGCCGAACATGCTGAATCCGCAGATTGCGCTTCAAAAGAACATCCCTTGGATTAAACGCAGACTCGGCGACTCGCCCGATGAAACGGCGTTTTTCCGCTGGCCCCTTCGCCGAATGCTCGAACAAACAGGCTATCGCGGCGTTCAAATTATCCCATTTGATTTCCTGCATCCGAAAACCCCCGCTCCCTTGGTTGATCGCTTCGAGGCACTCGGCCGCCTTCTCGAGAAAGTGCCGATGATATCGGAGTTTGCCGGCTCGCTCTACATACGCGCGGTCAAATGAACTCATTCTGACGCGGCGTTAATGTCGACTCCTTCCTTATTTCACCGCGTCGGAAATAAGCTCTACAAATACGCTTTCCCGATTTACTGGCCAGCCTACCGCGTTTTCAAAATTTATACCGATCGCGCCGAGCGTCATTTGCTGCGAAAAAGCTTGTTTCCGGAGGCGATAGTCGTAGACGCGGGGGCCAACATCGGCGTTTACTCGCGATTCCTTTCTCATTGCGTCGGACCCGGCGGCACGGTGCATTCATTTGAGCCTTCGCCCGACAATTTCCGGCGCCTGCAAGCCGCAACGCGCCGTCTGACTAATGTTCGCATCAACCGAGCGGCCGTTGGTGATTACAGCGGTCAATCGAGCCTGTATGTTTCGAGTGATCTAAATGTCGATCATCGAGCCTATCTGCCCAATGGGCATTCGCGGCCCGCGCTTTCGATCGACATGGTGGCGCTCGACGATTATTTCAAGCCGCATGAAAAGGTAGATTTGATCAAGCTGGATGTTCAAGGTTACGAGCTACATGCGTTGCGAGGTGCAGAACGCCTTCTGCAGGAAAACCGCAATATCAAGCTTTTGCTTGAGTTCTGGCCTTATGGCCTGAAGCAGGCCGGCGCGACCTGGAGAGATCTCGTCGCAACCCTGGAGCGGCATGGCCTTGTGATACAACAGTTCTCGACAGACGACCTTGAGCCATTCCGGGCGAGCGCTGTTCAAGAGCAGGAGGAATGGTACATCAATCTTTTCGCCTCACGGCGATGACTAGGCGCCTGATATCTCGCAGTCTGCGCTTCACCTTTCAGCGGCGACGCTCACGAGCTGTAACACCCCGGCCTCTTTGTGTGATTCGGCAGTTTCCCACTCATAGCCCGGGAGTTTGGGCAGTCGCGAAGACTTTTCTTGCATCTCTTTCGGCGATACAAACAGCGCATACACCGGCACCGATTGATCGCGGCCGCGCTTGACCAGCGCCAGAGCTTCAGCCCGTTTGTAGTGCCATATGTGGCTGTAGGTGTATTTGTGCCATTGGTCGATTGGCGCGGCTACAAATGGCTCCGGTAAAAGCGCATTTAAATAAACCGGATTAATATCGGAAAGGACGATCCCGGGCTGCCGGCCGAAAACTTCAACGAGATGCCTTTGCGCGATAAATTCGGTGGGCTGCCGGGGCCGATCGACGAAATGGAGAGCGTCCCACGCTTGGAACCGATCGATTTTCACGGTGTTGTAGCCGGAGCGCGAAGGATAGCCCAAACAGGCAGCGGCGAAGAAAACGAAGATGGCCAGCGCGGCGATGCCCCGCTTTTCCACCACGAGATTTTTCGCTGCCCATGTCACCGGTAAAACGGCAACCGCGATCAAGAGTAGGAGGAGAGGCAGAAAGTAGCGTCCATCGGGAAACCGGAAGCAAACGGCCGCCGCAAAAAAGCTAAGGCCGCCTAGGAAAGCGCAAATAACGAACCGGCTCAGTCGGATAAAGAAGAACCCGACGCAAATCAAAAGAATAAACGCAGGAACGAAGACTGTGCCGGTGCCAAAAGAATTAGCGATTGTGAAGAGTTGCGGCTGCTGTGCAAACTCCCGCCATAACATGACGATGTTCTTGGGAATGTGTTGGAGCGAAAAAAGCCCACGCTCTTCGACCCAAAGCGGTTGCCAGAAACTATACCCTGTCTTGAGCGGCGAATGAAACTGGATCGTATTCAGCACCAACACCGGGCCGGCCGCTAGGGTGAAGACGATCAGCAGCGCAACGCAATGAATCAACCATCGGAGCCGCGTTTGCCTGGCTGGAAACAGCGTCATGACAAGCAGCAGCGGCGCGAAAAAGAGCGATTGCAGGCGGACGTTTAGGGAAAGGCCGAGCAAAGCGCCCGCCAGATAAATTTTCCAGCGGCGTTGCTCCGACATGCCCAGATAGGCAAACATAAAGGCCAAGATAAACAGCGCCGAAGCACTGATCTCGCTCATCGATGAACGGCAAAAGGTGGAAAAACCAGGCAGCGTGGCGAGCAAAAGCACGGCAAATCCGCCGGACAAGGGCATCGCAAGGTAGGCATAAAAGCCGAACACGGCCAAGAGCAGGAGCAAGCCGAGCGTTTGATTCGTTCGAAACGGCGCCAGAACCGAGTCTGCTGCTGGAAGAACCTTCAGCCATGGCAGCATCGCTGCGGGATAACCAATCGGAGTCGTGCATGGCAGCTTGTCGTAGCCGATTTGTATCGAAGGCCATCCATCCTTCGATAAGGCTTTTGCCTGGGCAAAATATTCTGCCGCATCCGATGGACGCAGATTTAGCAGGAGCGTTTTGTGGTAATCAATTTTAAGGACGGCAAAGTAATAGAACGCTAAAGCGCATAGTAATAATACCAGACCGACGAGAAGAGGGCCACGTCCCGAAATCATTCGGTTGATCGCAGCTAATGCTCCTGGCTGCGGGGCGGCTGAATTTTCTTCAGCGAGCATAACCCAGTGAACCCTGCGCCAACGATGTCGATCCCGGCTTGGTCGATCTTTCCCCAGGTCGCATGCCAAAATTGTCTAGGCGAACACGAGCCGCTCTTTCCCGAGCGTTCCAGAGCTAACTCAGGTACGCTTGCAGAAATAGTCTCATGATGTGCAGGGTCACTTCCGGTTTGACGTGCCGCAAATCAGGTTCCCACGTCCGGGCGCGATCGGAATTCATTACGATCTCGTAACTGGGAAAATAATGCACGTTCTGATGCATTGCTGCCCATTGCTGAGCGACGGTACGAAGTAAGGACTTCGAATAGCTATTGGCGAGCACCACGTCCTCCCCGGAGAAGGTGGCCATTAATGGTACAGGTGAGACTGTTACGACAATTTGCACGTCGTGATGACCGAAACGGGCAAGCAGCGTGTGAATGCCTTCGAGATTCGCCAGATTCTGGCCAAAACTGGTAACGTGAAACTCGTAGCGATCCGGGTATAACCGAAGCAGATCAAAAAAAGGCGTTGAGTTGAGAAACGTATCAGCTTTTGTGTCGCGCCAGGCTTCGATCAATCCGAGTGTCACAATCACGACACGACACTCTGCCGCGCGGCGGTTGACCATCTGAATGAGTGAACGACGTCGCCAGGTTTCCTCCGCGCCAGCCACTGGCAATGTTGGATTGATGTGCGGATCGACGACGTTGCCGTCGCCCAATTCGACGATGGTTTCCCGTGGAAATTTCGCTTCCGGGTCGAGCGCCCAATGCAGTTCGTTGTAAATCGAAAACGTGTTGTACTTGTTTGTAAACCCCAACCCCGTCACGCTCTCATTGATCGTCTGCAGGGACGCGAACTCTGGCGCCACACTTAGCACTTCCATCTTGCGGCCCAGCAATGCCTTCTCGATGCCGCGGGCAAAGCATGAACCGATGGCAAAGAACTTATCGTCGCGCTGAAGTCTAAATCCCGGCTCTAAAGCGGGAATGAAGAGCGGTTCCCGCAGCCGCTGAGAAGCGAGCTGACGATCGCTATCATCCGGGCCGCTATCTTTCTTGTGCCAGCGGCTGCAACTACGCTGCTCGATGTTCCGTCGAGCGGTGGCCCCATCCGCAACATAAGTAGAACTGTTGACGTCCAACATGACTGCCCAACCTAGGACATTGCACTCTCTTCCTGCGGCTGGCCTGTTTCCGCTTCCGCGCGTTCCTTGAGCGCCGCTTTGCGCGAGAGTTTTACACGGCCCTTGTCGTCGATGCCGATGCATTTGACCCAGATGATGTCGCCGACCTTGGCCACGTCTTCGGTCCGTTTGACGCGGAAATCGGCAAGCTCGGAAATGTGGACAAGACCTTCCTTGCCTGGAAATACTTCGACAAATGCGCCGAACTCTTTCGTAGTGACAACGCGTCCCTGATAAGTCTTGCCGATCTCAATCTCGCGTGTCATACCGCCGATGATCTCCTTCGCGCGCGCCATGCTTTCGCCGCTGGTGGCGTAGATGTGCACCGAGCCGTCGTCTTCGATGTTAATCTCCGCGCCGGTTTCAGCGACAATGCCCTTGATCGTCTTGCCGCCCGGTCCGATGAGCGCCCCGATTTTTTCGGGATTAATCTTGATCGTCTCGATGCGCGGCGCGTATTTGGACAACTCCGACCGTGGCTTGTCGATCGCGCGTCGCATGATCTCCAGAATTTTCGTGCGCGCCTCTTTCGCCCGCACGATTGCTTCGCCGAGGATCTTGTGGCTGATGCCGGGAAGTTTCAGATCGAGCTGGTAACCAGTGATGCCGGCATCGGTGCCGCAGACTTTGAAATCCATGTCGCCGAAGTGATCTTCCGAGCCAATAATATCGGTGATCAATTCATAGCGCTGCAATTGTCGATCTTCGCCATGCTCGGTGACGAGACCAACCGAAATCCCGGCGACCGTTCCTTTCATCGGCACGCCTGCGTCCATGAGCGCGAGCATCCCGCCACATACACTCGCCATAGAAGTTGAGCCGTTGGACTCCATGATCTCGCTCGAGATGCGAATGGCGTAACGGAAATCATTTTCACCTGGGACGAGCGGCTCGAGTGAGCGCTCGGCCAATGCGCCGTGACCAATCTCGCGTCGGCCCGGTGCTCCAGTGCGACCGGTCTCGCCCACGCTGAACGGCGGAAAATTGTAATGCAAAATGAAACGCTTCGATTGTTCCCCCCCGCCGTAAGCATCGATCATTTGCGCTTCCTCGATCGGAGCGAGCGTGGCCAGAGTCAGTGCCTGGGTTTCGCCGCGCTGAAAAATGGCTGAGCCGTGCGCGCGCGGCAGCACACCGACTTCGCAGGTGATCGGACGCAGATCTTCATAACTGCGACCGTCGACACGTTTTTTCTTGTCGAGAATGGTGATCCGAAACGCCTTCTTCTGCACGTAATCGAACGCCTGCGAAATGGAGAACGCATCCGTTTCCGGATGCTTTTCCAAGATCGACATCTTCACTTCTTCGCGCAGCGCCTCGACGGCTTTGGCGCGGGCGACCTTCCCCTCGGTATAAAGGGCGGATTCGATCCGATTCCCGGCAACCTGGTAAGCGATTTCGAGCAGCTCCGGTTTGAGTTCGAGCAACGGCATCTCGCGTTTTGGTTTGCCGATCTGCTCGGCGAGTTGTCTTTGGACGCGGATCATTTCGCGCGCGTGTCCGTGGCCGAACTCGAGCGCTTTCACGAAATCCGCTTCCGGAATTTCGTTGGCCGCGCCTTCGATCATGATGATGTCATTCTCCGTTCCAACGTAGACCAGATCGAGATCACTTTGTTCGCGCTCAGCATGGGTCGGATTGGCAACAAACTGGCCGTTCACCCGGCCGACTCGCACGGCGCCGATCGGCCCCGCAAATGGGATATCGGAAACGCAAAGCGCCGCCGATGCGCCGTTCATCGCCAGAATATCGGGATCATTTTGGCCATCGGCACTGAGCAGGACGGAGATGACCTGCGTGTCGTAAAAATAGCCGTGCGGGAAAAGCGGCCGCAAGGGCCGATCGATCATGCGCGAGGTGAGCGTTTCCTTTTCCGCGGGGCGGCCTTCGCGTTTGAAATACCCCCCGGGAAATTTGCCGGCGGCGGCTGCCTTTTCGCGATAATCGACCGTGAGCGGGAAATAATCCTGCCCTTCCCTGATCGCGGTGGCGGAGACGGCACTGACCAGTACCATCGTGTCGCCGCACGAGACGATAACTGCGCCGTCGGCGAGCTTGGCAATTTTGCCGCTGTCAATTGAGATGTGAGTTGCCCCGATTTGGGCTGTGACCTTCTGTTGCATATGTTGTTCCTGGATGTGCGAGTTCCAGGCCGGTCACCCTGACTGTAGGTTTTAACCCCGAAAGCATTCGGGGCTAAAACCTAAAATCCAAGGTGATTACTTCGGCCTGGACCGTTGTTGTTGTATTGTAGTTTTTCCTTTTGGCCTGAGAGCCGGGCGAGTGAGCGTCGGCTGTTGCCAGGATCGACAATTACTTTCGCAAGTTCAACTTCTCGATCAGCTTCTTGTAGCGATCGGCTTCGGTTTTGCTCAAATAATCGAGCAAACTACGGCGCTGCGCCACCATCTTGAGAAGGCCGCGGCGCGAGGAGTGATCTTTGGCGTTGCCCTTAAGGTGTTCGGTGAGGTGCTCGATCCGGCGCGTGAGAAGCGCGATTTGCACATCCGCGCTGCCCGTGTCCTTTTCGTGCAACTGAAACTCCTTGAGGCTTACTGTCTCCGGTTTCTCTGCCATGGAAAGGCGTATTGTAGATGGAGACGAAAGCTTTCGCAAGCTGCGGTCCAAACCTGACTTCCTGCGGGAAACACCTCCTCGGCGAATGCGCCCCCGGCCCCTATTGTCCGTGGCCGTGAGCGCGTCCGCGTCCCGGCTGGCCATTGAACTGATGTGCTCTGCCTGTGTTCTTGGCGTGCGCGGCGGCTTGTTCGGCGCGGTGGGCGCGACTGACCAGTTGTCCCAGAGTCAATCCAAGATTCTGCGCCATTTTCACCCAGCCCTCGGTTTTGCGCATCGCGACAACATCGTCAAACGTTCTGCCCGAAGCGGCGCCAGCAAATTGGCGATGAGGAGTTCGCCGTTGCCGTAACCGGTGGCATTTTTTTGGGCGAGTAATGTGCTGGGCGGCACACCAGCCTCGGCCGCGATGGAACGCAGCACATGCCTTTCGCCCTCTGGCGTGGCGCTCTCATGATTAATGTTTTCGGCGGCCCGTTGCAGGTCCGTCTCATCGTCCGCCCGGGCAACGGGCAGGCAAAGCAGCAAACATGATCCGGTTATAAGGAAGATTCGTGCTCTCATACAACTTCTTCGGATATAACTGTGCTCCAGCCGCAAAGTTTCAATAACTCGGCCCTTGCCCAGGCTCATGGGCCGTCGAGGATTGTGACTGTCGCCTGGTTTGGGCTGCCTACGGTGCTTACGTGCACCGCTTGTCCATCGGTTTAGCAAAGGCGCGACCCTAACGGGATTCGAACCCGTGTTACCGCCGTGAAAGGGCGATGTCCTGGGCCTCTAGACGATAGGGTCACAAGAGCCGGGCAATATCGATTCCAACTTCGCCCGCGCAAGGCAATTTGCCCTCCGCCCTTACCCTTGCTTTTTCCTCAGCTCGAAAATCAGTTTCGTGGTGCGCGCGGTTGCGCCGGCATGAATGGCGAGAACCTC